>DATLIR010000310.1:0-11666 GCA_035539315.1 Casimicrobiaceae bacterium
GGGCGCGGCGGCGTCGAGGGCTAGACCGGGCGCATGGCGCCCTGGCGCATCCAGACGGCGTCCTCCTGCTCGAGCTCCTCGAGGCGCGTCTCGATCGACGCCACGGCCGTCGAGATCTCGGGCAGCAGGACATCCTGCAAGGCGCGGGCACGCCGGACGGCGCGCCGGTACTCGTGTCGCAGCCGCTCGAGGTTGCCGGCGGTCGCGGCGAGCGGAACCGACAGGGCGACCAGCCGCGCATGGGCACGGCGGCAGGCTTCGGCTTCGGGCGAGGGAGCCACGGCGGGCGGTGCGGACGACGCGCCCGCGGCGAGCGCCGCATCCTGCAGGCGGACGCCCATCAAGGTCCGCGGCGTGCGACGCACGTCAAGACCGGTCGCATCGGCCGCGGGGAACGCCTGGAGGCCGTCCAGCCCATGGCGCGCGATCGCGGCTTCGAGCGCGGCCAGCGCGTCCCGCCGCGCCGCCTCGAACGCCTGCCGCGACTCGTCGTGCCGACGAAGCTCGCGCAGCATCTCGCCGGCGAGCAGCAGGCATTTCTCGTCGAGGAAGACATAGCCCTCGTGCATCGAGCGCCGCTCGTCCTTGAGCTCGAGAACGGCGCTGCGCGTCGGGGTGGCATCGGTGTCAGCCATCGCGCCGCGCCTCGTCGCCACCCGCGTGCGCCGCGATCTGCGCGTCGGAGAGGCGCGTGAGCTCGGCGCGCGGCAGGCCGGCGACGAGCGACCAGCCGATCTCCATGCTCCGCTCGAGCGTGCGAGCGGCGGGCTGGTTCACGAGCGTGCGCTCGAATGCCGTCCCGAACGCGAGGTAGCGGCGATCGGTGTCGCCGAGCCCCTCCTCGCCGACGACGCTCGCGAGCACGCGCGCCTGCACCGCGCGCGCGTACGCGGCGTAGAGCTGCGCGGAGAGCGCCGGGTGGTCGGCGTGCGTGTACGTCGCGCCGATGCCGTCCTTCATCAGGCGCGACAGCGACGGCAGCACGTTGACCGGAGGGTAGACGCCTCGCCGGTCGAGATCGCGCGAGAGCACGATCTGGCCTTCGGTGATGTAGCCGGTGAGGTCGGGTATGGGATGGCCGATATCGTCGGCCGGCATCGTGAGGATCGACAGCTGCGTGAGCGTTCCCGCGCGGCCGCGGAGGCATCCGGCGCGCTCGAACAGCGTCGCCAGGTCCGAGTACATGTAGCCGGGGAAGCCCTTGCGGCTGGGCACCTCGCCTTTCGACGAGCTGACCTCGCGCAGCGCCTCCGCGTAGTTGGTCATGTCGGTCAGGATGGCTAGGACGTGCCGGCCCTCGACGAAGGCGAGGTACTCGGCCGCGGTCAGCGCATAGCGCGGTGTCAGCAGGCGCTGCGTCGACGAGTCGGACGCGAGGTTCAGGAACAGCGCCGTGCGCTCGAGCGCGCCGCTCTGCTCGAGGCTGCGGCGGAAGTACTCGGCGCTCTCCCACGGCACGCCGATGCCGGCGAACACGATCGCGAACGCGTCGTCGCGCGCGGCTCCGCGCAACCGCGCATGCCCGGCAATCTCGATCGCGAGCCGGTCGTGCGGGAGCCCGCCGCCGGAGAACAGCGGCAGCTTCTGGCCGCGCACGAGGCTGTTCATCAGGTCGAGCGTCGTGATCCCGGTCTCGATGAAATCGCGCGGCGACGCGCGCGCGACCGGGTTGATCGGCAACCCGTCGATCGGATAGTGCTCGCGAGCCGCGACCGGGGGCCCGCCGTCGATGGGCTGGCCGACCCCGTTGAACACGCGGCCGAGGATCGAAGGCGCAAGCCCGAACGACAGCGGCTCGCCGACGAAGCGCACGACCGTGCCGGCGAGCGACAGCCCCGACGTCGACTCGAGCACCTCGATCGTCACGATGTCGGCATCGAGCGCCGCCACGCGACCCAGGCGCGAGCGGCCGTCGGCGCCGCGCACCTCGACCGCGTCGCCGAGCCCGGCGTCGACGGTGCGCCGCAGGAACAGCAGCGGGCCTTCGAGGCGCGTCGCGGCACCTTCAACGGTCAGGCGCATCGCCGCCTCCCGTGCCCGCCGCCAGCGACGCGAACTCGCGCTCGACGTCGGCCGCGAGGATCGCGATGCGCGCGACCTCGTCGTTGCCGATCTCCTCGCCCATCCGCTGCAGCGGGCGCAGGCACGCGAGCGAGGCGATCGCGTCGGGATGCACGCCCGAGCCGACCGCGCGCTCCGCGAGGTCGACGAAGCGCCCGAGGATGCGCATCATCGCGCCCTGGCGCGCCGGCGTGCACACGCGATCGACTTCCGACAACGCGGACTGCCGCAGGAACGCCTCGTTGACGAGCGATGCGCACAGCAGCGTGAGCTGCTGGCGCACCGGCAGCGCGTCGCGGCCGATGATGCGCGCCATGCGCTCGAGGCGGGCCTCCTCGTCGAGCAGCGTCAGGAAACGGCGCCGCAGCGCGATCCAGTCGCTGTTGCCCTCCGCCGTCCACCACGGCGCAAACGACTCGGCGCCTTCCGCATACGACTGCAGCGGGTGGATCGCCGGGTAGAAGCGCGCCTGTGCGCGCTTGACGTCGAGCGCCCAGAACGCCTTCACGTAGCGCTTGGTGTGGCTCGTCACCGGCTCCGAGAAATCGCCCGACGGCGGGCTGATCGCACCGATCACCGTGACCGATCCAGTGCCGCCGGCGAGGGGCTCGACGATCGCCGCGCGCTCGTAGAAGTCGGCGATCCGCGACGACAGGTAGGCCGGGTAACCGCCTTCGCCGGGCAATTCGCCGAAGCGACCCGACACTTCGCGCAGCGCCTCCGCCCAGCGCGACGTCGAGTCGGCCATCAGCGCGACGGCGAGCCCCTGGTCGCGGAAGTACTCGGCGACGGTGACCGCCGCGTAGATCGACGCCTCGCGCGCGGCGACCGGCATGTTCGACGTGTTGGCGATCACGACGGTGCGGTTCATCAGCGGCTGCCCGTTCCTCGGATCGGTGAGGCGCGGAAACTCGTCGAGCACGCCCGCCATCTCGTTGCCGCGCTCGCCGCATCCGAGGTACACGATCACGTCCGCGCTGCATCCCTTGGCTAGAGCCTCGAGCAGCACCGTCTTGCCGGTGCCGAAGCCGCCCGGCACCGCGGCCTTGCCGCCGAGGGCGACCGGGAAGAGGCTGTCGACCACGCGCTGGCCGGTCACGAGCGGCGCCAGCGGCGGCAGCCGGCGCGCGACCGGGCGGGGGACGCGCACGGGCCACGCGTGCACGAGCGTGAGATCGCGCTCCGATCCGTCGGCGAGGCGCAGCGCGCACGCGACGTCGTCCTCGCGCATCGGTCCTTCGGGCCTCACCCGGGTCACCGTCCCGCCGACATCGGGAGGTGCGAGGCACGCCTGCGGGCCGGTGCTAGCTCCGGTCGCCGTGCCGAGGATCGCCCCGGGCGTCAGCACGTCGCCGACCGCGACGCGCGGCGTGAACGCGAAGCTGCGCGGCTCGGCGCGACGCATGCCCGGCTGCACGAATGCGGACGCCGCGCCGGCGAGCGGGCGCATCAGGCCATCGAAGATGTTGCCGAGGATCCCCGGACCGAGCGGGATCGCGAGCGGCGCGCCGGTCCCGACCACGGCGGTGCCGGGACGAAAGCCGGTCGTGTCCTCGTAGACCTGCACGACGATCTCGTCGCCCTCGATGCGCACCACTTCGCCGAGCAGCCCCGCCTCGCCGACGTGTACCGCCTCGCGCATCGAGAACGGTCCCGACGCGGTCGCGCGCAGCACCGGGCCGCTGATCCAGCGAATCGCCGCGCGGCTCATCGTGCCTCCAGCGCGGCCAGCAGCAGCGCGCCGATCTCGGCGCGATCGGCGAGAAGCCCCGCGCGCGTGCCGTCGACGACGTTCCCGGCCGCGGCGAGCTTGAGCCCCGCACCGACCGTAGCGTCCTCGGCGAAGGTCACGGTCGTTCCATGCGTGCTCGCGAGGTCGGTTGCGAGCGCATCGCGCTCGTCACGCGGCCAGCCCGGCGCATGCACGATCCGCCACGCGCCGCGCGGCAGCAGGGCGCGCGCCTGCCCGACGGCATCGTCGACCCAGGCTCGCCGCGTCGCCGCGTCGACCCAGCGCGCCTCCAGCGCCGCGGGCAACCGGTCGGCGCCCGCCGCGATCTGCGCGGCCGCGAACGAATTCGCCGCCGCGCGGCGCCGCGTCTCGAGATTCGCGCGGGCGGCGGCGACGCGGGCTTCCATGCGTCCTCGTTCCTCCGCGAACGCCGCGCGCATCCGCGCGCGCGCCGCGGCATGCGCCTCGCGCACGATCGCATCGGCGCGCGAGCGCGCCTCCGCGTCGATCGCGTCGCATTGGCGCGCGCGATCGGCCTCGACCAGCGCGAGGAGCGCGGCAGCCTGTCGCTCGGCGCTCACGGCGCGCCTTCGAGGCCGAGGTCGCGACGGATGTCGGCCGCGACGTCGGGGAGCCACGCGGTGCCGGCGAGATCGGGAACGACGAGCGTGAGCGGTGAGAGCGCCAGCGCCGCCGCGCGCCAGGCCGCCACGTCGACGCGGGCCGCGACCTCGGCGGCAACGAGAACGAGCGGTGCCTCGGCGCGGGCCCGCGCGAGTGCCAAGGTCTCGGCGCCCGCGTCGGGCACGCGAGCGTCGACGCCGGCGAGCGCGTAGCCGGCGGCCGACGTTTCGTCGCCGAGATAGATGGGGGCGGGCACGCGAACCCTCCGCGTCACGCGACGAGGCGATTGAGGATCAGGATCGACACGATGAGGCCGTAGATCGCGATGCCTTCCGCCAGCCCGACGAAGATGAGCAGGCGCGCGAACAGCTCGGGCTTCTCCGCGAGCGCTCCGACGGCGGCCGTGCCGACCTTGGCCACGGCATAGCCGGCCCCGAGCGACGACAATCCGGTGGCGAGCGCCGCGCCGAGGAGGCCGAAGCTCCACGCGTCGGAAGGCAGGCTGCCGCCCGCGGTGCCGGTGGCCGCGAACGCCGCGGGAGCGATCACGGCGAGGCCGGTGGCCACGGCGGCCGAGACGGCGGCCAGAGCGACCAGGGCGGTCACGAGCTTGTGCGAAGGCTTCATCGAGCGATCTCCTGCGTGAAGGACGGCGGTGCCGGCAGCGGACGGAAGATCCGTCCGCCGGCGGTGAGGAAGCGAGTGAAGAACTCGAACAGGACCAGGCGCGTCGTCTGGATCGACACCACCAGCGTCTCGAGCGCCAGGACGACCAGGTTGCCGACCACGAGCACGATCGCCTTCGCGGCGAGGTTGTCGGCGGCATCCGCGAGCGCGACGATCGCCGACGACAATCCGGCGTGCGCCAGCGCGAACGCGCCGACGCGCGCGAACGACAGCGTGTTGATGAGGATCTGGACGAGACGCTCGGCGAGGGCGGCGATGGCCGTCAACGCGGCGACCCACTTGTGCGCGATCGCCGCGCGCCCGACGCAGAACGCGAGCGCGCCCGCCACCGCCACCGCGAACCCGTAGGGATGGACGAAGCCCGCCACGATTCCGAGGTAGGCCGCTCCGTAGCCGAGGTCGGTCGCGAGCCAGGCGGCGAACTCGCCGCGCCACCATGCTTCCAGCGCATTGAGCGCGAGTCCCACGGTCAGGAGCGCCGCGCCGCCGGCGAGCGGGACCAGCAGGATCGCAAGCGGCGCGTCGAGCGGCGCCACCCAGAGCGGTGCGAACGCATGCACGCTGAAGACGCTGCCGAACAGCGCGCCGAACACCGCGGCGGCCAGCCCGCCCGCGATGAAGAGCCGCGCGATCGGGAAGCGCGCGCGCAGCGCGAACCCGGCGGCGGCGATCACCAGCCCCTGCCCGACGTCGCCGAACATGTAGCCGAACATCAGCGGGACGGCGAGGGCCAGCAGCGCGCTCGGGTCCGCCTCGTTCGACGACGGCATGCCCATCGCGCGGCAGAAGACCTCGAACGGCCGCGCCCACGCGGCGTTGGCGAGCAGCAGCGGTGCCTGCGCGTCCGGCCGCGCCTGCCCGAAGCGAAGGAGCGCGCGGGTGCCGGATCGTTCGAGCGCCGCCGCGATGCGGCGCCCATCGGCGTCGCTGGTCCAGCCGGTGATCCAGCAGAAATGCTCGCCCGCCTCCAGCGCCCGCACGTTGCGGATGAGCCACTGCAACCGGTCGGCGTCCGCGAGCGCGCGCGTGATTTCGTGCTTCGCGTGAAGGACGCCGATCTCTTGCGCGGAGCGGCGCTCGTCCGCGTCGATTGCCTCGAGGCGCGCGTCGATGCGTCGGCGCGTCTCGCCGATGTCGGCGGCGAACCAGGTCGGCGCCGGATGCAGGCGTCCCTTGACCAGCGCGGCCTGTCGCGCGAGCGCCTCGACGTCGCGCGCGTCGCCGACCACGAGCACCGCGAGATGAAGCGCCGAAGGGTCGGCGGCGACGGTGCGCACGAGCGTGCCGCGCGGCAGCTCGGGCACGGCATCCGCCGGATAGACGAGAAGTCGCGCGTGCAGCACCGGCCCAGCTCCGGCGACGTGCGCGAAGTCGATCGGCGAATCGGCGAAGTCGCCGAGCGCGCCGCGCCACAGGTGCAGCTCGTCGCGCTCGCCCTG
The DNA here is from genome assembly GCA_035539315.1 of Casimicrobiaceae bacterium. Taxonomy (GTDB): domain Bacteria; phylum Pseudomonadota; class Gammaproteobacteria; order Burkholderiales; family Casimicrobiaceae; genus VBCG01. The sequence continues at coordinate 6,544 of DATLIR010000310.1, forward strand.
GCTGCGTTGCAGCTGGCGAATCGCGGGCTCGGCGTCGAGCGCCCACGCGCGAAGATGCGCGAGGCTGCGCTGGAGCGTCGCCGACGGCGACTCCGGAAAGGCGGTGGGCGCGGCGCGCGTCGCGGGCCAATAGAGGCGATAGCGAGACGCGAGCTCGGCGAACTCGGCGAGTCCGGGGCGCAGGTCCGCAAGCGAAGCGGGCAGCGCAACGCCGGCGCGCGCTTCGAGCTCGACAGCGCCGGTCGCGGCCAGCGACTCGAGGGCGAGCGTCGCGTCGTCGCGCGCGGCGAGGATCTCGAACCAGCGCGCGGGACGCGGCCGGATCATGCGGGACGGCCCGCGAGGGCGAAGCCGGCGAACGTCGTGCCCGGGAACGAGGCGCGGCGCGCGAGCTCGCCGCGCAGGCGAGCGAGGTCGAGCGCGACGAGTCCGAGGAACGCGAACGCCGCGGCCGGGTCGAGCGTCGCGCGACGGAACAGCAGGGCAAGCCGCGCCTCGAGCGAGCGCAGGAGCGGCGTCGCGTCGACAATGGCCGGGTCGCGCAGCGCCGCGACATGCGAGGTGATCGCGTGAGCGATCGCGTCGACAAGCACTCCAGTCTCGGCGGAGCATTCCGGAAGCCGCCTCCGCCATTCGGCTTGCCAGGCGTGCGAGACATGGTCGGCGTCGAGCAGGAGTGGCGCGAGCGGGCCGTCCGGTCCGCGCGCCGCCGCCGGGTCGCTGCCCCCCGCGATCAGCTCGCGCAGGACGGGGTCGTCGTGCATCCACGGGTACGGCGCGCGGACGCGCGCGAGATGCGCGACGGCGGGCAGGTCGGCCAGCACTGCGCACCAATGGACCGCGGGTCGCCACGCCTCCGGCATCCACGACCCGACCTCGTCGACGAGCTTGCGCCAGCGCTGGCGCAGGATCGCCTCGATGGCGTGCGGCGCGGTCGACGGGCCGATGCCGGTCATCCACGGCCGCAACGCGGTGGCGCGAGCGGCATCGAGCATCGGCGCGAGCTCGCGCAGCGGCTCGATGCGCCGCCACGCGAGATCGTCGGGCCGCGCGCCGTGCCGGGCCGACATCCGCGCATGCGCGTACTCGAGGCTTCCCATCGTGTCACGCCCCGCCGCTCGTCAGCCGGCGAGCGAGCGCAGCGACGGCCGCGTCGACACGCGCCAGGTCGGCGAGGGACAGCGTGCGCGGCATCCCCTGCTCGCCGGCGGCCGCGTCGAGCGACGCGACCTCTCGCGCGGTGCGACGCTCGAATGCGGCGCGCACGGCCTTCAGTCGCCGCTCGATTCGTGCCGCTACGTCGCGTGTCGTGGCGCGCGCGGATTCCGTCGACGCGGCGGCGCGGACCGATGCCTGGTCGACGGCCTGCTGTGCCGCGCGCTCGGCGGCGAGCACCCGGGCGATCGCGCGCTCGACGTCCGCGGGATCGTCGAGCGCGTCGGGGGCGGGGGACGTCGGCATTCCGCGCGATCCATGGGGCGATGCGACGGCATCGCGTCTTGCAGCGATCATGCGCTGCGGCCGATACCGCGGGTTTGATATGGGTCAGGCGGTCACTGCCCATCCTTTGCCCGCCGGGCGCCCGGCCTCGGGGGCTGCGGCCCTCAGTATTCGAGGGGAACCGGGTCGAGCGAGCGCCACAGGTACCACGTGGCGGCGCTGCGCCAGGGGCGCCAGCGCTCGCCGAACGTCCGCACCTCGTCGGGCGTCATCGCCGCGCCACGCCGGTAGAGGACGGCGACGCCCTTGCGCACGCCGAGGTCGTCGACCGGGAAGACGTCGGGCCGCAGCTCGTGGAAGATCAGGAACATCTCGGCGGTCCAGCGGCCGATGCCGCGCACGTCGACGAGCGCGGCGATGAGCGCCTCGTCGTCGAGGGCCCTCCAGCCGACCGGATCGAGTCGGCCGGACGCGAAATGCGCGGCGAGATCGGCGACATACGCCGCCTTGCGCTCCGAGTAGCCAGCGGCGCGCAGCCCGGCGACCGGCACGGCGGCGACGGCCGACGGATCGAGGCGGGGGAACGCCCGGGTCGCCTGCGCGGGCGCGGCCAGCACCACGAAGCGCCGCCAGATCGCGTCCGCGGCCTTCACCGAGATCTGCTGTCCGGTGATCGCGCGGGCGAGCGCCGTGAACGCGTCGCTGCGGCGCTTCAGGCTCGCGCCGGGGTAGCGGCGCACCAGGCGGCGCATGACCGGGTCGCGCCGCGCAAGGTCGCGCGCGGCGTCGTCCCACCAACGCGGCTTCATGGCCGCGCGGCGCGGCGCCGGGCGCGGCGGCGCCAGGACGCGAGGACGTGCAGCCGCCAGGCGATGCGCACGGTCACGAAGCCGAGCGCGGCCAGCGTCACGGCGAGGAGGACGATGCCGAGCGCAAGCGGTTTGCCGAGCTCCGCCATCCACGTCGCGAGCGAGGGGAGGTAGCTGGCGATGCCGGTGAACGACGGTGGCATCGCCGCCACCGCGTGCGGCGCGCCGGGAAAGAACAGGCGCCCATACTCGTAGGCGAGCACGTAGAGCGGGACGATGGTGAATGGATTGGTGTAGAACGTCGTGAGCGCGGCGAGCGGGAAGTTGGCGCGCCACAGGAGGGACAATCCGATCGCGCCGGCGACCTGCACCGGCCCGGGAATGAGGCCGCACAAGAGGCCCACCGCGACGCCGCGCGAGGTCGAGCGGCGGTTGAGGTGCCACAGGTCCGGGTCGGACAGCGCGGGCACGTGGCGGACCACCCATGGGTGGCGGGTGATCCTGTCGACCGAGGGCTTGACCCGCTCGATCCATTGCCGGAGCGCCTGCCGTGGCATGGGTGCCCGAAATGGTACTATGCGCGGCTTTTTTTCACGGGGCAGTCCATGAATCGTCGGTTCGTCAGGTTCGCCCGGGGGTTCGTCGCCGCCGCGGCGCTCGCTGCCGCCGCCGGCGCGCTCGCGGCGGATCCGTCGAAGGTCTACCGCATCACCTTCCCGGCCGCCGAGACGAGCTTCGATCCGGCGCGCGTCTCCGACCTGTACTCGAACACGGTCAACGAGGCGATCTTCGAGCGCCTGCTGACCTACGATTACCTGGCGCGGCCGGCGAAGCTCGTGCCGATGGTCGCCGAGGCGATGCCGCAGGTCACCGACAACGGGCGCACCTACACCTACAAGCTGCGCAAGGGCATCTTCTACACGCCCGACCCCGCGTTCAAGGGACGCAAGCGAGAACTCGTCGCCGACGACTTCGTCTACATCATCAAGCGCCACGTCGACCCGAAGAACCGCTCGCCGTGGGCGTTCATGGTCGAGGGCAAGATCGAGGGGCTCGACGCCTTGATCCAGGCCGCGAAGAAGTCCGGCACGTTCGACTACGACGCCAGGGTCGCGGGCCTGGCGACGCCGGATCCCTACACGCTCGTCGTGCGGCTCACCGCGCCGGACTACCTGTTCAACTACACCGTCGCGCATATCCCGTTCGGGGCGATGGCGCGCGAGGTGGTCGACCACTACGGCGCCGAGGACGTCGGTGGCCACCCGGTCGGCACCGGTCCCTACGTGCTGAAGGAATGGAAGCGCGCGTCGCGCATCGTGCTCGAGGCGAACTCCGACTACCGCGGCTTCACATGGGATTTCGTGGCCGCCGAGCCGGCGTGGGACGACAAGCTCGTCAAGGACATGCGCGGCAAGAAGATGCCGCAGATCGGTCGCGTCGAGATCTCGATCATCGAGGAGGACCAGTCCCGCTGGCTCGCGTTCGGCGGCAAGGAGCTCGACATCCTGAACCTGCCCGGCACGTTCCGGCCGCAGGCGATCGGCCCCGACGGCAAGCTCGTCCCGCGCCTCGCCGACCAGGGCGTGACGCTGTTCAAGGCGATCGACCCGGAGATCACCTACACGTTCTTCAACTTCCGCGACCCGGTGGTCGGGGGGTTCGCGCCGGAGAAGCTCGCGCTGCGCCGGGCTCTCATCATGTCGTACAACGTGCGCGAGGAGATCGACATCGTCCGCAAGGGTCAGGCGGTGAAGGTCGAGATGCCCGTGCCCGCGGGCGTCGTCGGCCACGATCCGTCGTACCGCTCGATCAACCAGTACGACCCCGAGCTCGCGAACAAGCTCCTCGACCGTTTCGGCTACGCCAAGGGCGCGGACGGCTGGAGGCGCATGCCCGACGGCAAGCCGCTGGTGATCCGGCAGGCGACCGGCACCTCGCAGATCGACCGCACGTTCAACGAGCTGTGGAAGAAGGCGGCCGACTCGATCCACGTGCGCATGGTGTTCGACGCCGGCAAGTTCGGCGACACGCTGAAGCAGGCGAAGGCTTGCCAGATCCAGATGTGGGGCGCCGCGTGGACCGCCGACTACCCCGACGGCGAGAACTTCATGCAGCTCCTGTACGGCCCGAACACGCACCAGAGCAACAATGGCTGCTACGAATCGAAGTCGTTCGATGCGCTCTACGACAAGGCGCGCGCGCTGCCGCCCGAGGCTCCGGGACGCAATCTTCTGTTCCTCGAGATGACGCGGCAGATGGACGTGGACGGTGCGTGGTCGCTGCACGTGTCGCGCGAGCGCAACCAGCTGATCCGGCCCTGGGTGCAGGGCTACAAGAAGCACCCGATCCTGCACGGCGAGTGGCTCTACATGGACCTCGCGCCGCGGTCATGAAGCGGCTCGCGACGCCGTCGTCCCGGTTCCTGCGCGCGCTGGTCGTCGCGCTGGCGGCCGCGCTCGCGCCGCTTGCCGCCGCCGCGCCGGACATGAGCAAGGTGATCCGCGAGGTGTTCCCGGTCGCGGAGACCGGCTTCGACCCCGCGGCGGTGCACGACCTCTATTCGGCGACGGTGCTGCAGGGCATCTTCGAGACGCTTTACACCTACGATTACCTCGCGAGGCCGGCGAAGGTGGTGCCCCTTACCGCCGACGGCATGCCGCAAGTCGCCGACGGTGCGAGGACCTGGACCGTCAAGCTGAAGAAGGGCATCCGCTTTTCCGACGACGCGGCGTTCGGCGGCAAGCCGCGCGAGCTCACCGCCGACGACTACGTCTACTCGTTCAAGCGCCTGATCGACCCGCGGATCCGCTCGCCCTGGGCATTCCTGGTCGAGGGGAAGTTCGTCGGGCTCCTTGAGCCGGAAGCGGATCGTAT
>DATLIR010000311.1:0-7542 GCA_035539315.1 Casimicrobiaceae bacterium
ATTCGGCTTCGCGCGAGGCGATCTCGGCGGCCGACAGGTGCGAGGTGGCGGCCGGCGCGGCGGCAGGGGCCGGCGGGGTAGCCGGCGCGGGCGCCGGCATCAGAACCGGCGCCTCGACGGGCGGCGGCGGCTCCTCGACGGGCGCGGCCTCGACCACGGGCGCAACTTCCTCGGCGGCGGGCGCCGGCTCTCCGCTCTCGTCGCGGCGCACGAGCACGCGCTTCTTGCGTACCTCGACCTGGATCGTCCGCGCCTTGCCGCTCGAATCCGGCGCCTTGATCTCGGAGGTCTGCTTGCGCGTCAGCGTGATGCGCTTCTTGGGCTCGGCGGCCGCCCCGTGCTGCTTGCGCAGGTAGTCGAGGAGCCGCGTCTTGTCCTGCTCGGTCAGCTTGTCGCCTTCCTTCTTCGCGGCCACGCCCGCCGCGGCGAGCTGCTCGATGAGCGCCCCCGCCGGCATCTTGAGCTCGGTCGCGAATTGTTCGATCGTCGTGTGGGCCATGGGCTATCGCCTCGGTGGGGGTCGCGTCCGCTCTAGTGCGCGGTCGCGGCGTTCGCCGCGTCGGCAGGCGTGTCGAACCAGTGCGCGCGCGCCTTCATGATCAGCGCCTGCGCGCGCGTCTCGTCGATGCCGGTGATCTCGACCAGCTCGTCGCCGGCCAGGTCCGCGAGGCCGTCGCGCGTCGTGATGCCGGCCGCGGCGAGCTTGCTGGCGATCTCGGTGTCCATCCCCTCGAGCGACAGGAGCGCCTCCTCGACGTTCTCCACGCTCTCCTCGCGCACGATAGCCTCGGTGAGCAGCGCGTTCCGCGCGCGGCTGCGCAGCTCGTTGACCGTGTCCTCGTCGAACGCGTCGATCTCCATCATCTCGGTGATCGGCACGTAGGCGACTTCCTCGAGCGACGTGAAGCCCTCCGCCACCAGGATGTCGGCGACCTCCTCGTCGACGTCGAGCTTCTCCATGAACTGCGCGCGCACGCGAACCGTCTCCTCCTCGCGCTTGCTCTGCGACTCCTCGACGCTCATCAGGTTGAGGTGCCAGCCGGTGAGCTCGGAAGCGAGGCGCACGTTCTGGCCGCTGCGGCCGATCGCGATCGCCAGGTTCTCCTCGTCGACGACGACGTCCATCGAGTGCTTGTCCTCGTCGACGACGATGCTCTGCACCTCGGCGGGCGCGAGCGCGTTCACGACCAGCTTCGCCGGGTCGTCGGACCACAGCACGATGTCGACGCGCTCGCCGGCGAGCTCGTTGGTGACCGCGGTCACGCGCGAGCCGCGCATGCCGATGCAGGTCCCCTGCGGGTCGAGTCGCGGGTCGTTCGACTTGACCGCGATCTTGGCGCGGATGCCGGGGTCGCGCGCCGCGGCCTTGATCTCGATGAGGCCTTCCTCGATCTCGGGCACCTCGAGCTCGAACAGGCGCGCGAGGAACTCCGGTGACACGCGCGAGAGGATCAGCTGCGGCCCCTTCGCGGTGCGGTCGATCTTCTGCACGTAGGCGCGCACGCGGTCGCCCACGCGCAGCATCTCCTTCTGGATCAGCTGGTCGCGTGGGATCACGCCCTCGATGCGGCCGGACTCGACGATCGCGTTGCCGCGCTCGATGCGCTTGACCGTCCCGGTGAGCAGATTGTCCTCGCGGTCGAGGAAGTCGTTCAGGATCTGCTCGCGCTCCGCGTCGCGGATCTTCTGCAGGATCACCTGCTTCGCGGCCTGTGCGCCGATGCGGCCGAATGGCACCGTGTCGAGCGGCTCCTCGACGATGTCGCCGAGCGCGAGGTTCTCGCCGCGCTCCGGCGCATCGGTGATCGCGATCTGGCGCGACGGCTCCTCGTGCTCCTCGTCGGGCACGACGGTCCAGCGCCGGAACGCGTCGTACTCGCCGGTCTCGCGGTCGATCGAAATGCGGACGTCGACGTCGTCGGCGAAGCGCTTCTTCGTCGCGGACGCGAGCGCCATCTCGAGCGCGGCGAACACCGTCTCCTTGGGCACGTTCTTCTCCCGCGAGAGCGCGTCCACCAGCAGCAGCACTTCCTTTCCGCCGTCCATCGTCACTTTCTCCATTCGATCTTCGGGACCAGGCGCGCCCGCTCGATCAGGTCGAGCGGAATGCGCACCGTGCCGCCGTCGGTCTCGACCAGCGCTTCCGCGCCGTCGAGGCCGCCGAGCACGCCCCGCACCTTCCGCGTGTCGTTGCGCTTCTCGCGGAGGACCAGCGTGGCCTCCTGCCCGCGGAACCGCTCGTAATCGGCCGCCTTGGTGAGCGGCCGGTCGAGACCCGGCGAGCTGACCTCGAGCCGCTCGTAGTCGACGTTCTCGACCGCGAACAGACGCGTCAGGTGCTGCGAGAGCCGCGCGCAATCCTCGACGTCGACGCCGCCGTCCTTGTCGATGAAAACACGCACCATGCGGCCCTTGGGAGAGACCTCCCAGTCCACCAGCTCGTACCCGAGCGCGGGCACGGTGCGCGCGATGAGGTCCGAGAGCATCGTCGCCATCGTTCGCGTCGCCAAAAAAAAATGGGCTGTGCCCAGCCCATTTCTCCTGCTTATCACCTGCTTATGGGGTCGGATGGTACCTCAAACCAGGCCCGATTGACAGGGGAGGCGCCCCCTGCCGGAGGCATCGGCCCGGGGGCCGGCGCCCGGCGACCGCCCCGGCGCGCCCTGGAGGGGCAACCGAGCGCCGGCCCGTCGCTCCTCCCGGCGCCAGGCAGGTTGCTACACTTGGACCCGACGCAGAACCGAGGTTTCCATGGCCGATCCGCTGACCGTCGCCCGCCACGGCGAAAACGAGCTCGCCCTCCTGCCCGCGATGGCCAACCGCCACGGGCTCATCACCGGCGCCACGGGCACCGGGAAGACGATCTCGCTGCAGGTGCTGGCCGAGCAGTTCTCGCGCATCGGCGTGCCGGTGTTCATGGCCGACGTGAAGGGCGACCTGACCGGCATCGCCTTCGCCGGCGCTATGTCGCCCAAGCTCAAGGAGCGCCTCGACAAGCTCGGCCTCCCCGAGCCTGCCTGGGGCAGCTGCCCGGTGACGCTGTGGGACGTGTGGGGCGAGCAGGGCCACCCGGTGCGCGCTACGGTGTCCGACATGGGGCCCCTGCTCTTCGCCCGCATGCTGAACCTGAACGAGACGCAGGAAGGCGTGCTCGCGCTGACCTTCAAGGTCGCCGACGACAACCAGCTCCTGCTCCTCGACCTCAAGGACCTCCGCGCGATGCTGCAGTACGTCGGCGACAACGCGGCGCAGTTCAAGACCCAGTACGGCAACGTGTCGTCGGCCTCGATCGGCACGATCCAGCGCGGCCTGCTGCAGCTCGAGGAACAGGGCGGCGACCGCTTCTTCGGCGAGCCGATGCTGAACGTCGACGACCTGATTCAGGCCGTCGACGGACGCGGCGTCGTGAACATCCTCGCCGCCGACAAGCTGATGACCTCGCCGCGCCTCTACGGCACCTTCCTGCTGTGGCTGCTCGCCGAGCTCTACGAGAACCTGCCCGAGGTCGGCGACCGGGAGAAGCCCAAGCTCGTGTTCTTCTTCGACGAGGCGCACCTCCTGTTCTCCGAGGCGCCGCCGGCGCTGCTCGAGCGCATCGAGCAGGTCGTCCGGCTGATCCGCAGCAAGGGCGTGGGCGTGTTCTTCGTCACGCAGAACCCGCTCGACGTGCCCGACAAGGTGCTGGGCCAGCTCGGCAACCGGATCCAGCACGCGTTGCGCGCGTTCACGCCGCGCGACCAAAAGGCGGTCAAGTCGGTCGCCGACACGATGCGGCCGAACCCGAAGCTCGACATCGGCAAGGCGATCCTCGAGCTCGCGACCGGCGAGGCGCTGGTGTCGTTCCTGGATGCGAAGGGCTCGCCGGGCGTCACCGAACGGGCGTGGATGCTCGCGCCGGGCTCGCGCATCGGGCCGATCACGCCGGACGAGCGGCGCAAGCTGGTGGGGGGCTCGATCGTCGCCGGCCAGTACGAGAAGACCCTCGACCGCGAATCGGCGTTCGAGAAGCTCAAGGCGCGTGCGGGCAGCGACGCCGCGCCGGCGGGCGGTCCGGCCACCGGGGGACCGGCGACCGGCGCGCCGGCGGGCGGCGGCATGATGGGCGGGATCTCCGACATCCTGTTCGGATCGACCGGGCCGCGCGGCGGGCGGCGCGAAGGCATGGTCGATGCGCTGGCGAAGAGCGCCGCGCGCAGCGTCGGCTCGTCGATTGCGCGCGAGATCACGCGGGGCGTGCTGGGCTCGCTGATGGGGAAGCGGCGATGAGCGCGACCCGACGCCTGTCGACCGCTGCGGCCCTCGCCGTCGTCGTCGCCTCGTGCGGCTCGCCGCAACGCGAGGCCGTGCCGATCACCCCGCCGTCCGAGGTGGCGAAGGCGCCGGTCGCGCGCGTGCCGATGCCGAGCCCGCCGCCGGCACCGTCGCGGGCGGCCGCGCAGCCGTCGAAGCTGGATCCCGCGACCTTCCCCGCCGGCGCCGTCTACGTGTGCGCCAGCGGCGGCGGAGCCGAGCGGAAACTCACGTCGATCGCTTTCGACGACAAGGTCGGCAAGCTCTGCCGCACGCACCCGGAGATGGGGCCGTGCCAGTACGAGCGCAACATCTGCCGCGGCAGCGGCGGGCGCGTTTACGCCGCCGACGGCACCGAGATCACGCTCGCGACCGAAGCCGAGTACGACCGGAAAGTGATGCGTGTCCGGTTCAAGTCGAACTGACGCGCCGCCCGCGCATCCGTTCGATCCCGCGGCCCGTACCGGGGGCGAGAGCCCTCGTCCCCGCGCGATGAAGCGCGCCGCCGCCCGCGTCGTCGCCGTCCTCGCCGCGCTGTCCGCGCTCGGCTACCTGCTGCTGCTCGGCGCACTCTACGTCGGCCAGGAATCGCTCATCTTCCCGGGCACGCCGCTGCCGGCCGACCACCGCTTCGCGTTCGACCAGCCGTTCGAGGAGATCCGCGTGCCGGTCGCGGGCGCGACGCTCGACGCACTCCTGTTCCGCCAGAGCGCGCCGCGCGGTCTCGTGTTCTACCTGCACGGCAACCGCGGCAACGTGGAGACCTGGACCACCGGGCTGGACTTCTACCGCCGCGTGAACTACGACCTCTTCATCTTCGATTACCGGGGCTACGGCCGCAGCACCGGTCGCAACCAGGACGAGCGCCAGCTCGACGCGGACGTTCGTGCCGCGTGGGACGCCATCGCGCCGCGCTACCGCGACAAGCCGATCGTCATCTACGGGCGCTCGCTCGGGACCGGCCTCGCGGTGCGGCTCGCGCGCGACGTCGCGCCGCGCCTGCTGGTGCTGGTCGCGCCCTACACGAGCCTGGTCGCGGCGGGCCAGCGTGCCTATCCGTTCGTGCCCGCCTTCCTCTTCAAGTATCCGCTGCGCAGCGACGAGGCGATCGCGGAGGTGAAGAGCCCGGTGCTGCTGATGCACGGGACGCGCGACCGGCTGATCCCGCCGTCGGACAGCGAGGCGCTGCGTGCGCTGGTCCGCTCGAGTGCCGAGCTGGTGCTGATCGAGGATGCCGGCCACAGCGACATTCACCGCTTTCCGACTTACCTCGACGCGCTAGCCGAGCGGCTCGCGCGCATCGCCGGCGGGTGACGCGGCGCGGACCCGGGGGCGGTCAGCCGACGTGCTTGTGCAGGAACGTGAGCGTGCGCTCGCGCGCGAGCTTCGCCGACGGCGCGTCGTAGCTCGCGCGCTGCTCGCAGTTGAAGCCGTGGTTCGCCGGATAGAGGTGCACCTCGGCGTCGGGGTGCGCCGCCGCGAACTTGCGCACGCCGTCGGCCGGGATCATCGCGTCCTTCTCGCCGAAATGCGCGAGCACCGGGCAGCGCGGGCGCTCGCTCACCGCCTCCAGCATCCCACCGCCGTAGTAGGGCACCGCGCACGCGACGCCGGCAAGCCGCGCCGCGCTCATCCACGTCACGTAGCCGCCCCAGCAATAGCCGATGACGCCGACCTTGCCGGCCGGCGCGACCGCCGTGTGTGCGGCGTCGACGTCGCGGAGCGCCGGCTCGAGGGCGGCCTTCGCCTTGAGCGCGCGTCCGCGCTCGATGTCGTCCTGCGTGTAGCCCAGGTCGACGCGGGGGCTGACGCGGTCGAAGAGCGCCGGCGCGACGACGAGGTAGCCGTCCGCTGCATAGCCTTCGCAGACGCCGCGGATGTGACTGTTGACGCCGAAGATCTCCTGCACGACGACGAGCCCGCCGCGCGGCTTGCCCGGCGGGTCGGCACGCCAGGCCGTGATCGTGACGCCGTCGTCGGCGGTGAGCTCGATCCAGTGTCCCATTCTCGCTGCACTCCCGGTTTGTCGTCGGACGCACGGGCGGGATGGCGCCCGGCAAGCCCGGGGAACGATAGGCCAAACGCCAGACGACGGCAAACGCCCCGCGAGAATCGAACCTTTGCGCACCCTGCCGCGGTCTTGCTATAACCGGGAGGACGGCCGGCCTGCACCGGACGCCACCGGGAACCCGCATTGCGCGCCTCCACCGACGCACCGCCCCTCGCGACCGAGCGCCGCGGCTGGGACGCGGCCGTGCGGCCACTGGTCGATGGCGGCGACGGCTGGCTGTGGCGCAGGCACAGCGATGCGATCAACGGGGCGCTGGTCGCACGCTGGCTCGAGCCGGCGATGCAGGCGCGCGTGCTGAAGACTGACCTCTTCGACGAGGCGATGGGCGTCGGCCTGGCGCCGCTGCTCGGTACGCGCGCTCGCCGCATCGCCGCGATCGACATCGCGCCGTCGGTGCTGCGCGCCGCGGCGACACGATATCCCGACCTCGACATCGTCGCGGCCGACGTGCGGCAGCTGCCGTTCGCCGATGCGTCGTTCGACGCGGTGGTCTCGAACTCCACGCTCGACCATTTCCGCACGCGCGACGACATCCGCACGGCGCTGGCGGGTCTCAATCGCGTGCTCCGTTCCGGCGGCCGGCTGGTGCTGACGATGGACAACCTGCGCCATCCGGGCGTCGCGCTGCGCAATGCAATCCCGGTCGGCTGGCTCAAGCGCAGCGGACTGGTGCCCTACCCGATCGGCGCGACCCTCGGGCCCCGCGGGCTCGCGCGTATGGTCCGTGCCGCGGGCTTCGACATCGTGGAGATGGACGCGCTGCTCCATTGCCCGCGCGCGCTCGCAGTCCGGCGCGCACGCACGCACGAGCGTTTCGGGAACGGCAGCGCGCAGCGACGCTTCCTCGAGCGACTGGGCCGCTGGGAGCGACTGGCGCGGTTCCCGCTGCGCTTCGTCACCGGACACTATGTCGGCATCCTCGCGCAAAAGCCGTGACGCTCGCCGGTCGCGCCCACCCGCCGGTGGCGCAGGCGCGATGACGCGATGAGGTCGTTCTATCCCGTCGGCAACACGCTCGAGCGCGCGCTCGCCTCGCTGCGCCACGAAGGCGTGCGCACGTTCGCGTGGAAGCTCGCCGCCGCGCTCGGCTACCGGCGCATCGTCCGCCTCGAGCGCTTGCTCGACGAGCCGATCCCGGACGCGACGCCGGCGTTGCCGGTCAGTTTCGGGCTCCTCGGCGC
>DATLIR010000312.1:0-2598 GCA_035539315.1 Casimicrobiaceae bacterium
GCCGTCAAGGGATCTCTTGGCCACCTGTACGCGGTATCCGGCAGACCGGCCGAGGCCAGGGCGCTGCTGTCCGAGCTCACCAGGCAGGCGGGTGATACGGAAGTCGCTTTCTTTGCGGCACTCATCTGCGCTGGCCTGAACGATGCCGACGCAGCATTGACCTGGCTCGAACGCGCGGTTGATGAACGCTCCGGGTCCGTACGCTATCTGAAGATCGATCCACGTCTCGCCGGATTGCGCCACGAGCCCAGGTTTCGTCAGTTGATGGAACGAGTCGGCCTGCCGCCGTAGCGAAGGTCCTGCGACCGCTGACCGCGCCCGCCCCCGAACCACGTCGGTGCGCCCCGGGGCCGCAGGCGCCGACCGGGTAGAATGCGTGCAGAATGAACGAGCCCACGCGTGAGCCCCCGAACGAATCCGCATTCGGGAGCGTCGACTTCGGCTACGAGCAGGTGCCCCGCGAGGAGAAGTCGCGGCGCGTCCGCGCGGTATTCGATTCCGTGGCCGATCGCTACGACCTGATGAACGACCTGATGTCGGGCGGGCTGCACCGGCTCTGGAAGCAGTTCGCCCTGTCGCAGACCGGCCTGCGCGAGGGCTACAGCGCGCTCGACGTCGCCGGTGGGACCGGGGATCTTGCAGCCGGGATGGCCCGCCAGGTAGGAGAGACCGGCCTCGTCCTGCTCTCCGATATCAATGGATCGATGCTCGCGCTCGGGCGCGACCGCCTGCTCGATCGAGGCATCCTCCGCAATCTCCGCGTCGTGCAGACGGATGCCGAGCGGCTGCCGTTTCGCGACGAGACCTTCGATTGCGTGACGATCGGGTTTGGTCTTCGCAACGTCACCGACAAGCCCGCCGCGCTCGCATCGATGTGCCGCGTGCTGCGCCCGGGCGGGCGGTTGCTGGTGCTCGAGTTCTCGCAGCCCGCAGTCGCTGCGCTGAAGCCGCTGTACGACGCCTATTCGTTCAGCGTGCTGCCGTGGCTAGGGCGGCGCGTCGCGGGCGACGAGTCGAGCTACCGGTATCTGGCGGAGTCAATCCGCCGTTTCCCGGACCAGGAGACGCTGCTCGGCCTGATGCGCGACGCCGGACTCGAGGGCTGCCGCTACCACAACCTTGCGGGCGGCATCGTCGCGCTGCATCGCGGGCATCGGTACTGACGTGCTGCTCGAGCGCCTTCAGGACGTGCTGAACCGCAACGTCGCTGGCTCGCGGCGCGCGCAGGAGCTGGCGCGCCGTCTCGACGGACGCGCCCTCGAGCTCGAACTGACTGGCACGCCACTGCGCATTTTTCTCGAGATCACCGCAGGGCGGATCGCGCTCACCGAACGCCGCGAATCGCCGGCGGACGCACGGCTCGCCGGCACGCCGCTTTCGCTGCTCGCGCTCGCGGGGCCGGAAGCCGAGGGTCGCCTGCGAAGCGGTAAGGTTCGAATCGAGGGCGACGCGGAAATCGCGCAGGCGTTTCGCGAGTTCCTCGATCATACGCGCCCGGACCTCGAGGAAGAGCTGGCACAGGTCCTGGGTGACGTTGCAGCACGCCGGGTCGCGAACCTCGCGCGCGGTGTGCTCGACTTGGGTCGGCGCGCAACCGATGCGTTGGCGACCAGTGCCGCGGAGTACCTGCAGGAGGAAGGACGCGACGTGCCGGTGCGCCTCGAGGTCGAGGAGTTCCTGCGGGACGTCGACCGGCTGCGCGACGACGTCGAGCGGCTCGAGGCACGGCTCGCGCGTCTCGCGCCGCGGCGCGACGGCGACGCCGGCAAGCCAAGGCGGCGGCGCGGCTGAAATGCGCCCACGCGTGCTCGGCCGCCTTCTCACCATACAGCGCGTGCTTGTCCAGCATGGGCTGGACGACATCATCCTCGCCACGCACCTGTTTCGGCCGCTGCGGTTCGTGTTCTACCTGTCGCCCGCGACATGGTTCGAGCGCAAGCGGGGCGGCACTCGCGGCGAGCGGATCCGGCTCGCGTTCGAGGCATTGGGGCCGATCTTCGTCAAGTTCGGCCAGGCGCTCTCCACGCGGCGCGATCTGCTGCCGGCCGACGTCGCCGACGAGCTCGCGAAGCTGCAGGACCGTGTACCGCCCTTCCCCGGCGCCGAGGCGCGGGAGATGGTCGAGCGTGCCTACGGGCGGCCGGTCGCCGACGCTTTCCAGAGCTTCGACGAGGCGCCGCTGGCCGCCGCATCGATAGCGCAGGTGCACGCCGCGGTGCTAAAGGACGGCCGCCAGGTTGTCGTCAAGGTGCTGCGCCCCGGCGTGCGCGCGGATATCGAGCGCGATCTCGAGGTGATGCACGTGCTCGCGCGTTTCGCGCGCGATTACTACCCCGACAGCCGCCGCCTGCGACCCACCGAGGTCGTACGTGAGTACGAGAAGACCATCCTCGACGAGCTCGACCTGATGCGCGAGGCGGCGAACGCCTCACAGCTGCGGCGCAACTTCCAGGATTCCGAGCTGCTGTACGTCCCCGAGGTTCACTGGGACCTGTGCCGCGGCGACGTGATGGTGATGGAGCGCATCCACGGCGTGCTGATCAGCGAAGTCGCGGAGCTCAGGCGTCGTGGCGCGAACATCCAGCGGCTGGCCGAGAA
>DATLIR010000313.1:0-2038 GCA_035539315.1 Casimicrobiaceae bacterium
GGCCGGCATCAAGGCGTGGTTCGACGTCGAGCGGCTCGAGGGCGGCGACGACTACGACCGCAAGATCCAGCGCAACATCGCGCGCTGCGCGCTGTTCGTCCCGGTCGTCTCGTCGACCACCGAGCGGCGGCACGAAGGCTACTTCCGGCGCGAGTGGAGCTACGCGATCGACCGCACGCGCAACATGGCCGACGACGCCGTGTTCGTGCTGCCGGTGTGCATCGACGAAACCGACGCCTCGCGGGCGAGCGTCCCGGACAAGTTCCGCTCGGTCCATTTCACGCGCGCGCCAGGGGGCGAGGTCCCGCCGGAGTTCGTGCGACGCCTGGCCGAGCTCATCGCTGCGCGCGGCGCATGAGCGACGCCACGACGGCCATGACGCGATGAGCCCCGACGCCTCGGCTCCGCCTCCCGCCTCCTCCGGCGCGCCCGAGGTCGACGCCCAGCACCCCTGGCTCGGCCTCGCGTCGTTCAGCGAGGAGACGCGCGCCTATTTCTACGGGCGCGAGGACGAGATCGCCGAGCTCGCGCGGCGCGTCCAGCGCAAGCCGCTCACGATCCTGTTCGGCCAGTCGGGCCTCGGGAAGACGTCGATCCTGCGCGCCGGCATCGTCCCCCGGCTGCGCCCCGAGGGCTACTGCCCGGTCTACGTGCGCATCGACTATGCGCGCGAGTCCCCGTCCCCCGCCGAGCAGATCAAGGCGGCGATCTTCCGCGCGACCCAGGCGTCAGGCGCCTGGACGCAGGCCGGTGTCGCCGAAGGCGGCGAGTCGCTGTGGGAGTTCCTGCACCACCGTGACGACGTGCTGCACGACGCCGCCGGCCGCAAGCTGGTCCCGCTCCTGATCTTCGACCAGTTCGAGGAGATCTTCACGCTCGCGCAGAGCGACGAGTTCGGTCGCCGGCGCGCGGCGGAGTTCGTCGAGGAGCTCGCCGACCTGGTGGAGAACCGCGCGCCGCGCGCGCTCGAGCTGCGCATCGAGCACGACGAGGGCGCGGCCGAGAAGTTCGACTTCGCCCGCGCCGACTACCGGATCCTGATCGCGCTGCGCGAGGACTACCTCTCGCACCTCGAGGCCCTCAAGGGCCAGATGCCGTCGATCACGCAGAACCGCATGCGGCTCGCGCGCATGACCGGCACGCAGGCGCTCGCGGCGGTGGTGAAGCCTGGGGGCCGGCTGGTTTCCGAGGAGGTGGCGGCCGCGATCGTGCGCTTCGTCGCCGGCGGCGCCGAGATCCCCAACGCCGAGGTCGAGCCGTCGCTCCTCTCCCTCATCTGCCGCGAGCTCAACAACGCGCGCATCGCGCAGGGCCACGACGAGATCTCCGCGGCGGTGCTGGCCGGCTCGCGCGACACCATCCTCTCCGAGTTCTACGAGCGTGCGCTCGCGGGCGAGCCGCCCGGCGTGCGCCACGTGATCGAGGAGCACCTGCTCACCGAATCGGGCCATCGCGAGAGCGTCGCCGAGGAGCGGCTGCAGAAGCTGTTCGCCGCGGCTGGCGCACCCGCGGGCACGCTCGCGCGCCTGGTCGACCGGAGGCTCCTGCGCATCGAGGAGCGGCTCGACGTGCGCCGCGTCGAGCTGACGCACGACGTGCTGTGCAGCGTCGTCAAGGCGAGCCGCGATCTACGCCTCGAGCGCGAGGCGCGCGACGCCGCCGAGCGGCAGCTCGCCGCGCAACGCGAGCGCGAGCGTGCGACGCGCGCGGCACTGGTCCGCGCCCGCAAGATCGCCGCCGCGTGCGCGGTGCTGGCGGTCGTGGCGGTCCTCGGTGCGGTGTTCGGCGGCGTCGCGACCTGGCGCGCCCAGCAGGCCGAGGCGCAGGCCGAGCAGACGCGCCTGATGGCCGAGGCGGCGCGCGGCGAGGCCGAGAAGCTCGTCACCTACCTGCTCGACGACTTCCAGCTCGAGCTCGCGCCGGTCGGGCGGCTCGACATCGTCGCCGCGCTGGCCAAGCGGGCGCTCGACTACTACAACGGCCTGCCCGAGTCGCTGCGCACGCCGCAGACCGAGCGCAACCGCGCGCTCGCGTTGGT
>DATLIR010000314.1:0-11965 GCA_035539315.1 Casimicrobiaceae bacterium
GAATCTGTTGAATCAGCTTGGCGACGAGGCCCGTCCATCCAGTCTGGTGGCTGGCGCCCAGTCCGCTTCCATTGTCGCCGTGGAAGGCTATCCCGAGATCGCGGGGCTGTTCCGCGATACGGCCGAAGGCGAGACCGGGCATGCCAACGGCCACATGGAGTTTCTGAAGAAGCTCGGCGACCCGGCCACCGACCTGCCCATCGGCAGCTCGCGCCAGAACCTGAAGGCGGCCGTCGCCGGAGAGACGCACGAGTACACCGACATGTACCCGGGCATGGCGAAGGCGGCGCGCGACGAGCATTTCGAGGAGATCGCCGACTGGTTCGAGACGCTCGCGAAGGCCGAACGGTCGCACGCCAACCGGTTCCAGAAGGCCCTCGACGCATTGGCCGACTGAAGCTGCGTCCCCTGGAGCGGACGCCGGCGCCGCCGGCGCCGCTCGACGACGCGAAAGCCGCTCCGCGGGTGCGCCGTCCCGCACCGCGTGCGCTGCGGCGCACGCGCGGCGCCGGTGCGTGCCGGCGCTTGAGGTCGTCCTGCCCATCCGCTCGTCCTTTCCAGGCACTTCGATGACCGCGCCCTTGGCCGACAAGAAGGAAGGCAACCTCGCCGCGCCGACGCGGCATCCGCTCGACTGGCGCAGCGCGGCGTTCTACGACGGCGACGCGTTCCTGAAGGAAGCCGAGCGGATCTTCGACATCTGCCATGGCTGCCGGCGCTGCGTCAGCCTCTGCAACGCGTTCCCCACGCTGTTCGACCTCGTCGACGGGAGCAAGACGATGGAGGTCGACGGCGTCGCCAAGGCCGACTACTGGAAGGTGATCGACCAGTGCTACCTGTGTGACGTCTGCTACATGACCAAGTGCCCGTACGTGCCGCCGCACCCGTGGAACGTGGACTTTCCGCACACGATGCTGCGCGGCAAGGCGATCAAGTTCCGCGCCGGCGAGACGGCGTTCCGCGACCGGCTCCTCACCAGCACCGATCGCGTCGGGCGCCTCGCGACGATCCCCGTGGTCGTCCAGGCGGTGAACTGGGCGAACCGCAATGGCGCGGCGCGCGCGGTGATGGACAAGGCGCTCGGCGTGGCCGCCGAAGCGGCGCTGCCGCCCTACGACGCGCGGCGCTTCCGCGACAGCGTCGCGCCGTCGGTGGCCTGGCCGGTACGCGACGGCGAGCGCACGCGCGGCAAGGTCGCGCTGTTCGCCACCTGCTACGTCAACTACAACGAGCCTGGGATCGGGCACGATCTCGTCAAGGTCCTCGAGCACAATCAGGTCCCGTACAAGGTGGTCGAAAAGGAGGCGTGCTGCGGGATGCCCAAGCTCGAGCTCGGCGACCTCGCGTCGGTCGAGAAGCTCAAGGACATCAACATTCCCGCGCTCGTGCGTCTCGCGCGTGCGGGCTATGCGATCCTCACCGCGGTGCCGTCGTGCACGCTGATGTTCAAGCTCGAGCTGCCGCTCCTGTTCCCCGACGACGAGGACGTGCGCGCGGTGGCCGACGCGATGGTCGACCCGTTCGAGTACCTGGTGCTGCGCGACCGCGACGGCCTTTTGCGCCGCGACTTCACGCGGCCGCTAGGCAAGGTGAGCTATCACATCCCCTGCCACTCGCGCGTGCAGAACGTCGGGCAGAAGACGCGCGAGGTGCTGGAATGGCTGCCTGGCACCGAGGTCAGCACGATCGAGCGTTGCGCGGGCCACGACGGGACGTGGGGCGTGAAACGCGAGTTCTACGCGATCTCGATGAAGATCGGCAAGCCGGTGTTCCGCCAGATGGCGGCGAGCGCGCCCGACTACATCGCGTCCGATTGTCCGATCGCCGGGCGTCGCATCGCCGAGGGCATCGATGCGCTCGGCGAGCCGCGCGGCCGCAAGGAGCACCCGATCACGCTGGTCCGCTACGCCTACGGGCTCGATTGAACGTCCACCGATGACGACGAAGATCTCCCCGACTGTCCCCCGCGGCGGCGCCGGCCGTCGGCCACGCATCACGCCCGAGTCGCTGATGACGCTCGAGGCCTACGCCAGGGCGCGCAAGGACTTTCGCGCGAAGGTGATCGCGCACAAGAAGGACCGGACGGTCCACGTCGGCGAGCACGTCACGCTGCTGTTCGAAGACGAGCTCACGATGCGCTACCAGATCCAGGAGATGCTGCGCATCGAGCGCATCTTCGAGGAGGAGGGCATCCGCGACGAGATCGGCGTCTACGACGCGCTCGTCCCCGACGGCGCCAACTTCAAGGCGACGATGCTGATCGAGTACGAGGACCCCGGCGAGCGCAAGCGCGCGCTCGCGCGCCTCAAGGGCGTCGAGGAGCGTACCTGGGTCGCCGTCGAGGGCCACCCGCGCGTCCACGCGATCGCCGACGAGGACCTCGACCGCGAGACCGACGAGAAGACCTCGTCGGTGCATTTCCTGCGCTTCGAGCTCGCCCCCGCGATGGTCGCCGCGCTCAAGGCGGGCGCAGCGCTGGCGATCGGCGTCGACCACCCGGCGCTGACCGCGACGATCGCTTCCGTCGGCGAGGCGACCCGCGCGTCGCTCCTGCGCGACCTCGACTGATCCCCTGGGTCGGGCTTCACCCCGACGCCAGTCGCAGCCGGTACACGCGATCCACGGTCGCCTCGCCACGCAGCGTCTCGGCGATCGGCGCCGCGTCCGGCACGAAGCCCAGCGACGCGGCCGTCGCGCACGACGCGGCGTTGCGCTCGTCCGATTGCGCGACGATCTCCGCCACGCCGAGCTCCCGCAACCATGCCACCACGGCCGCGGCGCCCTCGCGCGCGAACCCGGCACGCCGGTGGGCCGGGAACGTGACCCACGCGATCCACGCGGTGGAGCCGACGATGGTTGCCTGCTGCCACCCGACCAGCGTCCCGCCCTCGCGGGCGCGCGCGAGCCAGTTGCACCAGCGCTGCTCCGGGTCGCGGCTGCCCGCGCACAGGCGCGTGAATTCGTCGCGGAGCGCTTTCGCGTCGGCGGGCGGCTCGCCGACCATGTAGCGGTAGAGCCGCGGGTCGGCGAACGCCTCGAATGCCTCGTCTGCGGCGTCGGGCGCGAGCGGCTGTAGATCGAGCCGCGCGGTCGCCAGCGGCGGTACGGGCACGCGCTTCGGCGCCGTCACTCGAGCTCCAGACGGTCGATCCAGGCGACCTCGCAGTTCCGATCGCCAAGCGCGAGCGAGCTCCGATAGCTCAGGCCGGAGGGACCCTTGGCATCCACCAGCGTCGCCTCGAAGCGAATCACCTGGCCGGGGCGGATCCCGGCGAGCGTCCTGCGGATCGTCGCGTCGCCGGGAATCGTGTGCACGTGCGTGAGCGCGGAGAACAACGCGTCGAGCTCGGGACGCGAGCGCTGCGCCAGCGCGCTGCCGCGACGAAGGTCGGGCGCGACGAAGCGCGCGCTGAACGACTTCATCTGCGCGAACGCGAGCTGGTCGACGACCGTCGGGTCGGAGAGCTCGCCCCAGCCAAGCGCGAGGTCGGTGGGCGCGAGCGCCGCGAACTCGCCGATGTCGTAGTTGCGCCGGGCGAGCACCATCGCGCGGCCGGCGAAGCGCCCGAGCGACGCGTAGCTGAACCCCTTGTCGTCGCGCCACGGCTCCCGTGTCGCGCCGACCTCGATGACCGGGGCATCCGCGACCGCCCTGTCCGGCGGGTGGCCGACCCACCGCTCGTGGTGGTACCAGTTCCAGCCGCCCCACAGCGACAGGACCAGGAGCGCCCAGCCGAGCGCGCGCACCGGGAGGCGTCCGGTGTAAGGTCAGTCGCGGAAATTCTGAACCTGCACGGGGAAGTCGGTGACCGTCTTGCGCACCAGTGCGATGGCAGCCTGCAGGTCGTCCTTCTTGGCGCCCGAGACGCGAACCGCGTCGCCCTGGATCGACGCCTGGATCTTGAGCTTGCTGTCCTTCAGCGCCCGCTGGATCTTCTTGGCGAGCTCCTGCTCGATGCCGGTGCGCACCGTGACCACCTGCTTGACCTTGTTGCCGGAAACCTTGTCCGGATCGGCGCTCTTGAGGCAGCGCGTGTCGACGCCACGCTTGGCGAGCTTCGCGACCAGGATGTCGGTCACCTGCTTCAGCTTGAACTCGTCGTCCGCATAGAGCGTCAGCGCCTTGTCGGCGAGCTCCACGCGGGCGTCCGAGCCCTTGAAGTCGAAGCGCGTCGACACTTCCTTGTTGGTCTGGTCGACCGCGTTGCGGACCTCGACCTGGTTCACTTCCGAGACGACGTCGAAGCTGGGCATGGGACGCTCCTGGCGGGGGCGGAACGCTAGCACGGCCGGCGCGGCGCCCGCAAACCGGGCGCGAAGTCGGTGCAGGCCTCGGCAAGGTGCCCTTCGGTGGTGCCGTTGCGTCGCCGGACGGCGACGGACAGGCGCGCGGGGTGTATCCCTCGCGCCACGTTCCGGGGTCCGCGGCGGCGGAGGCCGCGACGCCGCTTGCGGACGACGGCACGCGTTGGCACGCTATGTGCGTTGCTCGCGCCAGGAGGCCCGGCCATGGAAACCGTGATCCCGATTGCCGACCTGCAGCCCATCTACTCGGTGGCGGAAGTCGAGCGCGCCTCGGAAGATGGCGCGGCCAAGCGCAACGAGGGGCTCAAGAGCTGGTACGAGCGCATGCGCGAGCTCGGCGGCTCGCGCTTCATCATCAAGCCGTCGACGACGGCGGCGATCGACGACCTCGCCGACGCCTCGCCCAATTTCACCGACGTCGTCGAGGACCTCCGCAAGTCGCTCGCGCTCGCCATCGCCGGTCACGAGGCGGTGCAGTTCCTGCCGATGCTGCTGCTGGGCGAGCCGGGCCTGGGCAAGACGCATTTCGCGAAGCGGCTCGCGCACGCGCTCGGCACCGGCTACGAGTTCGTCTCGATGAACTCGCTCACCGCGGGCTGGGTGCTCACCGGCGCGTCGTCGCAATGGCACCACGCGCGCCCGGGCCGCGTCGCGCAGACGCTGGTCGAGGGCGAGTACGCGAACCCGGTGATCGTGCTCGACGAGATCGACAAGGCCGGCGGCGACCACCGCTACGACCCGATGGGCGCGCTCTACGCGCTGCTCGAGCGCGACACCGCGTCGCACTTCAAGGACGAGTTCATCGACGTCGACATCGACGCGTCGCACATCCTGTGGATCGCGACCGCCAACGACGAGAGCGCGATCCCCGACCCGATCCTCAACCGGATGAACGTCTACGCGATCGACCGCCCCGACGCCGAGGGGTCGCGCCGGATCGCGCTAGCCGTGTACCGCGAGATCCTCGACGCGCACCGCTGGTCGTTCCCGCCCGAGCCCTCGGAAAGCGTGCTGGAACGGCTCGCGGCGATCCCGCCGCGCGACATGCGCAAGCTCTTGCTCGACGCCTTCGGCACGGCGGAGCTGGCCGGCCGCGACCAGCTCGTGCCCGAGGACATCGACGCGAAGAAGCTCTGCGGGCGGCGCGCGCGGGTCGGGTTCTAGCGGAACGGCCGCTCAGCGGTCGTCCGGGCGGTCGAGGCGCGCCTTCCACAGCGACCACGGCCGCATCACGACGTCGACGTGCACCGCGTCGGCGAGCGCGGCTTCGTCGGGATCGAGGTAGGTCACCGGGCCGCCCAGCGCGATCGCGTTGCACTGCACGGCCGCGTTCGACTCGGTGTAGATCGCGCGGTAGGTGGCGACCGGCACGTTCGGGCCCACCGAGCAGAAGCCGTGGCCGCGCATCAGTACCACCGCATGCGTGCCCAGCGCCTCGGCTAGCGCGTCGCCCTGCGCGATGCTGCGGACCAGGAGGTCGGTGGCGCCGAAGCGCTCGCGCATCTCGAACACGGGCGTAGCGCTCCCCAGGAAGCCGCTCACGTGATGCACGGCGCGCAGCGGCACCGACGACGCGGTGAACGGGATCACCGACGGCGAATGGCTGTGCACGATCGCGTGCACGTCGGCGCGGCGGCGGTAGATCGCCCCGTGCAGGAAGCGCTCGAGGTAGGGCGTGCGCGCGTCGCCGTCCACCGGGGCAGCGTCGAGGTCGAAGGTCATCAGGTCCTCGCGCGTCACCAGCGCGGGCGCAAGCGAGCGCGACAGCAGGAAGCGGTCGGCGCGACGCGGGTCGCGGGCACTGACGTGGCCGAAGCCGTCGAGGACGCCGCGCCCGGCGAGGATCCGGTTCGCGGCGACGATGTCGTCGCGGACCGCGGCGAGGGGGGAGGGATCGGTCATGGCGGCGCGTGGCGTCGGCGGATGGTAGCGCGCCCGGACGTGGCTCGCTGACATGTGCCGTCGGCCATCGGCGGAGGGCGCAAGGCGGGTCCGGCCGATCGATCGCTGACGCCGGGCCGCGCACAGTGGGCGCCTGTTGCGCCGCCGGGCGCGTCGGAGGACGTCATGGACGCTTGGAACGCTGCGCTACGCCGCGGCACGATGGTTGCGGCGTCGCTCGCGATCGCGGGGGCGGCCGCGGCCGCCGAGCTTGGCGTGGTGCCGGTCTCGGCCAGCGTCGGCGGCTACCGCGGCAACGAGCTCGCCTACATCAACGGCGGCGTCACGCGCGACGAGGCCGATGCGATTCGCAATGCCGCCCCGAACTTCCCGTTGCAGCTCGTGTTCTCGCGGCGCGGCCAGGCGGGAGCCGACCAGTTCGTCGCGGATGCGGCGGTCGCGATCTTCGACGGGCGGGGCAACCAGGTCGCGGCCCTGTCCAACCGGGGCCCGATCCTGCTGGCCCGCGTCCCCGACGGCCGCTACGTGATCGTCGCCGAGCACGACGGCCGCCGCCAGACCAGGCAGGTCGAGGTTCGCAGCGGACGCAGTCGCACGGTCAACTTCGTCTGGGGCTAGTCCCGCGCCTTCCTCCATCGCGCCGCACGCGGAGAGCGGCCGGGAAGAGGGCGCGCAGGAGCGCCGGTGCGGGCGGAGAGGTCAGTCCGCCTCGTCCAGCGTCCGTGGAAAGCTGTCCTTGAGCAGCCGCGACAGCGCGCGGTCGGCGAGGATGCGCCCGCCGGTCTGGCAGCGCGCACAGTAGTTGCACTCGTTCTCCGCGTAAACGATGCGCTGCACCGGCGCGACGCACACCGGGCACGGCTGGCCGAAGCGGCCGTGGACCGCCATCTCGGGCCGGAACGCCGTGACCTTCTCGGGAAATGCCGCGTCGGCTTCGCGCGCCAGGCGATTCGTCCACTCGGTCAGCACCTCGCGCATCGCCGTGTAGAGCCGCGCCACCGCGTCGGCCTCGAGCTTCCCGGTGAGCGCGAGCGGCGAAAGCTGCGCGCGGTGCAGGATCTCGTCGGAGTAGGCGTTCCCGATCCCGGCGAGCGCGTGCGGATCGGTGAGCGCGCGCTTGAGCGTGTGGTTGCCGCGCGCGAGGATCGCCGCGAAGGTCGCGAGGTCGCACGCGAGCGGCTCGACGCCGCCCGGATCGAGCGCCAGGAGCGCGGCCTCCCCCTCGACGACGTGCATCGAGGCGCGCCGTCGCGTGCCCGCCTCGGTCAGCACCAGGCGCCCCGGGGGGAAATCGAAGCGCGCGAGCGTGATGCGCGCCGGCGGCCGCGCATCGCCCGCGAGCCAGCGCAAGCGCCCCGCGACCATCAGGTGCAACACGACGAAGAGCCCGTCCTCGAGCGCGAGCACGATGCGCTTGCCCAGGCGCCGCACGTCGACGATGCGGCGGCCCTCGAGGGCGTCGACCGGCGGCGCGACCGTGCGCAGCAGGAACGGATGCGTGACGGCGACGCGCTCGACCGGTTGCCCGACGATGCGCGCGCGCAGCGCGTGACGGTACGCTTCGAGGTCGGGGAGCTCGGGCAATGCAACGCTCCGGTGTCGGCATCAGCCGCGAAATCCGATGCGCAGATGCGTGTCGTCGCACCACGGCTTGGTCGCGGAGGCGCCGCAACGGCACAACCGCCGTCCCGCGGCGCTCGCCGATCGGCCGTCGCTCGAGGCGAGCGTGAGCGGGCCGTCGATCTCGAGCGGCCCGTCGGGATGCACCGTGAGGGTCACTCGTCCCGGGCCGTCGTGGCCGGGCGCCGCGCCCGCCGGCAACAGGCCCGCGTCGTGGAAGCGCACGTTGTCGTGGCTGCCGTCGCACCACGGCTTGCGCCGCGATGCGCCGCAGCGGCACAGCGACGCCTGCCAGGTGCGCGTCGTCTCGCCGACGCTCACGATCGCGAGATCGCCACCGCAGACGTACGGTCCGTTCGGCGACAGGCGGGCGACGTTCAACGCTGCCTCCTTCGTGGTGCCCTAGAATAGCGAACTTTTCGCCCGCCGCCGCCCCAAGGCCGCCCATGTCGCACATCCTGCAGGACCTGCCCGTCGGCAAGCGCGTCGGCATCGCGTTCTCCGGCGGCCTCGACACCAGCGCGGCGCTGCACTGGATGCGCGCGAAGGGTGCAATCCCCTACGCGTACACGGCGAACCTCGGCCAACCCGACGAGCCCGACTACGACGACATCCCGCGCCGTGCGCTCGCCTACGGGGCGGAAAAGGCGCGGCTGGTCGACTGCCGCGCAGCGCTCGTCGCCGAAGGGTTGGCCGCGCTGCAGGCCGGAGCGTTCCACGTCTCGACCGGCGGCCTCGCCTACTTCAACACGACGCCGCTCGGGCGCGCGGTGACCGGCACCATGCTGGTGGTCGCGATGCGCGACGACGACGTCCACATCTGGGGCGACGGCAGCACCTACAAGGGCAACGACATCGAGCGCTTCTATCGCTACGGCCTCCTCGCCAACCCCGGCCTGCGCGTCTACAAGCCGTGGCTCGACGCCGCGTTCATCGACGAGCTGGGCGGGCGCAAGGAGATGTCCGAGTACCTGAACCGTGCCGGCTTCGGCTACAGGATGAGCGCGGAGAAGGCGTACTCGACCGACTCGAACCTGCTCGGCGCGACGCACGAGGCGAAGGACCTCGAGTTCCTCGACCGCGGCATGAAGATCGTGCAGCCGATCATGGGCGTCGCGTTCTGGCGCGACGACGTGGCGGTGAAGCCCGAGACGGTGGCGGTCCGCTTCGACGAAGGCCGCCCGGTGTCGTTGAACGGGCAGACCTTCGCCGACGACGTGGCGCTGGTGCTCGAGGCCAACGCGATCGGCGGCCGGCACGGGCTCGGCATGAGCGACCAGATCGAGAACCGCATCATCGAGGCGAAGAGCCGCGGCGTCTACGAGGCGCCCGGCATGGCGCTGCTGCACGTCGCGTACGAGCGTCTGGTCACCGGCATCCACAACGAGGACACGATCGAGCAGTACCGCGACCACGGCCGCCGGCTCGGCCGGTTGCTGTACCAGGGACGCTGGTTCGACCCGCAGGCGATGATGCTGCGCGAGACCGCGCAGCGCTGGATCGCGCGCGCGGTGACCGGCGAGGTGACGCTGGAGCTGCGCCGCGGCAACGACTACACGATCGTCGACACGACCAGCCCCAACCTCACCTACCGGCCCGAGCGCCTCACGATGGAGAAGGCGGCCGGCGCGTTCACGCCGCAGGACCGCATCGGCCAGCTCACGATGCGCAACCTCGACATCGCGGACACGCGCGAGAAGCTCGTGATGTACGCGAAGGTGGGGCTGATCGCGCCATCGGCGAACTCGCCGTTGCCGACGCTCGGGGACGACAAAGGCGGTGATGGGCGATAGGCGATGGGCGATAGCCGCCGTCGCCTCAATCCACCTTGATTCCCAGCCTCCGAACCACCGGCGTCCACCGCTCCGCCTCGCCCTTGATCAGCGCCGCGAAATCGGCCGGGGTTCCGCCGACGAGGTCGAACCCGAAGCCGTTCATCTTCTTGACGATCTCGGGGTCCTTCAGGATCGCGCCGACCTCGGCGTTGATCTTCTGCACGACGGCGGGCGGCGTGCCGGCCGGCACCACGAGCCCGTTCCACGCGAGTGCCTCGAAGCCGGGATAGGTCTCGGCGATCGCGGGCAGGTCCGGCAGCAGCGGGAAGCGCTTCGGCGTCGTCACGGCGAGCGCCCGCAGCTTGCCGGCCTGGATCTGCGCCTGCAGCGGCTGCATCACCGCGAAGATCATCTGCGTCTCGCCCTGCACGGTCGACAGCACCGCGGGCGGCGAGCCGTTGAACGGGACATGCACGGCGTCGACGCCGGCCATCGACTTCAGGAGCTCGGCGTTGAGGTGCGAGCTGCTGCCGTTGCCGACCGACGCGTAGTTGAGCCTGCCCGGGTTCGCCTTCGCCCACGCGACGAGCTCGGGCAGCGTCTTCACCGGCAGTTCGGCGTTGACCGCGAGCACGTTCGGCTGGCTCGACGTGATGATCACCGGCACGAGGTCCTTCTGCACGTCGTAGGGCGCCTTCTGGATCAGCGGTCCGGTCGCGAGCGGGCCGTTGAACCCGAGCAGGATCACGCTGCCGTCGGTCGCCGCGCGTGCGGTCTCCGCGGTCGCGACGGTGCCGCCGGCCGCCGGCTTGTTGTCGACGACGACCGGCTGGCCGAACTTGTCCTTGAGCTTGTCGCCGATCGCGCGCGCGAGCACGTCGAGAGAGCTGCCCGCGGGCGCGGGGACGAGGATGCGCACCGGTTTGTCGGGCCAGGCTTGCGCGGAGGCGCCCCCGGCGAAGAGCGCGGCGGCGAAGGCGAGGGCGAGCGTCGAGGCAAAGCGCATGGAATCAACCTCCAGGAAGCGCGGCGTCAGGCCGGGCGGTGGCAGACCGCTTCGATGTTGTGGCCGTCCGGATCGAGCACGAACGCGCCGTAGTAGTCGGGATGGTACTGGGGACGCAGGCCCGGCGCGCCGTGGTCGACGCCGCCGTGCTCGATCGCCGCGCGATGGAACGCGTCGACCTCGAGCCGCGAGACCGCCGCGAACGCGACGTGCGTGCGCGGGGCCGGTTGGCTCACGGTACCCGCGCCGATCCAGAACTGCGGATGCTCGCGCCCGAACCCGATGAAGCTCCCGAACCGCGCGAGCGCGGTGATGCCGAGCGGCGCGAGGGCCGCGCCGTAGAACGCGCGCGAGCGCTCGAGGTCGGACACGGTCAGGCCCACGTGGTCGTACATCAGGGTTCCACCTTTCCGCACACGAGGTACTCGAGCAGCGCCTTCTGTGCGTGAAGGCGGTTCTCCGCTTCGTCCCACACGACGCTCTGCGGGCCGTCGATCACCTCGGCGGCCACTTCCTCGCCGCGGTGGGCGGGCAGGCAATGCATGAACAGCGCGTCGGGCTTCGCCGCCCGCATCATGCCGGCGTCGACCTGCCAGTCGGCGAACGCGCGCCGCCTCGCGTCGTTCTCCGCCTCGAATCCCATGCTGGTCCACACGTCGGTGGTGACCAGGTCGGCGCCGCGGCAGGCGTCGCGCGGATGGGCGAAGCTCTCGAGCCGGCTCGCGACCGCCGCGGGCAGCTCGTCGCCGCGGACCTCGTAGCCGACCGGCGAGCTCACGTGCAGCCGGAAGTCGAGCACCGCCGCCGCCTGCATCCAGCTCGTCAGCATGTTGTTGGCGTCGCCGATCCACGCGACCGTGCGGCCGCGGATCGCGCCGCGGTGCTCGATGAACGTGTAGACGTCGGCGAGGATCTGGCAGGGGTGGTGCTCGTTGGTGAGCCCGTTGATGACCGGCACGCGCGAGTGCGCCGCGAAGCGCTCGATGATGTCCTGGCCGAACGTGCGGATCATCACGACGTCGACCATCCGGCTGATCACGCGCGCGACGTCCTCGATCGGCTCGCCGCGCGCGAGCTGCGTGTCGTGGCGGTTCAGGTTGATCGCGATGCCGCCGAGCTGGTTCATCCCGGCCTCGAACGACACGCGCGTGCGCGTCGACGCCTTCTGGAAGATCAGCCCGAGCGTCCGCCCGGGCAGCAGGGCGTGGGGGATCCGCGCACCCTGCATCGACTTCAGCTCGTCGGCCAGATCGAGCACGGCGACCATCTCCTCGGTCGAGAGATCCTCGACGCGCAGGAAGTCGCGACCGGTGAGCGGGGGGAGGGTGTCGACCAGCATTCTGCATGAGTATACCAT
>DATLIR010000315.1:0-3046 GCA_035539315.1 Casimicrobiaceae bacterium
CTGCGGACCCGGTCGCGCAGGAGGCTCCGCTCCATCGCGCGGAGCGCTTCGAGCTTCTGCACCGCCTCGTTGGCCTTGGCCTGCTCGTCGCGCACCGATCGGATGCGGTCGGACACCTGCACGTGGAGGACGGCGGCGAGCGCCTTCACCGGCGTGGCGCTGCCCCCGCTCCTCGCGACGTTGTCGAGAAGCTGCAGGGCGCGCTGGTCGTCCTGCGGGGCCGAGCGCGCGAGCGTGTAGAGAACGGCGAGGCGCACCCGGTTGGCATCGCTGCGCTCGCGCGCGAGCGCGTTGGTCGCCACCGAGAGCTCGCGGCGGATGTCGTCCGCCCCCAGCGCGTTGTAGCGCTGCAGGTCCGCGATCAGCGCGAGCGCCGCGAGTTCCTCGGTCGGCAGCACCGCGGTCGGCGGCAGCGCGGTCGGCGAGGCGGCGGCCACCACGTTGGCTCCCGGCGCGCCGTTCGCCTGCGGCTGTGGCGGCACCGGGTTGCTCGTCGGCACCTGCGGCGCCTGGCTCATCGTCACCGGCGCGGGCAAGGGCGGCATGAGCGGCGGCGCCTGGAGCGGCGGCTCGACCGGCTCGATCGGGTCGAGCGGCGGAGACTCCATCGGCGTCGTCATCGCGATGATCAGCGGCGCGACGTCGTCGTCGTAGAGCGTGATGTCGGCCGGCGAGGTGCCGGGGATCGCGGCGCACCCGGCGCCAAGCGCGCCGACGAAGGCGAGCACGGCGGCGCGTCTCACTCGACCCCCGTCGGAAGCCCGCGGCGCGCCGTCGTGCCGGCACGACGGCCCATCGCGAGCGGCAGCGACAGCCGGAAGCACGCGCCGCGCGCCCCGTCCCACCGATCGACCACCTCGACGCTCCCGCCGTGCGCGAGCGCGTACTCGCGCGCGATGGCGAGGCCGAGCCCGCTGCCCTTGACGCGGCCCTCGGCGGGCGGCGTGCCCTGGAAGAACGAGTCGAACACGCGCTCGCGCTCGGCCACCGGCACGCCCGAGCCCTCGTCGGCCACCTCGAGCACTGCGAGACCGTCGCGCGCGCGGAGCGTCGCGTGGATGGTCCCCGAGCGCGGCGAATACTTGATCGCGTTGCTGACCAGGTTGTCGACGATCGTGCGCAGGCGTTCGCCATCGCCGGTGACGACGGCGGGCTCGAGCTGCGACTCGAACGCGATCATGCGCGCGAGCGCCGCGAGCTTCTGTTCGCGCACCACGCGGCGGACGACCTCGCCGAGCTCGACCGGCCCCACCGTCGCCGGCTCGACCACGCGCGTCTGGTGCCAGCGCAGCAGGTCCTCGATCAGCTTCTGCAGCGACAGCGTGTTCTCGCGCACGATCCGCACGATGTCCTGCTGCTCGCGCGTGAGCTTGCCGCCGACCTCGTCGCGCAGGAGCTCGGCGCCCTCGCGGACCGCGGTCAGCGGGGTCTTGAGCTCGTGCGACACGTGGCGCAGGAAGCGCGTCTGCTGCTCCTCGAGGTCGCGCAGGCGCGTGCGCAGCCACTCGAGGCGCTGCCCGACGTAGCGCAGGTCCTGCGGCCCGTTGACCACGATCGCGTGCGTGAAGTCGGCGGTGCCCATCTGGCGGATCGCGAGGTCGAGCTGCCGGATCGGGCGCGAGATCAGCACCGCGAAGAAGATCGCGAGCGCCACCGCGATGGCCGCGGTCGCGAGCGCGAGCCACAACCAGGTCTCGCGCGCCCGCGTCGCGGTGTCCTGCAGCCGCTCGATCGCCCGCTGCGTGAGCTGCGTGGACGCGGACAGCATCGATTGCGCGCCGTCGACCAGCTCGGCGAACCCCTCGGCCAGCGGCGCGGCCCCTTCGCGCGAGGCCCGCGGGCTCGCGAGCTGCGGGGCGAGTTCCGCCTCGCGGTCGAGGAGCTTCTGCAGCGTCTCGTGTTCGGAGGCCTCGAGCGGGAGCCCGGCGAGCTGCGCGCCGGTGGCGCGGAACTCCTGGCGCATGCGACCGTAGTCGTCGAGGAGCGCGGGATCGTCGAGGATGAGCTGCTGGCGCACGATGCGCTCGAGCGTGGTCGCCTGCTCGAACAAGAGGCGGCTGGTGCGTGCCGCCTGCGCCGCGGTGAGCACCTCCTCGCGGCTCTGCGAGGCCAGGCGGTCGACCGAGAACAAAAGCTCGGCGAGCGCGTACAGGAGCGGCAGGCTCACCAGCAGGAACGACAGAAGAATGAACTTGAGGAACGAGCGCGGGTAATACACGGGGAGACGCCGGCCGCTATAATCCGGGCGATTATGACACCGCCCTAGCGCCTGTCGCGGCCCATTCCGCCGCGCGGTGGTCCGGGGCCGCCCGTCCCGGCCCCGTGCATCCGGATCTTTCGATCATTGCGGCGGTCGCCGCGAACGGCGTCATCGGCGCCCGCGGCACGCTGCCCTGGCGTCTGCCCGACGACCTGAGACGCTTTCGCGCGCTGACGCGCGGGCATGCGGTGATCATGGGACGGCGCACCTGGGAGTCGCTGAACGGCCCGCTGACGGAGCGGCAGAACATCGTCGTTACCTCGCGCGGTCGCGTCGACGACCCCGGCGCCGAGGGGGTTCCCGATCTCGACGCCGCGCTTGCCGCCGTGACGCTTCCCGCGCCCGCGTTCTGCATCGGCGGCGCCGTGCTCTATCGCGATGCGCTCGAGCGCGCGGGCACGCTCCACCTGACCGAGATCGCGCGCGCGTACGACGGCGACGTGCGCTTCCCGCCGTGGTCGCGCGACGATTGGCGCGAAGTCGCACGCGAGCCGCACTTCGGCGACGACGTGGGCGAGTACGCGTTCGTCACCTACGTCCGTCGCGGCTGACAACGCGCAGGTCGGTCGGGTGCGGGCGCTCCCGCGTTGGGCGATAATCGCGCCTCGCCGGACGCCGCGCCGCCAGGTGCGCCAGCCGGCAGCAGCCGGGATGGCGGAATGGCAGACGCAGCGGACTCAAAATCCGCCGGTGGCGACACCGTGAGGGTTCGAGTCCCTCTCCCGGCACCATGCGATGCCCCGCGCGCCCGCCCGGGCCACCCTTACCGCGATGCGCGACGACCTC
>DATLIR010000316.1:0-8757 GCA_035539315.1 Casimicrobiaceae bacterium
GCGGTCACGCGCCTGCGATTTCTCGATCTCGTTGCCGACCAGGGCGCCCCCGATGGCGCCGGCGATGGTCGCGGCGGTGTTGCCGCGCCCACTGCCGATCTGGTGGCCGATCACGCCGCCGGCGACCCCGCCGACCACCGCCCCGAGGCCCACCGGCGCGCCTTCGCGCTCGAGCTCGATGCGGTCGACGACGCCGTACTCGACGCGCTCGACGCGTTGCGGAGACGCATACGGGTCGCTGGCGGCGTAGTAGGCCGGCGCGCAACCGGCGGCGAGCGCGGTCGCGGCGAGCAGCGTGGCCAACGCGGCTAAGCGTCGCGCGCTTCGAAGGGCCGGGCGGAAATGCATCGGAAGCTCGCGGGAAATCAGGCAGGACAGCGATAGGGGAAGCCTAGTAACCCCCTCGCGTCCTGGCGACCGGCGTAGACCGCGACGTCGTGTGGGACGTGACCGACACGCGGGGGCATCAGTCATCCGGCCATTCGCGCCAACGGGTGGGGCGCCCCTCGTCGCGGCGTCGCGCGAGGAAGGCGAGCCACCCGGGCGGCGTCGACGAGCCGATCGCCGCGCGGATCAGGATGCCGGCGACGAGCAAGGCGACGACCACCAGCACCACCCACGCCACCCACGCGTGCTCGGCCTGGTCGGCAGCTCGCGCGAGCAGCGGCGAGGACGCACAGGCGAGCGCCAGCGCATAGGTCGCGAGGCGCACCGCCGGTCGCGACGTCGTCGGTGTCTCGGAAGGGCGGGATGTCATGGCGTCGACCTTTCCAAAAAAAGACGGGCAAGGAGCCCTTGCCCGTGAAGCCCGTTTCACCGGGCACCGCCCGGGCCCGGGGGGCGGGCCTGGGAGGAGAGTCAGGCGGGCCGCGCTAGTGCGGCTCGCTGGCGGCGACGTGCGAACGGCACGGCGCGCCGGAGGGGTCGGAGGGACGCACGCAATCGCGCGCGATCGGCATCTGCATGCGCACGCGCGCCGCGAGCTCGTCGACCGATAGCATGGGAACCGGCGGTTCGAGCTTGGTCTGCGTCGCTGCCACGCCGAGCACCACGACCACCAGGGCGACGATCGTCCACTCGGCCAGCGAATCGCTTCTCTTCGGTCCGGAGATCATCCCGTGCTCCCTTCCTCGTACAGAGGCATCGGTTCGCGGCGCGGCTTCTGGAACTGGTAGACGTCGCCGTCGCCGCCATCCTTCTTGCGCGACACGGCGAGCACCACCGCGACGATCAGCACGAAGCCCGACGCGATGCCCAGCCACACGTTCCAGGGCACCGGCGCGTCGAACCACGCGGACAGCGCGGCGTGCGCTGGCGACGCGGCGAACGCGGTCGCCGCGATCGACGCGGCGGTGAGTGCACGACGGGATCGGTTCATGCGGCCTCCGTCAATACGTGAATGAGGCGCATGGTCGGCCGTGCCTGGCGCGGGCTCCATCGGTCGCCTGCGCGCCAGGTTGTCGGGCGGCGTCCGACGATCGCAAACCGCGGTCGGCACGCATGCCCGCTCGCGCTGGAGCGTCCGTGGCGCACCGACAGAACGCCGACGTGCGCGCCGATGTCGCGGTCAGCGCGCGGCCCGGAGGATGCGTCGAGCCGTCGTCGCCCGACGATGCCCCCAGGGAGAAACGCCATGCTCTCGCTCGACGATGCCCGTGGGCGCCACGAAGCGCTCGCCGCCCTCCACGCGACCGCGATCGACGCGTGCCGCCGCGCTGCCGACGCATGCGCGCAGCTGATGCTGCGCCACGTGGGCGACAACGCCGACGCGCACCTCCGCCTGGCGATGGACGCGGTGGAGATCTTCGGCACGACCGCGGGCGTGGTGACGCGCCGCAGCCCCTACGCGGTGTGCGTGCTCGCGCTGTGCGAGACGGTGGCGCTGGGTTGCGCGACCGCGTTCGAGCGCGATGCGTCGAGCGGCGACGCGACCGCGCAGGCGTGCCGCGAATGCGCGCGCGCCTGCCGGGCGCTTCGCACCTCGGTGGCCCCGGTGCGGATGCACGGCGTCGCCGCGTGAACGGACGCTCACGGGCGGCGGGGCGGGCCGGCGGCGTCAGGTCCGGGACCCGGTGGTAGGCTGGGCGGAACTTGTGGCACGGCTGATGCTCTGATCCCGTTCATGGCAAAGCGCTACCGTCCCGGACGACGCACTGGCATCGCGGCGCTTTCGCTGGCCGTGCTGCTGGGCGCGGGCTGCGCGGCGCTGGTCACCCAGGAGCGGGAGCTCACGTTCCGGCCGGTCCGCGAGGTCTCGGGGTGGTTCAGCGGCCTGCCTTCCGACGTGCGCGAGTTCTACCTGCCGGTCTCGGACGCGCCGGGCGCCGAACGATTGTTCACCTGGTACTGGCCGAGCGACAACCCGTCGGCGCCCACGCTGCTCTACCTGCACGGCGTGCGCTGGAACCTGACCGCGCACCTGCGCCGCATCGAGAACCTGCGCAGCTTCGGCTTCTCGGTGGTGGCGATCGACTATCGCGGCTTCGGCAAGAGCGACGGCGAGATGCCGTCCGAGGAAGGCGTCTACGACGACGCGGCCGTCGCGTGGCGGTGGCTCGTGTCGCAGGAGCCCGATCCGCGCAAGCGCTTCATCTACGGCCACTCGCTCGGCACCGCGGTCGCCACGCAACTGGCGGTCGACAAGGGCGCGAGCGACGGCCTGGGCGGGCTGATCCTCGAGGGCGGCTTCACGTCGTTGCCCGAGATGGCGCGTGCGCTCGCGCCCTCGTGGTTCCCGGTGGACTGGTTCGTGACGCAGAAATTCGCGACGCTCGACAAGATCGCCAAGGTGCCCGCGCCGGTGCTGCTGGTGCATGGGACCGGCGATCGCATGGTGCCGCACCGCTTCTCGGAGGCGCTCTACACCGCCGCGAGCGATCCCAAGAAGCTGGTCCTCGTCGAAGGCGGCAGCCACTACAACACGTCGTGGGTGGGCGCGAGCGAGTATCGCGCCGCGATCGCCGAGCTGTTCCACCTGCCCCGGCGCAGCACGGTCGCGACGGGCGGCAGCGGCAAGCGCGGCCCCGTCGCCGCGGCGCGTCCGGGCGTCGATCGGCCCTGACCGCCCCTCCGGCCGAGCGGCCGGATCAGGGAAGCTGGATCTTGCCTCCGCCGGGCATGCCGCCGCCCGGCAGTCCGCCGAGTCCGCCCAGGCCTCCGCCTCCCGCCTGCGGGATGACGAGCCCGGTCTGCGCCTGGCGGCGCATGTCGGCGAGCTCCTTCATGGTGCGATCGAGCGCCGCCTTCGCCGCCGGCCCGTAGCCGACGACGGCCTCGCCGAGCGTCTTCGCCTCGATCTCGAAGCTGATCGGCAGCGCGCCGACCTGCGTCATGATCTGCGCTTCGCCTGCGTAGACGGTCGCGCGCTTCGGATCGTCGCGACCGTTCGCGTCGACCGGCACGAGCACGCGGATCGTGCCGAAGCGGCGGTCGGTGTAGATCTCCTCGCGGCACAGCGCGGAGACGTCCATCTGGATGTCGTCGTTGGGGGAGGCCATGGCTCGCTCGCGTGGCGTGGGTTGCGCCAAATGCTAGCAGATGGGGGCAAGAGGGCGGGATTCCACGGCCATGCGCTCACCCCATGGGAGCGCCGCTTGCGCCGCACTGCCTTCCAGGACAGCCGCCGAGCCGCAGGGTCCTGCGGTGCGCCTGCGGTCAGTGCGCGGCGCTCGCGGGAAGCTTCAGCGTCACCGCTTCGGGCGCGGCGAACGCGTACGCGTCCATCGACAGCGCGGGCCCATCGAAGCCGTGGTACACGCGCGTCGCGACCGCATCGTGCCCCGCAGCGCCCCACGCGACGTAGATCGGCAGGAAATGCTCCTCCGACGGATGCGCGCGCGCCCCGCCGGGGCCCTGCTCGCGGTACGCCAGCAGCGCGTCGTCGTCGTGCTTCGCGAGCGTGTCGGCGAGCCAGCTCGCGAACGACGCGGCATAGGGCAGCGCCTCGTTCGCGCCGCCGCTGCCCATCCAGTCGCGCAGGTTGTGCGTCACGTGACCGGAGCCGATCACCAACACGTCCTCGCGGGTGAGCGGCCCGAGCGCGCGCCCCATCGCGAGATGGTGCGCGGTGTCGCGCCCAGTCTGAACGGCGAGCTGCACCACCGGGATGTCGTGCTCGGGGTACATGTGGCGCATCGGCACCCAGGCGCCGTGGTCCAGCCCGCGACAGCCGTCCTGGCCGGCCGCGAAGCCGGCGCCTTTCAAGAGCTCGACGACGCGCGCGGCGACGTCCGGCGCACCCGGCGCCGGGTAGCGCAGCTTGTAGAGCGCGTCGGGAAAGCCGCCGAAGTCGTGGATCGTCTCCGGCCTGGGGTTCGACGTGACCATCGGGACGCTGGTCTCCCAATGCGCGGAGACCATCAGCACGGCGCGCGGTCGCGGCAGCGCGCGAGCGATCGCCGTCCACGCGGCGCCGGCGTCGCCCGGATCGACGGCGCGCATCGGCGAGCCGTGCGACAGGAACAGCGTGGGGAGGCGCATGGGTGGGCTTGGGAAGCGGACGCGGCCGGCAGAAAGCCGGCCACGAAGGTTACGCCGGTTGCTTCGCCTTGCGCTCGGCGGCGAGGGTCGCCACGACCGCGGGACGCTCGGCGATGCGCTTCAGGTACGCCACCAGGTGCGGGAATCCCGAGATGTCGACCTTGAGGTAGCCGCTCCAGCTCGCGACCGTGAACAGGTACGCATCGGCGATGGTGAACGCATTGCCGGTGAGGAACGGCGTCCTGGCGAGCTGCGACTCGACGAAGGCCAGGCGCTTGCCGAGCTTCGCCTTGGTCGCCGCGACCGCCTGGTCGCCGATCTCCTCGGGATGCCACAGCGGGCTGAAGCCCTTGTGCACCTCGGTGGCGATGTAGTTGAGCCATTCCATCAGCTTCCAGCGTTCGAGCGTGCCGGCGGGCGGGGCGAGCTTGCCCGGCTTGCGGTCGGCGATGTACTGCAGCACGACCGCGGCTTCGGTCAGCCGCGTGCCGTCGTCGAGCTCGAGCAGCGGCACGTAGCCCTTCGGGTTGATCGTCGTGTAGTCGGTCCCGTCGGCGAGCTTGTGCGTGCGCAGGTCGACCTTGATGGCGTCGGCGTCGATGCCGGCCTCGTTGAGCGCGATGTGCGGCGCGAGCGAGCAGGCGCCGGGGGAGTAGTAGAGCTTCATGGGGAACTCCAGGGTAAGGGACGGGGAGGCTTCACGAGCTTGCGCGCACCGTCCATGGGGTTTCCGCAGGACGGCGGCGCAATGTCGTGTCGGCGCAGTTTGCTTACGCGGTGACCCGGCGCGACGGCGCGGCGGACCAGCGCAGCGCATAGCGGCCATCGCCCAGGAGCGCGGCGGCAATCGCGGTGAAGCCCATGAACACCGAGTATTCCCAGCCGCCTCCCGGCGCGCTGAAAAGCCAGCCGTTGCCAAGGTGCGGCAGCGCGGAGCCGAACAGGATCGGCACGAGTGAGAGGGCGACGACGCGGGTGCGGTAGCCCAGGAGCAGGGCCATCCCGCCGAGCACTTCGGCGGCGATCACGAGATAGCCGAGCGGGCCGGGAAGCCCGATCGACTCGAAGAACTTGGCGGTGCCTTGGGGCGTGAACACCAGATACTTGAGGAGCCCGTGGGCGACGAGCATCGTGCCGAGCGTGAGGCGCAACACGAGCGCGGCGAGGTCGATTCGGCGGTCGTTCATGGCGGTTTCCTGTTCGGGGATGGCGGCGCGGGGCCGCGGTGACCCAATGATCTATCTTGCTGGACATGGAATAAACTAGCCACAGAGTGAAAGATTGTTCTGTTTAATGCAATAATCTTCCCATGGATCGTCTGCAGGCGATCACCGCATTCGTCGCCGTCGTCGAGCACGGCAGCTTCGCGAGGGCGGCCGAACGCCTCGCCCAGTCCGTGTCGGCGGTCTCCCGCCACGTGGCCGAGCTCGAGCAGCACCTCGACGCGCGCCTGCTCAACCGCACGACGCGGCGCCTGTCGCTCACCGAGGCGGGCCGCACCTTCCACGAGCGCGCGGTGCAACTGCTCGCCGATCTCGAGGAAGCCGAGCAGTCGGCGGGCGGCGGCGGCGCGACGCCGCGTGGCACCCTCAAGCTCACCTGCCCGATCACCTACGGCACGCGCGTGCTGGCGCCGCTCATCGCGGCGTTCGTCGCGCGGCACGCCGAGGTGCGCATCGACATCGAGCTGTCGGACCGTACCGTGGACCTCGTCGACGAGGGCTTCGACCTCGCCGTGCGCATCGGGGCGATCCGCAGCCCGCTCCTGGTCGCGCGCCGGCTCACCTCGACGACGCTCGTGTGCTGCGCGTCACCCGCGTACCTCGCCCGCCGCGGGACGCCGCGCTCGCCCGACGACCTGTCGCGGCACGACTGCCTCACCTACGAGTTCTCGCCGTCGCGGTTCCAGTGGCATTTCCACGCCGCAACGGGCGAGGAGCGCGTCGTGCGCGTCGGCGGGCCGCTGCACTCGAACAACGGCCGGATGCTGGTCGCGCTCGCGGCGGCCGATGCGGGCATCGCGTGCGAGCCCGATTTCATCGTCGCCCCGGAGATCGACGCGGGTCGCCTGGTGCCGATCCTCACCGACTGGACGCTGCCGTCGGGTCCGATCTCGGCGGTCTATCCTTCGCGCCGGCACCTGTCGGCGAAGGTGCGCGCTTTCGTGGACTTCCTCGTCGAGAGGATCGCGCCGGACGGAACCGCGTGATGGCAGGGTCCTGTGGGTCGGGCTTCAGCACGTCGCCCTTCAGGGGTCGGGTTCGCAACCCGACCCCTCAAATCGCCTGCCCGGTCGCGAGGAGGTCGTGCGTCTCCGGATGGCGGTGCATGTACGAGCGCACGTACGAGCAATACGGCGCGACCTTGAGGCCGTTCGCGCGCGCGTACGCGAGCGCGGCGGCGACGAGCTGGCCGGCGATGCCGCGGCCCTCGAGCGCGACCGGCACCTCGGTATGATGGAGCTGCAGCACGCCGCCCACGCGCCGGTAGTCGCAGCGCGCGAAGCCGCCGTCGACGACCGCTTCGAAGCGGTGCGCCTCCGGGTTGTGGACGATGTCGATCGGAGGCGCGGTGGCCATGGGGGAATCCTCGTGCAGGGGCCGGGACGCCAGCCGATGCTAACACCGGGCCGCCGCGCGGGGCGCCGCGCATGACCACGCCGGCGCGCTCGCTCGACGTCGTGTGCCTCGGGCACGCGGCGCTCGACCGCATCTACTCGGTCGAGGCGATTCCGCGCGTCGCGACCAAGGTGCGCGCGTCGGCGTACCGCGAGGTGGGCGGCGGCATGGCCTCCAATGCCGCGTGCGCGATCGCCCGCCTCGGCGGCCGCGTCGCCTTCTGGGGACGCGCCGGCGACGATGCCGCGGGCGCGACGATGGCGCGGGAGTTCGCCGATTACGGCGTCGACGCGCGCGACTTCCGCCTGCTGGGCGGCTGCCGGTCGTCGCAATCGGCGATCGTCGTCGACGCCCGCGGCGAACGCCTGATCGTTTCGCACCACGGCGACGCTCCGGACGACGCTTCGTGGCTGCCGCTCGCGCGTGTGCGCGACGCGGGCGCGGTGCTCGCCGACGTGCGCTGGCTCGCCGGCGCGCGCGCGCTGTTCGGCGCGGCGCGCGACGCCGGCGTCGCACGCGTGCTCGACGCCGACGTCGCGGACGGCGCCGTCATCGACGCGCTCCTGCGCCTCGCCGACCATGTCGTGTTCTCCGAGCACGGGCTCGCGCGCTGGGCGCCGCTGCCGGAGCGCCCGAGCGCCGCGCAGCGGCGCGCCGCGCTCGAGCGCGCGTGGAACGCGATGTGCGAGCACGGCGACGCCCGCGCCTGCGCGGTGACCGGCGGCGAGGCGGGATCGTGGTGGCGCACGGCCGAGGGTTGGCTGCACGTGCCGGCGCCCGCGATCGACGCCGTCGACACGCTCGGCGCCGGCGACGTTTTCCACGGCGCCTATGCGCTTGCCCTCGCCGAGGGTGGCGACATCGCGTCCGCCGCGCGCTTCGCGACGCTCGCGGCGGCGCTCAAGTGCACGCGCGATGGCGGGCGCGCCGGGTGCCCGACGCGCGCCGAGGTCGCCGCCTTCGCCGCGCGCAGCCTGGTCCGCTAGCCCAGCTCCCGCGCGATCCTGCGCCGCAGCGCCTCGTCCGGAAGCTTTCCCTTAAGCGCGCCGACGTTCTCGCGCAGGTGCACCGCCTGCGACGTCGCCGGGATCGTGCACGTCACCGCGGGATGCGCGACGACGAACTTGAGGAACAGCTGCGCCCAGTTCGCGCAATCGATCTCGGCGGCCCAGGTCGGCAGCGCGCGTCCGCGCACGCGGGCGAACAGGTCGCCGCCGTCGAACGGCCGGTTCGCGATCACCGCCGCATTGCGGTCGCGCGCGAGCGGCAAGAGGCGCGGCTCGGCGTCGCGGTCGGCGACGCTGTAGGTGAACTGCACGAAGTCGAACGCGACCTCGCGCATCGCGCGCTCGAGCTCGTCGTGCAGGCGCCCGTGCGAGGTCGTGATGCCGAGGTAGCGGATGCGTCCCTCGCGCCTGAGCGCCGCGAGCGTCGGCAGGTGCGTGCGCCAGTCGAACATGTTGTGGACCTGCACGAGGTCGAGGCGCTCGACTCCCCACAGCTTCAGCGAGCGCTCGACCTGCTGCGCGCCGGCCCAGCGTCCGTAGGTCCAGATCTTGGTGGCGCAGAACAGCGGCGGGCGGCGCAGTTGCTCGGCGAGGTCGCCGACCACCGCCTCGGACGAGCCGTACATGGGCGAGCTGTCGACCGCGCGGCCCCC
>DATLIR010000317.1:0-5071 GCA_035539315.1 Casimicrobiaceae bacterium
GGCCCAGGAGCTTCGCGCAGGCCGGGTAGGCGAGCGCCTCGAAGCCGCAGCCCAGCGTGTCGATCAGACAGTTGCGCGCCGTCTCGTAGGCGAGCGGGCTCTCGATCTCGTAGCCGGCGACGTAGTCGACGATGTCGACCAGCACCTGGTCGGGCTGGGGGCGGACGTTGCTGACGGGAGCGGACATTCAGGAATCAGGGATCAGGGATCAGGTATCGGAAACTCATCGGGTACCAGGTCCATCGACCGGGTCAAAGTACCGGAGGTTCGGGGATCAGCCTTCGCGGCAGCTCGCCAGCTCGGCGTGGTCGGAGAGACGATTCATCGTCGCGGCGCGGCCCTTGATCCACCACTCGAGATCGGCGGCCTTGCTGACGTAGCGTGCGCCGGACCCGGACGCGGCGTGCGACATCAGCACCGTCGACCCCTGCCACGACACGCGCGCGGGCGGCTCGTCGCCGCGCGCGAATGGCGCCGGGTAGCCGACGGCGATCCACTTGTTCGCCTCGCACTGGTAGAGCACGACGAACGCGCTGCCGTGCGGGTTCTCGTTGAGCGCGTGCGCGGAGGAAACGATCGTGGCGCAGGCGGCGAGCGAGGCGACAGCGAGCAGGCGACGGGCGGGGGACGCGTTCATGGGCGCACTCCTGGCGAATCGGGCGGTCACGGCCGCTCGCGCAGCGGCACGAACGGGCGGTCCTCGGGACCGGTGTAGTTCGCGGACGGCCGGATGATCTTGCCGTCCTGGCGCTGCTCGATCACGTGCGCCGACCAGCCGGTCGTGCGCGAGATCACGAACAGCGGCGTGAACATCGCGGTCGGCACGCCCATCATGTGGTAGCTGACCGCCGAGTACCAGTCGAGGTTGGGGAACATGCGCTTGGCGTCCCACATCACGGTCTCGAGCCGCTCGGCGATGCGGTAGAGCTTCATGTTCCGCGCCGCTTCCGAGAGCCGGCGCGCCACGTCCTTGATCACCTTGTTGCGCGGGTCGGCGATCGTATAGACCGGGTGGCCGAAGCCGATGATCACCTGCCTGGCCTCGACGCGCGCGCGCACGTCCGCCTCGGCCTCGTCGGGCGTCAGGTAGCGGTTCTGCACGTCGAACGCGACCTCGTTGGCGCCGCCGTGCTTGGGGCCGCGCAGCGCGCCGATCGCGCCGGTGATCGACGAGTACAGGTCCGAGCCCGTGCCGGCGATCACGCGCGCGGCGAACGTCGACGCGTTGAACTCGTGCTCGGCATAGAGGTTGAGCGAGGTGTGCATCGCCTTGACCCACAGCTCGGGCGGGCGGCGGCCGTGCAGGAGGTGCAGGAAATGCCCGCCCACCGAATCGTCGTCGGTCTCGACGTCGATGCGGCGGCCGTTGTGCGTCCAGTGGTACCAGTAGAGCAGCATCGAGCCGAACGACGCGACCAGCCGGTCGGCGATGTCGCGCGCGCCCGGGTCGTTGTGGTCGTCCTTCTCGGGCAGCGTGCAGCCCAGCGCCGAGCAGCCGGTGCGCATCACGTCCATCGGATGCGCGCCCGCCGGCAGCGCCTCGAGCGCCGAGCGCACCGGCGTCGGCAGGCCGCGCAGCGACGCGAGCTTCTGCTTGTAGCTCGCGAGCTCGGCCACGTTGGGCAGCGTGCCGTGCACCAGCAGGTAGGCGATCTCCTCGAACTCGCAGTGATCGGCGATGTCGAGGATGTCGTAGCCGCGGTAGGCGAGGTCGTTGCCGGTGCGGCCGACCGTGCACAGCGCCGTGTTGCCGGCGGCCACGCCCGACAGCGCGACGGACTTCTTGGGCTTGGGGACGACGGCGGCATCGCTCATGGGGTCGCTCGCAGGGGCGTCACGGCGGGAAGGGTTCGCGTGGGTCGGGCATCAGCCCGACGGGGTGCGGGTGGCAGGAAAGGACGTCGGGCTGAAGCCCGACCCCCAGGCCGAAGTCCGACCCCCACAGACCGAGGCCACGACCCACGGGCTGGGGCCCGGCCGACGCACGTGCTCATCGCCCCGCCTTCGCGGCGAAGAGCTCGTCGAGCTTGTGCTCGTAGGCGTGGTAGCCCAGGTACTCGTAGAGCTCCGCGCGCGTCTGCATCGTGTCGACCACGGCGCGCTGCGTGCCGTCCGCGCGCAAGTGGCGGTACACGTTCAG
Organism: Casimicrobiaceae bacterium; assembly: GCA_035539315.1. Classification (GTDB taxonomy): domain Bacteria; phylum Pseudomonadota; class Gammaproteobacteria; order Burkholderiales; family Casimicrobiaceae; genus VBCG01. The sequence continues at coordinate 2,141 of DATLIR010000317.1, forward strand.
CGCGGCCTGGTTCATCGCGCGGAAGGCGGAGAGCGGGTAGAGCGCGATCGCGATGCCGGCCGAACGCAATTCGTCGACGGTGAAGAGGGGCGTGGCGCCGAACTCGGTGATGTTGGCGAGCACCGGCACGTGCACCGCGTCGACGAACGCGCGGTACATCGGAAGATCGGTGATCGCCTCGGGGAAGACCATGTCGGCGCCGGCGGCGACGCAGGCTTGCGCGCGGTCGATCGCCGACTGCAGGCCCTCGACCGCCAGCGCGTCGGTGCGCGCCATGATGCCGAACGACGCATCGACGCGCGCGTCGACCGCGGCCTTGACGCGATCGACCATCTCGTCGGCGCTGACGATCGCCTTGCCGGGCCGGTGGCCGCAGCGCTTCGCGCCGACCTGGTCCTCGATGTGCATCGCCGCGGCGCCGGCCTTCTCGAGCGAGCGCACGGTGCGCGCGATGTTGAACGCGGACGCGCCGAAGCCGGTGTCGACGTCGACCAGGAGCGGCAGCGCGCACACGTCCGTGATGCGGCGCACGTCGACGAGCACGTCGTCGAGGTTGCTGATGCCGAGATCGGGCAGGCCGAGCGAGCCGGCGGCGACCCCGCCGCCGGAGAGGTAGAGCGCGCGAAAGCCGCTCCTTTCCGCGAGGATCGCGTGATAGGCGCAGATCGCGCCGGGGACCTGCAGCGGGGTTTCGGCCGCCAGCGCGTCGCGGAGCTTCCGGCCCGGGCTCATGGCGCCGGTCAGGCGAGGAGCGAGGCGACGCCGGCCCGCTCCTCCTCGAGCTCCTTCAGCGTCAGGTTCATGCGTTCGCGCGAGAACTCGTCGATCGGCAGGCCCTGCACGATCGTGAACTGGCCGTTCGCGGTGGTGACGGGGTACCCGTACATGACGTCCTGCGGGATCCCGTAGCTGCCGTCCGAGGCGATCCCCATCGTGACCCACTTGCCGTGCGACCCGAGCACCCAGTCGCGCACGTGGTCGATGGCGGCGTTGGCTGCGGACGCCGCCGACGACAGACCGCGCGCCTCGATGATCGCCGCGCCGCGCTTGCCGACCGTCGGCAGGAAGGTCGTGCGGTTCCACGGCTCGTCGCCGATCAGGTCCTTGAGCGAGTGGCCCTCGACCGTGGCGAAGCGATAGTCGGGGTACATCGTCGTCGAATGGTTGCCCCACACGACCATCTTCTCGATGGCGCCCACGGGCTTGCCGGACTTCGCCGCGAGCTGCGACAGCGCGCGGTTGTGGTCGAGGCGCAGCATGGCGGTGAACGCGGTCTTCGGCAGCGACGGCGCCGACTTCATCGCGATGTAGGCGTGGGTGTTGGCCGGGTTGCCGACCACCAGCACCTTGATGCCTCGCGACGCGACCGCGTCGAGCGCACGGCCCTGTTCGGTGAAGATCTTGGCGTTCTCGAGCAGCAAATCCTTGCGTTCCATGCCCGGACCGCGCGGCCGCGCGCCGACCAGCATCGCGATGTCGGCATCCTTGAACGCGACCTTCGGATCGCCGGTTCCGCTCATGCCCGCGAGGAGCGGGAACGCGCAGTCCTCGAGCTCCATCATCACGCCCTTGAGCGCGGCCTGAACCTTGTCGACCGGAACCTCGAGGAGCTGCAGGATGACCGGCTGGTCGCGGCCGAGCATTTCGCCCGCCGCGATGCGGAAGAGAAGGCTGTAGCCGATCTGGCCGGCGGCGCCGGTGACGGCGACGCGGACGGGGGCTTTCATCACGGAGGCTCCTGAGGGAAAGGGGGAGTCTGCCCCGGCGGGGCGCTGCACCGCAACAATCGGGCGGCGCGGGCCGGGCGCGGGAACGTCGCGGCGAGCGTCATTCTAGGCGCCTGCTTGCGCGGGTGTCAATCATGTCCTATAAATGATATAAGATAGAAGAGTTGGCGACGGCCGCCGCCTCCGCCACTCGCACGACCCCATGCCCGCCGCCGCCACCGCTCCCAGCTTCCAGCCGCTCTGGCGCCAGATCCGCACGCTGATCGTCAGCGACATCGAGGCGGCCGCGTGGAAGCCCGGCGAGGCGATCCCGTCCGAGCTCGAGCTCGCGGCGCGCTTCCGCGTCTCGCAGGGGACGGTGCGGCGCGCGATCGACGCGCTCGCCGACGAGAACCTGGTGGTGCGCCGGCAGGGCAAGGGCACGTTCGTCGCCACGCACACGGAGGAGAAGGTGTCGCTGCCGCGCTTCCTGCGCATCCGGCGCGACGACGGCGTCGACGAATACCCGGGCAGCCGGCTGATCGACGTGCGACGCGGCAAGGCCGGCATCGAGGCCGCCCGGCTGCTCGAGCTCAAGGCGGGCGAACCGGTGCTGCTGCTGCGCCGGACGCTCGAGTTCGCCGGCGTGCCGGTCGTGCTCGACGAGATCACGCTGCCGGGGTCGCTCTTCCGCGGGCTCACCAAGGCGCGCTTCGATGCGTACCACGGCTCGATGTACGGATTCTTCGAGACCGAGTTCGGCGTGCGCATGCTGAAGGCGCGCGAGAAGCTCAAGGCGATCGTCGCCGATGCCGACAGCGCGGCGCTGCTGGCGGTCGAGTCGGGGACGCCGCTCCTCGCGGTCGAGCGCGTGACCACGACGTTCGGCGATCGCCCGGTCGAGCTGCGCCGCGGGCTCTGCACGACGATGCACCACCACTATCTCAACGAGCTCGGGTGACGGGAACGAGGCGGCGATAGGCGACAGGCAATCGGGACGACGCCTCGCCCGGTCTCCTCCGATCTCCGCACGTTCGTCGACTGGCACGTCCCACGCGCGCCGCGCTATAATGTTGCGCTGCGCACAAAAACGTCTCCAACGACTGCGCTTCCGCCAGCGTCCGACGTCTCGCGCAGGCCCGAGGACCCGGTCCCGACCGCGCCCCCCATGCCCCCGACGACGACGCCCGATGTCCGGATCGTGACGCTCGCCGCCCTGCCGGGC
>DATLIR010000318.1:0-16988 GCA_035539315.1 Casimicrobiaceae bacterium
GATGCTCGACTCGATGCACCTCGACCGGCTGTCCAGCCCCTTCGCGCAACTGGTCGGCAAGGTCATCGGGTACCTGCCGTCGCTGGTCGCCGGCACGATCCTCGCGCTCGCCGCCTGGCTCCTGGCGACGTTCATCCGCGCGGCCGTGAACCGGATCCTCGCCGCGACGAAGCTCGACGACGTGCTGTCGCGCGAAGCGGGCATGCAGTCGATGAGCCGCACCGTCGCGAACGTGCTCTTCTGGCTCGTGATGCTGCTGTTCCTGCCGTCGATCCTCTCGGCGTTCGAGCTGCGCGGGCTGCTCGAGCCGGTGCAGGCCATGCTCACCAAGCTGCTCGGGGCGGTGCCGAACATCGTGGCCGCGTTCATCATCGGCTTCGTCGGCTGGCTCGTCGCCAAGATCCTGCGTGGCCTGGTGACCAACCTGCTGGCGGCGGCGGGGCTCGACAACGTGGGCGGGCGCGTCGGGCTCGCCGACACGGTGCGGCTGTCGCGCATCGCGGGCACGATCGTCTTCATCTTCGTGTTCATCCCGTCGTTGATCGCCGCGCTGGACGCGCTGCAGTTCGAGGCGATCTCGCGGCCGGCCAGCGACATGCTGCTGAAGTTCCTCGACGCGGTGCCGGAGATCGTGGCGGGGGCGCTGATCCTGGTCGTCACGTGGTACGTGGCGAAGTTCGCGTCCGCGCTGCTCGCGCGGCTGCTGGCGAGCCTCGGATTCGATACGTTGCCGCAGAAGCTCGGCCTCGAAGGCGTCTTCGGCTCGTCCCGGCCCTCCGTCATCGTAGGCGGCGTCGTGATGTTCTTCGCGATGCTGTTCGCCACCGTCGAGGCCGCGAACCGGCTCGGGTTCTACCAGGTGCGCGACGTCGTGACGATCTTCATCAAGTTCGGCGGCGACGTGCTGCTCGGCGGCATGATCCTGGTCATCGGATTCTGGCTCGCGAACCTTGCCTACCGCGCGATCGCCGCGACGAGCGGCGGGCGCAATGCCGGGTTCGCGCGCATCGCGCAAGTGGCGATCCTCGGGCTGGTGATCGCGATGGGCCTCCGGGCGATGGGCATCGCCGACGACATCGTCAACCTGGCGTTCGGCCTGACGCTCGGCGCCGTGGCGGTGGCGGTTGCGCTTTCGTTCGGGCTCGGGGGACGCGAGGCGGCCGGCAAGCAGATGGAATACTGGCTCTCCAGGTTGCGCAAGGGCGACTGAACGACGACGCGGCCGTCGTTCCCCCTCGCCGGCGGGATCGGCACGCGCGCGCCGATCCCGCGGGTGGCGTCAGCCCGACGCCGTCCCGCCGGGTTTCCCGAGGAGCTCTACGACCGCCCGGCGCGCCTGGTCCATCGCCGCGTGCGCGTAGGGATCCCATCCGGCGTCGCTGTTGGCGAACGCCACGCGCCCGGCGCGGCGCCGCGCCCGCGCCGGGATCTTCTCGTCGTCGCCTTCCGGGTCGAACAGCGACGAGCCCGAGTACGAGTATCCGTGTCCCCAGCGGTTGACGGTGATCGCTGCGATGTCGCGGTCGGCGTCGAAGCCGCCCGGACCGAGCATGCGCGTCAACTCGTCGCGCGCGTTGCGCTCGAACGTGTCGAACGGGGTCGTGAAGAGTTGCGCGCGCCCCGCGCGGAGCCTCGTGCGCAGGTCGACGCCCGCGGCGCGCAGCGTCGGCACGTGCACGAGGTGCAGCACCATCGGGCCGTCGGGCGACCGCGAGAACCGGTAGTCGCCCAGGCTCACCGGGTAGTCGAGCTTCAGGCGCGAGTAGAACCCCATCGGGTTGCTGATCTCGTGCACGCGCTGCGCGACCCACGGCTTCCAGTTGCGCACCGCGACCTTGACGTAGACGAGCGGCGCCTTGACGTTCTGCGCCATCGCGTCGCGCTGGCGCTTGGGCAGTTCGCGCATGACGTACGGGATCATCATGTGGTAGCCCGCCATCACGCAGTAGCCGGCACGCACGCGCGCGAGCTTTCCGTCGCGCACATAGCCCACGTCGACGCCGCCGTCGCGGTTGCGCACGATCGCCGCGGTGCTGTCGAGGCGGATGCGCGTCGGCGCGCCGGGGCGGTCGAGCCGCGCGTAGTCGAAGCGCGCCGTGACGATGTCGTCCATCGTCGAGCCGGGCGCGACGCCGGGCACGAGCCTGCGCACCAGGAGGCGCGCGAGCGACGCGTTGCCGTCCGGGAAATGGTGGATGTACGGCTCCTCCATCTCCTTGATGGCATCCTCGTCGCGCGCGACGCCGACGCCGCCGAACCCCGGGTAGCCGGTGTCGAGCGCCTCGCGAGCGGACACCGCGTCGGTCCCCGAGGCGAAGAAGTCGAGCGTGCGGCCGTAGAACACGTCGGCGGCGCGCTCGTCGAGCCCCCAGTGCCGGATCAGCCAGTCCCGGTAGCTCGTGTGGTCGAGGATCGCTTCCTTTTCCTCGAGGCTCTTGCCAGCGAGCGGATCGGCGGTCGACGTGTAGACCTCGACGAGCTTCGCGCGCATCTCGGGCGGAAGCGGGAAGTCGCCGACGAACGCGGGAATGTCGCGCGCGTTCATGCGGTCGGGCGGGATGTCGTCCGCGACCATGCGCATCGGGTCGCCGGTAACGAGCTTGTCGACGCCGAACGCCTCGCGCGTGAAGAACACGCCGCGCGATAGGCCGAGCGACGGATAGAGCGTGCGCTCGAACGCGGCCTCGAAGCGCGCGAGGTCGACGCCGAGCGCGGTGATCAACGCCTTCGCGTCGTCACCCCACAGCGTCGACGGCGACTGGAGCGACTCGCTGCCGCCGTAACCCAGCAGCAGCCGGCCGTCGACGTCGAACTCGTTGCGCTGCGCGTGGCCGCCGAAGTCGCTGTGCGCGTCGAGGACGAGGATGCGCGCCTGGGGCCGCCGCTGGCGCCAGTACCATGCGGCGGACAGCCCCGACAACCCGGCGCCGACGACGACCAGGTCGACGGTCTCGCCGACCTTCACGCGATCGAGGTCGTAGCGCTTGCCGTCGCGGATCGCGTGCGCGACGTCGAACGAGCCGGGCTGGCTGCCGCGGAAGCCCTTCTCGCCCGGCGGATATCGCGCGGCGGCGCCTTGCGCGAACAGGTCGGCCGGCGCGAGCCCGGCCACCACGGCGAGCGCCATGCCGTTCAGGAAGTCGCGCCGGGTGACACCTCCGTCCATCGCCGTGGCGCCGCTCCGCCGTGGGTCAGCCCGGGATGCACCAGGTGTTGTCGTCCTCCGGCGCGAATCCCTGCGCGATCATCTGGGCGCGTATCGCGAGGCTGGTCGTGTAGCGATGGTTTGGCGCGCCGGTCTGCCCGTTGTTGTACAACCGGTAGAGCTTGGTCCCCACCGTGCAGTTGCCGCCCGGATCGGGCAGCGCGACCAGGAACGAGATCTTCTCGTACTGCCAGACCGGGTTCTGGCCGACCAACGCGCATTCCGCCCCGTTCGCCGTGTAGAAATGCGAACTCTTCGGCGCGAAGAACACGGTGAAGAAGCGGCAGACGTCGGCGAGCCCGGTGCCGGTCTTCCAGACGTTGAAGGTCTGGCCGGTTCGCGACCAGCCCGCGAACACGCCGCTGTCGAGGCCGCCGATCTCGTCCGGGTCCGCGGTCAGGAAGTAGTGCCCGAACCCGGCGTGCAGGAACTCGACTGCGGCGGTCTGCACGCCGGGCACCGGCGGCCCGCCGGTCGTGATGCCGCCCGCCGCGATGAACACCGCGGCGTCCCAGACCGGGTCCGAGACGTCGGCGATCGCGAGCTTCACGTGATTGAGGACATTCGGGGTGACCTGCGCGGTACAGGTCAGCACCACGGTCAGGCCGTCGAACTCGATCGCGCGGCCGCCCGCCGTGTTGTCGATGAAGTACGCCGCGTTGGCGGACCCGTTCACCGTGTTGACGGTGATCGGCTGCGCGCCGATGCGCGCGCAGTTGACGCCGTTGACGAAGAACGCGAACACGTCGTTGAACGACGTGCCGACGAACTCGTTGTATTCCTCGGAGGCGAAGACGTAGCGAATGTTGATCGTCGATGCGGACGTCATGATGTCGAACTCGAGCACCGTCGCATCGAACGTCGTGTTCGGCGCCACGATGGCGTCGAGCTGCGCGTCGTTGGACGATTCCGTGAAATCGTGGATGTCACTGGTGTCGTCCGCCGAATTGGCGCGGAATATCGTGTTCAGGAAGCCCGTCGTCATCACGACGCCGCCGTCGATGCCGAGCAGCGCATTGGCGCCTCCGAAGGTGCCGATGCCGACCTCGCCGCGCCACGTGGCGTTGCTGATGGCGACCCCCGGCCCCGCGATGGCCTGCGCGACAGCCGTCGGCGACGAGGCGGACGCCACCGTCGCCTTGGACGATGGGTCGACGGTACCGAACGCGGGCTTGGGGATGCGCGAAGGCCCTGCGTGGGCCGGCGCCATGGCCATCACGGCGACCAATGCGACCAACGCGACGACCAGCGTTGCCGCGGCGCGGCGGGCGATGCTGTGCATGACGGACCTCTCGGCGTAACGGGACGGCGGCACGAGCGATCCTAGACGCGTGGAAACCGCCGGGCAACTGAATCTTCGCGGCTGCCTGCGCGAAAACTCGCCTCGGGGCACCACGAAGGCGCTGCGCCTCGCCGCCTCCGGGACCCGCCGATTGGTACCATTCCGACCGGGAGGATCGAAGGCCATGAACCGACTGGATTTCGAGGGGCGCACCGCGGTGGTGACCGGCGGGGCGGCGGGCATTGGCCTGGCCGTCGCGAAGCGGCTGGCGTTGTCGGGCGCACGCGTGGCGCTGTGGGACCTGGACGCGAAGGCCCTCGCCACCGCGGCCGCCGGCCTGGGCCACGGAACGCTGGTGCATGCGCTCGACGTCGCCGATCCGCAGGCGGTCGAGCACGCGACGCAGGCGACGGCGCGCGAGCTCGGCCGCATCGACGCGCTGGTGTGCTCGGCGGGCATCGCCGGGCCCAACAAGACGACCTGGGAGTTCCCGCTGGAGGACTGGAAGCGCGTGTTCGACATCAACCTGAACGGCGTCTTCTACTGCAACCGCTACGTCGTGCCGGTGATGATGAAGCACGACTACGGGCGCATCGTGAACATCGCGTCGATCGCCGGCAAGGAAGGCAACCCGAACGCGTCGGCCTACAGCGCGTCGAAGGCCGCCGTGATCGGGCTCACCAAGTCGATCGGCAAGGAGCTCGCCAGGACCGGCATCCGCGTCAACTGCGTGACGCCGGCGGCGGTGCGCACCGCGATCTTCGACCAGATCACGCAGCAGCACATCGACTTCATGCTGTCGAAGATCCCGATGGGCCGCTTCGGCACCGTGGACGAGATCGCGTCGCTGGTCGCGTGGCTGGCGAGCGAGGATTGCTCGTTCTCGACCGGGGCGGTGTTCGACCTGTCGGGGGGGCGGGCGACCTACTGATGCCCGGCATGGGCCGCGCAGCGTCTTCGCCGGTTCGACCAGACACATGCGATGCATCCGCATGCACCGGTCGACGGGCCGACCGCGCCGGCTGACCGTCCGGAATGATTCGCGCAGTGCGCGCACCCAACCTCGCCTCGCTGCTCGCCCGTAGCGCACGCATGTGGCCGTCGCGCCCGGCGATCGCCGAAGGATCGCGGGTTGTCCACGACTATGCGTCATTGGCAGCCCGCGCCGCATCGCAGGCAGCCGCGATGCGCGCCGAGGGTCTGGTTGCAGGCGACCGCGTCGCGCTCGTCGCGCGCAACCATCCGGGCTACCTGGAAGCGATGTTCGCTTGCTGGTGGGCGGGGCTGGTCGCGGTCCCGGTGAACGCCAAGCTGCATCCCAGGGAGCTCGCGTGGGTGCTCGACGACAGCGGCGCGCGCTGGGCGTTCGTCGACGACGAGTGGCACGCGGCGCTGGGCGGCATGCGCGTCCCGATGCTCGAGCGCGCGATCGTCCTGGGCAGCCGCGAGCACGCCACGCTCGCCGCAACCGCCGATGCCGCACCCGCAGCGGTCGCAGCGGACGACCCCGCGTGGCTGTTCTACACGAGCGGCACGACCGGCCGACCGAAGGGCGTCGAGATCACGCACGCCAACCTCGGCGCGATGTCGCAGTGCTTCCTCTCCGACGTCGAGGGGATCGCGCCCGGCGACGCGATCCTGCACGCGGCGCCACTGTCGCACGGCTCGGGCCTCTATGCCGTCCCGCATGTGGCGCGCGCCGCGGTGAACGTCGTGCCAGCGTCCGGGGGCTTCGATGCCGCCGAGATCGTGGACCTGGTCGGAGCCTGGGACCGCTCGCTGTTCTTCGCCGCGCCGACGATGGTGAAGCGCCTGGTTAACGACCCGGCCCTCGGCGCCGCGCGTCTCGAGCGCCTCAAGGCGATCGTGTACGGCGGCGGTCCGATGTACGTCGAGGACGCGAAGGCGGCGTTCGCCGCGCTGGGACCGCGGCTCGCGCAGATCTATGGCCAGGGCGAGTCGCCGATGACGATCACCGCCATGGGACGCGAGCTCGTCGCCGATGCGATCGCCCGCGGCGATGACGCACGGCTGGGGTCGGTGGGCGTCGCGCAGTCGGGGATCGAGGTCGTGGTGGACGGTCCACCCGGCGCGCCTGGCGAGGTGCTCGTCCGCGGCCCGACGGTGATGCGCGGCTACTGGCGCAATTCCGAAGCGACCGCGAGGACGCTCGCCGGCGGCTGGCTCCACACCGGCGACCTGGGCGTCCTCGATGTCGACGGCTTCCTCACGCTCAAGGACCGCAGCAAGGACCTGATCATCAGCGGCGGCTCCAACATCTATCCGCGCGAGGTCGAGGAGGCGCTCCTGCGCCATCCCGACGTGCTCGAGGTCGCCGTGATCGGGCGGCGCCACGCGGAGTGGGGCGAGGAGGTCGTCGCGTGCGTGGTGCCGCGCGTCGCGTTGCCCGACGCGGTGGCGCGCTCGCGCTTCGAGGCGTCGCTCGACGCGTTGTGCCTCGCCGAGATCGCGCGCTTCAAGCGTCCGCGCGCGTACGCGCTGGTCAGCGAGCTGCCGAAGAACAGCGCCGGCAAGGTGCTGAAGACGCTGTTGCGCGAGCGGCTGTCAGACGCGGGAGCGTAGCGCGAGCGCGAGGCACGATGCGACGAGCGCGCTTGCCGTCGCCCACGCGAAGGCGCCGTTCGCGCCGTAGTGCTCGACCAGAACGCCCGCGATCGACATCCCCGCGCCGAGGCCGGTCACGATGGCGGTGCCCGACCACATGAACGCTTCGGTCGCGTAGCGGGGCGGCGCGATGTCGGACACGAGCAGCGAGACGACCGTCATCGCCGGCGCGATCAGGGCGCCGGCCGCGAAGGCGACCGGCGCGAGGATCCAGGGATCGTCGATCGGCAGGTGCGCCGCGAGCGGCAGCGCGAAGATCGCCATGATCATCGGCAGTTGTCGCGCGCGCGAGCGTCGGACGTGCAGGCCGCCGTAGAGCAACCCGCCGGTCGCGCTTCCGATCGAGCTGATGGCGATCAGCGCCGGCCCCCACGCGTCCGTGCCGGCGGCGCGGCCGAAGCCCGGATAGCCGACCTCCAGAGCGCCGAAGGCCATCGTCAGCGTGAACGACGCGGCGAACAGCATCAGGAGCCGCACGTCGGTCAACGGGCCCAGCAGGTGGCGCTCGCCGGGCGCGCTCGTCGTCCACCACGCCAGGGCGCCGGACCAGAACAGGAGCGGCACCGCGACCAGCGTGAACGCGAGGGCCAGCGCCAGCGGTGCTTCCGGCGGTCCGACCGCGACGGCGAGGGCGATCATCGCCGGGCCGATCGTGTAGGCGACTTCGAGGACGACCGCATCGAACGCGAACGCCGCCTGCCGCAGCGCGGCGTCCGCGAGCCGCATGCGCCACAGCGTGCGGATCAGCACGGTCACCGGCGGCGAGAACGCGCCGACCACCAGCGCGACCGCGAGGATGCCGCCGCGCGACAGCCCCAGGGAACCGGCGAACAGCATCACCGACAGCGCCAGCGGGCACACCAGCCCCGTGGCGACGAGCACGCCGCGGGGCCCACGGCGGTCGACGAGGCGGCCGAACAGCGGCGCCGTCGCCGCCATCGCGACGAACTGCGCCCCCACGATGCTGCCGGCGAAGGCGATCGAGCCGGTCAGTTCGCGCAGGTGCAGGAGCGTGCCGAGCCCCACGGTGCCGATCGGCATGCGCATCGGCAGCGAAAGCAACGCGAAGCGCAAGGCGCCGGCGTGCCCGAACAGCGCCGAGTAGCGAGCGGAGATCGACCGCAACGGTGCCATCACGGCTGCAGCACGCCGGCCGGACCGTGCGGGGCGATCGCGCCGGCGCGCGGTCCGGTCCGGCGCAAGCCTCTCAATAGAGGACCTGGACGTTCTCGGGCGCGAGCCAGTCGGTGAGTCGCGCGATCAGCGCGTCGTCGGGCGCGACACGCCAGGCGTCGGGAAGCTCGACGTCGCCTTCGACCGCCGCATTGGCGTAATGGACGGTCACCGGCAACCCGTCGGCGCGGAACGGGGCGAGGATGTCGGCGAGATGCTCGACCGACGCATTGCCGTTGCACGAGACCTTGAGGCGCTTGCCCCAGCGCTTGCGCACGGCGGCGAGGTCGTGCACCTGCTCGGCGAGGATGCGCAGGCCCTGCGGCTCGCCGTCGTCGCTCATCCGCATCGTCACCTTGACCTCGACCACGACCAAGGCGTCCTCGCGCAGCACCGTGCGCGACGCGTCGAACACCTCGTTGAACACGACGATCTCGGCCGAGCCCTTCCCGTCGTCGAGCGTGACGAAGGCGATCTTGCCCTTGCGCCCGGATTGCACGCGCTGCGCGGTCACCACTCCGGCGATCAGGTAGCGCTCGCCGCGCGGCTGGATATCGGCCAGCGAGACGCGCACCAGCGGCGCGAGCTCGGCGGCGTACGCGGCGAACGGGTGGCCTGAGAGGTAGAAGCCGAGCGCGGCTTTCTCGTGCTGCAGTCGCTCGGCCTCGCTCCACTCGCGCGTGTCGACCAGGACGTGCGACGGTGCGGCGACGGTGTCGCCGAACAGCGAGTTCTGCGACGCCTGCGCCTGCGCCCGCTCGGCTTCGTTGAGCGCATTGCCGATCGAGGCGAACAGCGTGGCACGGCGGCCGTCGACCGAGTCGAACGCGCCGCCCTTGACCAATGCCTCGATGACGCGGCGGTTGACCAGGCGCTTGTCGACGCGCGCGGCGAAATCGGCGAGGTCGCGGAACGGCCCGTCGGCCTCGCGCGCCGCGACGATCGCCGCCACCGCCTGCTCGCCGGTCCCCTTGATGCCGCCGAGGCCGAAGCGGATGCGCTTCGCGTCGACCGGCTCGAAGCGCCAGGTCGACGCGTTGATGTCCGGCGGCAGCACCTCGAGGCCCAGCGCGAGCGCGTCGTCGCGCAGCGCGCGCACCTTGTCCGTGTCGTCCATCACCAGCGACAGGTTCGCCGCCATGAACGCGGCTGGGTGGTGCACCTTGAGCCATGCGGTCTGGTAGGCGATGAGCGCGTAGGCGGCGGAGTGCGACTTGTTGAATCCGTAGCCGGCGAACTTCTCCATCAGGTCGAACAGCAGCACGGCCTTCGCACGCGAAAGGCCGTTCTTCTCGGCGCCGGCGACGAAGACGTCGCGGTGCTTCGCCATCTCCTCGGGCTTCTTCTTGCCCATCGCACGGCGCAACAGGTCGGCGGCGCCCAGCGTGTAGCCGCCGATCACCTGGGCGATCTGCATCACCTGCTCCTGGTAGACCATCACGCCGTAGGTCGGCCCCAGGATCGACTCCAGCCGCGCATCGAGGTAATCGACGCGCGAGCGCCCATGCTTGCGCTCGCAGTACTCGGGGATCAGGTCCATCGGCCCCGGCCGGTACAGCGCGTTGAGCGCGATCAGGTCGTCGAGCCGGTCCGGGCGCGCCTGCTTCAGGAGGTCGCGCATGCCGCGCGATTCGAACTGGAACACCGCCGACGTCTGGCCCAGCTGGAACAGCCGGTAGGTGGCCGGATCGTCGAGCGGGATCGCGTCGAGCGTGAGCGTGGACGTCGGGTCGAGTCGGCGCACGTAGTCGAGCGCGCGGTCGAGGATCGTGAGCGTCGTGAGCCCCAGGAAGTCGAACTTCACGAGGCCGATCGCCTCGACGTCGTCCTTGTCGAACTGCGACACCGCGGCATCGGCACCGGCCGGCGCGTAGAGCGGGCAGAAGTCCGTGAGCTTGCCCGGCGCGATCAGCACGCCGCCGGCGTGCATGCCGACGTTGCGCGTGAGCCCCTCGAGCGATTCGGCGAGCGCGAGCAGCTCGCGCACCTCCTCCTCGTTCTGCTCGCGCTCGGCGAGCAGCGGCTCCATCGTCCGCGCCTGCTTGAGCGTGATGAGCCGGCCGGGCTGGAACGGGATCAGCTTCGCGATGCCGTCGCAGAACATGTACGGCAGGTCGAGGACGCGGCCGACGTCGCGCACCGCAGCCTTGGCCGCCATCGTGCCGAACGTGGCGATCTGCGACACCGACGCCGCGCCGTACTTGGCGCGCACGTAGTCGATCACGCGGTCGCGCCCGTCCTGGCAGAAGTCGATGTCGAAGTCCGGCATCGACACGCGCTCGGGATTGAGGAAGCGCTCGAACAGGAGCTGGTAGCGCAGCGGGTCGAGGTCCGTGATGCCGAGCGAGTAGGCGACGAGCGACCCGGCGCCGGACCCGCGCCCCGGGCCGACCGGCACGCCGTTGCGCTTCGCCCAGTTGATGAAGTCGGCGACGATCAGGAAGTAGCCGGCGAAGCCCATCTGCACGATCGTGCGGGTCTCGAACGCGAGCCGCTCGGTGTAGGACGGACGGATGTGGACGCGCGCCGTTTCGTCCGGGTAGAGCTGCGCCAGGCGCCGCGCGAGCCCGGCCGCCGCCTCGCTTTCCAGGTGCTCTTCGATCGTCACGCCCGGCGGCGTCGGGAACGCCGGCAGGTGCGCGTGCCCGAGCGGGATCGTCAGGTTGCAGCGCTGTGCGATGGCGACGCTGTTGGCGAGAGTCTCGGGCAGGTCGGCGAAGCGCGTCGCCATCTCCTGCTGCGTCGTGAAGTACTGGTCGGGCGTGAACGAGCGCGGGCGGCGCGCATCGGAGAGCACCTGGCCCTCGGCGATGCACACGCGCGCCTCGTGCGCACGGAAATCCTCGGGTCGCAGGAACTGGACCGGATGCGTCGCCACGACCGGCAAGCCGAGCGCCGCCGCGAGCGACACCGTCGCGTCGACCAGCGCATCGTCGTCGGCGTGGCCGGCGCGTTGCACCTCGAGGTAGGCGCGTCCGGGAAAGCGGCGCTTCCACGCCTCGGCGGCGAAGCGCGCGACCGTGGCGTTGCCTTGCAACAGCGCCTGGCCCACGTCGCTCCCGCGCGCCCCGGCGAGCACGATCAGCCCGTCCGTCCCCTCGTCGAACCACGCCGGATCGATCTCGGCGCGCCCGCGATGCTGGTGGCCCAGGTAGGCACGCGTGAGCCAGTCGCACAGGCGCAGGTAGCCGCCGCGGTCGGCGACGAGCAGGAGCGCGCGGAACGGCGCGTCGCGCTCGCTGGCGTGCGTCACCCACACGTCGCAGCCGGCGATCGGCTTCACGCCGGCGTCGCGCGCGGCGGTGTAGAACTTCACCAGCCCGAACAGGTTCGCGAGGTCGGTCAGCGCCAGCGCGGGCATGCCGTCGTCCGCGGCCGCACGCACGGCCTCGTCGATGCGCACCGTGCCGTCGGCGATCGAGAACTCGCCGTGCAGGCGGAGGTGGACGTACGTGGGGGCGGACATGCTCGGGATGACGCGACGATGCTAGAATTCTAGCGCGGTCGGGACTCGCATCAGGTCCCGCAACGCTCATCGTGGTCGAAATCGTTTCGCGGTTCTCCCCCTTCGTCGCCGCGGCCGCCGTTGCGATGGCGCTCGTCGCCGGCTGCGCCACGACCGGCCCCGCCACCACGCCCGAGCCGGTGCCCACCGCGCCGCCGCTGCCGCGCGCCGCCGAGCCGCCGCCGCCAAACGTCAACCTGTCCGGCTTCCCGCTTCCCTACCGGCAGGGCTACGCGGACGGCTGCGCGAGCGCGAGCGGGCCGCAACGCCGCGACGGCCCGCGCTTTTCGGCCGACGCGAACTACCGCACCGGCTGGCAGGACGGCCTGGCGCTGTGCCGCCGCAAATGAGCGGCGGCCCGCCTTCACGTCCGCGCGCCCGTTGAAGGCCGCGCGCTCGCAGACCGTCGAGCTCCGCGGTCTTCCGCACCACGTGCTGAGCTGGGGCGATCGCGACGCCCCGGCGCTGTTCCTCGTCCACGGCTGGATGGACGTCGCCGCGTCGTTCCAGTTCCTCGTCGACGCGTTCGCGCGCGAGCGCCACGTGATCGCGCACGACCTGCGCGGCTTCGGCGGGTCGGCGTGGCAGCCGCAGGGCTACTGGTTCGCCGACTACGTCGCCGATCTCGACGCGCTCGTCGAGCATGTCGCGCCCGGCGCGGTCGTGGACCTCGCCGGCCACAGCCTCGGCGGCAACGTCGCCATGATCTACGCCGGCGTGCGCCCGCAGCGGGTGCGACGTGCGATCTCGCTCGACGGCTTCGGCATCCCGGCCGAAAGCGTCGACGCGGCGCCGTCCAGGTTCGCGAAGTGGCTCGACGCACAGCACGACCCGCCGCGTTTCAGGCCCTATGCGGGCCTCGCCGCGGTCGCCGACCGGCTGCAGAATGACAACCCGCGCCTCACGCGCGAGCGCGCGGCGTTCCTCGCGTCGCACTGGGCGCGCGAGTTCCCCGACGGCCACGCGGAATTGCGCTCCGACCCGCGCCACAAGCTGCCGTTCCCGACCGTCTACCGCCTCGCCGAAGCGACGGCGATCTGGCGCGCGATCGCGGCACCGGTGCTGTGGGTCGCCGGCGCCGATTCCCGGATCCCGCGGTGGCTCGATCGCGAGCCGGACGGCGCGGCTTCGGCCGACGGACTCGACGGGGTGCGCCGCCGGATGGCGTCGATCCGCGACGCGCGCCTGGTGGTGATCCCGGACGCCGGCCACATGCTGCATCACGACCGGCCCGAGGCGGTCGCTGCCGCGGTCGAAGCGTTCCTCGACGCGCCGTGAGCTTCCTCGGGATCGAGACGCGGCGCGCCGCGTATGTCGCGCTCGTCGTGCTCACGGTGCTGTGGGGCGCGAACTGGGTCGTGATGAAGCTCGCGCTTGCCAGCGCGCATCCGGTCGTGTTCACGGCCCAGCGCACCTGGGTCGGCATCGCCGTCCTGTTCGTCGCGATGGCGGCGCTGCGCCTGCCGCTCGCGCCGCAGGCCGGCTGGACCGCCATCGTCGTCACCGGGCTGCTGCAGACGACGGTGAACTTCGGCTCGACGACGATGGCGCTCGCGGGCGGCGGCGCCGGACGCACGTCGGTGCTGGTGTTCACGATGCCGTTCTGGACGCTCGTGATCGCGCGCCTGGTCCTCGGCGAGCGCGTGCGCGGTGCGCAATGGGTCGCCGTCGGTTGTGCGTTGGCGGGGCTCGTGCTCGTCGTCGCGCCATGGGACTGGCGCGGCGACCTCGCCCCCAAGCTCTGGGCGACGCTCTCGGGACTCGGCTGGGCGGCGGGCACGGTCGCGACCAAGCACTTCCAGCAGGAGCGCCCGTCCGATCCGCTCAACTTCCTCGCCTGGCAGATGCTGGTCGGCGTGCTGCCGCTGACGCTGCTCGCGGTCGCGCTGGACCTCCCGCCGACGCGCTGGAGCGTCGCGCAGGTCGGGCTCCTCGTCTACGTGGGCGCGGTGTCCACGGCCCTCGGGTTCCTGCTGTGGATCGCGATCCTCAAGCACCTGCCGGCCGGCACGGCGTCGCTCAACATGTTCGCGATCCCGCCGATCGCGCTGGTATCGTCAATGGCCGTGTTCGGCGAGCGGCTCGCCGCGAACGAGTGGACCGGCATCGCGCTGATCGGCGCCGGGCTCGCGATCCTCGCCGGCATCGCATGGCGCGCGGCGCGTGCGGGCGCGCGCAACGACGCGATCGCGACGCCCGCGCCGCTCGACGGGGGCTAGCGGCGGGTCAGGACGGCGACTTCAGCGCGGCGATCGCCGACTGCAGGTGGACGCGTCTCGCGTGCTGCGTCACGCGCGTTGCGCGGGCGGGCGCGCCAGGCGGTCGGCGAGCCAGGTCCACGCGAGCCACGCCGCGGGCAGGAGCACCATCACGTAGGTGAGGCGCTCGCCCCACGCGCCTTCCGGGCCGTACGGCTCGCTGGCGGCGTGCAGCGCCTCGTTGTCGACCCCCGGGATCACGCCGGCCTCGCTGAACTCGTGCAACGCGTAGATGACGAGCTGGACCGAGAACAGCACGAGGAAGATCGAGGTCACCTGGAAGAAGCGCCGCAGGTTGACGCGGTGGCCGTAGTGCCCCCACGCCCACGCCAGCGCCGCCGCCAGCGCGACGCCGGCCAGCACGCCGGCGAGCAGGTCGGCATGGCCGGTCTCGCGTGCGAGGGTCGTGATGACGAGCGCGGTCTCCATGCCTTCGCGCACGATCATCAGGAGCACGAACGCGAAGACGCCGGCGAACGCGCCGACGCCGGTCCGCGCCGCCGCCGAGTCCACCTTCGCGGCGATGTCCGAGCGCATCGACTTCGCATTGCGCTGCATGTAGACGACCATCGAGATCACCATGGCGGCCGCCGCCAGCGCGAGGATGCCCTCCCACAACGGCTTGTTGTCCGCCTGGGCGAAGAGCCAGCCGGCCGCGAACGAGAGGACGACGCCGGTCGCCGTTCCCGCGTGCACGGCCGGGGCGAGCGCGAGGCGACCGGACTTGCGCAGGTAGGCGAGCGTCAGCGCGACGATGAGGAAGGCTTCGACGCCTTCGCGGAACGAGACCAGCGCGGTGGAGAGCATGGGCGGCCGGGAAAATGGGCGGGAGGCGAATAAGAATGATTCGCATTATGCACAATCGCCGCCGGAACGCAACCCCCCGTTTCCCGGGGCTCCGCACGGTACCCGCCGCCTCGGGCGCGTGCGCGCCCCAAGCCGCGCCTGAACATTCGGACCGCCGATCCTCGCCCGGCGCCCGACGGTGTCGGCGTTCCCGCGCGCCGTCGCTCGGGTCCGGCCGCGCTCGAGCCGCACGGTAGAATCGACGGCTTCGCCCGCGAGCGACGTTGCCATGGCCGACCCCGCCGATTTGACCCGCCTCAGGATCGACCGCAGCCTCGCGCCGGTGCGGCGGCGTCGTACGCGGCGCTGGGTCGTGTTCGGCGTGCTCGCGCTCGCGGTCGCCGCCGGTGCGGCCTACCTGGTCGCGCGGCCGCGCGTCGTCGACGTGCAGACGGTGGCGGTCGTCACGTCGTTCCCGTCGCAGCAGTTCGTCGTGCTGAACGCGACCGGCTACGTCGTGGCGCAGCGCAAGGCCGCGATCGCGTCGAAGGCGACCGGACGCCTCGAGTGGCTCGGCGTCGCGGAAGGCTCGCGCGTCAAGGCCGGCGAGGTGATCGCCCGCCTCGACAACCGTGACGTGGTCGCCCAATCGCAGGCGGCCGAGGCGCAGACGGGCGCCGCCCGCGCGGCGCTCGAGCAGGCGCTCGCCGAGGAGCGCGACGCCCTCGCGCAGCACCGCCGCAACGTCGACCTGGTCGGCAAGGGTTTCGTCTCGCAGTCGTCGCTCGACACGTCGAAGGCGCGCGCCGACCGCGCGGTCGCCGGCGTGGGCAGCGCGCGCGCGGCGCTCGCCGCCGCCGAGGCGAGCGCGCGCAACGCCGGCGTCTCGGTCGACTACACGCTGATCCGCGCGCCGTTCGACGGCGTGATCCTGTCGAAGAGCGCGAACGTCGGCGACATGGTGACGCCGTTCTCGAGCGCGACCGATTCCAAGGGCGCGGTGGTCACGATGGCCGACATGGACACGCTCGAGGTCGAGGCCGACGTCTCGGAGTCGAGCCTGTCGAAGGTGAAGGTCGGCCAGCCGGCGGAGATCGTCCTCGACGCGCTGCCGGACGCGCGTTTCCTCGGCCACATCAGCCGCATGGTGCCGACCGTCGACCGCGCGAAGGCGACCGTGATGACCAAGGTGCGCTTCGACCGCATCGACCCGCGCATCCTGCCGGAGATGAGCGCGAAGGTCGCGTTCCTGACCCAGGACGTCACCGCCGACCAGCAGAAGCCGCTCACCGCGATCGCCGCCGATGCGGTCGTGCAGCGCGACGGCCGCAGCGTCGTATTCGTCGTGCGCGACAACGTCGCGGCCGCGGTGCCGGTGACGACGGGCGCCAAGCTGGGCGACCTCGTCGCCATCACCGGCGAGCTCAAGTCCGGCGACAAGGCGGTGCAAAGGCCGGCCCCCGACCTCGCGTCGGGGACGCGCGTGAAGGTCGCCACGAAGTGACCGCGGCGAGCGCCGCGGCGATCGACGCGGCGCCGCCGCCGCTGGTGTCGATCCGGTCGCTCTCGAAGGTCTACGTGCGCGGCGGCCAGGTGATCCCGGTGCTGGTCGACCTCGACCTGGACGTCGCGGCCGGCGACTTCGTCGCGCTGATGGGACCGTCGGGCTCGGGCAAGTCGACGCTCCTGAATCTCGTCGCGGGGATCGACAAGCCGTCGTCCGGCACCATCCGCGTCGCCGGCGTCGACATCGCAAAGCTCTCCGAGGCCGACCTCGCCCAGTGGCGCGCCGACAACGTGGGCTTCATCTTCCAGTTCTACAACCTGATGCCCGTGCTGACCGCGTTCGGCAACGTCGAGCTGCCGCTGCTGCTGACCTCGTTGTCGCGGCGCGAGCGCCACGAGCGCGTGGCGACGGCGCTCGCGCTGGTCGGCCTCACCGACCGTGCCGATCACTACCCGAACGAGCTGTCGGGCGGCCAGCAGCAGCGCGTCGCGATCGCGCGCGCGCTCATCACCGACCCGACGCTGATCGTCGCCGACGAGCCGACCGGCGACCTGGACCGCGTCACCGCCGGCGAGATCCTGGGCCTGCTCGAGCGGCTCAACGACGAGCTCGGCAAGACCATCCTGATGGTGACGCACGACCCGAAG
>DATLIR010000319.1:0-20330 GCA_035539315.1 Casimicrobiaceae bacterium
GTACGAGGCGTGCCTGCCGGGGACCGTCGGGCGGGCGGGGCGGCGGACGAGCCGCGCGCTCCGGGCAGGAGACCACCATGGGCGGCACGCAACGCGATTACGGGATACCGGGCACACCGATCTTCGACGGGAGCATGGCGCAGAAGGGCTACGCGCTGAATGCGATGTGCTATTCGTTCAACTCGGCGGAGAACCGCGCGGCATTCAAGGCCGACGAGGATGCCTACTGCCGCCGGTTCGGCCTCGGCGACGAGCAGCGGCGCGCGGTGGCGAACCGCAACGTGCTCGAGCTGATCGCCGCGGGCGGCAACATCTACTACCTCGCGAAGTTCGCGGGGATCTTCGGGCTGGACGTCCAGGACGTCGGCGCGCAGCAGACCGGCATGACCAAGGACGCGTTCAAGGCCATGCTGCTCGAGGCGGGGAGATAGCGATGGCCACGATCGTAGGCAGCGTGATGACGTCGCACGTTCCGGCCATCGGGCGCGCGATCGCCAAGCACCTCGAGTCCGATCCCTACTGGAAGCCGTTCTTCGACGGCTACCCGCCGGTGCGCGCGTGGCTCGACCGCGTGAAGCCCGACGTCGCCGTCGTGTTCTACCAGGATCACGGGCTCAACTTCTTCCTCGACAAGATGCCGACGTTCGCGGTCGGCGCCGCGGCCGAGTACCGCAACGCGGACGAAGGCTGGGGCATCCCCACCGTCGAGCCGGTGCGCGGCGACCCGGGCCTCTCCTGGCACATCATCGAATCGCTCGTCGCCGACGAGTTCGACATCACGAGCTGCCAGGAGATGAAGGTCGACCACGCGCTGACGCTTCCGATGGCGCTCCTGTGGCCCGGCGGCGGGGACTGGCCGGTGCGCGTCGTGCCGATCACGATGAACCACGTGCAGCATCCGCTGCCGTCGCCCAAGCGCAGCTACGCGCTCGGCGCGTCGGTGGGACGCGCGATCGGCTCGTGGGACGAGAACGCCCGAGTGGTCGTGCTGGGCACCGGAGGGCTGTCGCACCAGCTCGACGGCAAGCGTGCCGGGTTCATCAACAAGCCGTTCGACCTCATGTGCATGGAGGCGCTGGTCGACGAGCCGGAGAAGCTCGCCCGCTACTCGGCGCTCGACCTCGTCCGCGAGGCCGGTGCGCAGGGGACCGAGCTGATGGCGTGGATCGCGGCACGCGCCGCGCTCACGGGGCGCGTCTCGAAGGTGCACGCGAACTACCACGTCCCGATCTCCAATACGGCGACGGGCCTGCTGGCGCTGCAGAACGACGGGCCGGCGCTGGCACGGGCGGCCTAGGACGGACACGCGCGACGATGGCCCTGGACCCGCGACGATGATCATCGACTGCCACGGGCACTACACGACCGCCCCCGCCGAGCTCGAGGCGTGGCGCAAGCGGCAGATCGCCGCGCTCGACGACCCGTCGAAGGCGCCGCGCCGCTCCGAGCTCGCCATCCGCGACGACCAGATCCGCGAGAGCCTCGAGAACGCGCAGCTCAAGATGCAGCGCGACCGCGGCACCGACCTCACGATCTTCTCGCCGCGGGCGAGCTTCATGGCGCACCACATCGGCAACGAGGCGGTGAGCCGCGAGTGGTCGCAGCTGTGCAACGACCTCGTCCATCGCGTGTGCCAGCTCTATCCGGACAATTTCGTCGGGGTGTGCCAGCTGCCGCAGTCGCCCGGCGCGAAGCCGGAAGGCTGCATCGCCGAGCTCGAGCGCTGCGTCAAGGAGCTCGGCTTCATCGGTTGCAACCTCAATCCGGATCCGTCCGGCGGCCACTGGAAGGAGCCGCCGCTCACCGACCGCTGGTGGTACCCGCTGTACGAAAAGATGGTCGAGCTCGAGGTGCCGGCGATGGTGCACGTCAGCACCTCGTGCAACCCGTGCTTCCACGCCACCGGCGCACACTACATCAACGCGGACACGACGGCGTTCATGCAGTTCCTGACCTCCGACCTGTTCCGCGACTTCCCGACGCTCAAGTTCATCATTCCCCACGGCGGCGGCGCGGTCCCCTACCACTGGGGCCGCTACAGGGGGCTCGCGCAGGACCTGAAGCGTCCGCCGCTCAAGGAACTGTTGCTCAACAACGTGTACTTCGACACCTGCGTCTACCATTACCCGGGCATCGAGCTTCTCACCAAGGTGATTCCGGTCGACAACATCCTGTTCGCGTCGGAAATGGTCGGCGCCGTGCGCGGCATCGACCCGGACACCGGCCACCACTACGACGACACGCGCCGCTACGTGGACCAGGTGCGCGCGCTCTCCGGCGAGGACCGGCACAAGATCTTCGAAGGCAATACGCGCCGCGTGTTCCCCCGGCTCGGCAACCGCAGCGCCCGCGCCGTGAACGCGTCGGCGCGCCACCACTGAAGCTACCTGCCGGCCACCCGTGCGCGACGAGCGACCCACGCTGCTGCTCCTCCCCGGGCTCCTATGCGACCGCGCGTCGTGGTCGCCGGTCCTGCCTGCGCTCGCCGCCCATGCGCAATGCGAGGTGCCCGACTATTCCGGCGAGTCGAGCCTCGCCGCGATGGCCGCGCGCGTGCTCGAGCACGCGCCGGCGCGCTTCGCGCTGGCCGGCCATTCGATGGGCGGACGCGTCGCCCTGGAGGTGCTGCGCCGCGAGCCGCAGCGCGTGACGCGCCTCGCATTGCTCGATACCGGTTACCGTGGTCGCCCGGATGGCGGCGCCGGCGATGACGAGCGCGCGCGCCGGCGCGCCCTGCTCGACCTCGCGCGCCGGGACGGCATGCGCGCCATGGGCCGCGAGTGGATGCGGGCGATGGTGCACCCGGCGCGCCTCTCCGATGCCGCCCTGTGCGAAGCGATCCTCGCGATGGTCGAGCGCCAGACCCCGGACCGGTACGCGGCGCAGATCGACGCGCTGCTCGGGCGGCCGGACGTCAGCGCGCTGCTGCGCACCATCCGCGTGCCGACGCTGGTGGCCTGCGGCCGCGACGATGCGTGGAGCCCGCTGCCGCAGCACGAGGAGATCGCCGCGCTGGCGCCAGCGAGCCGGCTCGTCGTGTTCGACGACTGCGGCCACATGGCGCCGATGGAGCGCCCCGAGGCGGTCGCGGCCGCATTGATCGATTGGCTCGCGGCGCCGTCGTCGGCGGCGCTCGCGAAGGATGCGGCGTCGCGGCAGGCGCCGCGGCTTGCGGCCGGCTGATCGACCGTCCGGGAGATCGGGACATGTGGCTCCGCAACTGCTGGCAGGTCGCCGCGTTCTCGCACGAGGTCGTCGGCGGGCAGTTGTTCGCGCGGCGCATCTGCGACGAGCCGCTGGTGCTGTACCGCTCGTCGACCGGCGCGCCGATCGCGCTCGAGGACCGCTGTGCGCACCGCGCCGCGCCGCTCTCCAAGGGCGCGCTGGTGGGCGACGTGCTCCGCTGCGGCTACCACGGCCTCTGCTACGACACGACCGGCAAGTGCATCAGCATCCCGGGCCAGGACTACGTGCCAGCGCGCGCCCGCGTACGCGCGTTCCCGGCGCTGGAGAAGCATCGGCTCGTGTGGGTGTGGATGGGCGAGGCCGAGCACGCCGATCCGTCGACGGTGCCCGACGTGCACTGGCTCGACGACCCGGCCTGGGTCGCGGCCGAGGGCTATCACAACGTCGCCGCCGACTACCGGCTGCTGAACGACAACCTGCTCGACCTGTCGCACGAGACCTACGTGCACACGCGCACGATCGGCCACGAGGCGGTCGCCGAATCGCCGGCCACGGTCAAGGTCGAGGAGGGGGCGGTGCGCATCGACAAGGAGATGCCCGGCTGCACGCCGCCGCCGTTCTACCAGTTCCTCGGGCGCCTCAAGCCCGACGACCGCATCGACCGCTGGCAGCGCACCGTCTACCGGCCGCCCGGCTACATCGTCATCGACGTGGGCGTGCACCCGCTCGATGCGCCGGCCGGGTCGAACCGCGTCGAAGGAAGGGTGATCAACCTGATGACGCCCGAGAGCGCGTCGTCGACGCACTACTTCTGGGCGTTCGCGCGCAACTTCCGGCTGGGCGAGCCCGGCGTCACCGAGTTCCTGCGCGCCAACGTGGGCCGCACGTTCGACGAGGACAAGGACATGCTCGAGGCCCAGCAGCGCAACCTCGGCAGCGTCGTCGAGCCGGTGTTCAGCATCGCCGTCAAGGCCGACGTCGGCCCCACGCAGGGCCGCCGCCTGCTCGCCTCGCTGCTGCAGGCCGAGTCGCGCGGCAGCTAGCCCCCTCAACGCCATCCGTGTCGTAGCATTCGCGTGTCACCCCCAAGGAGGAGCCGATGAAGAACCCCATGCACCCCAACCGCCGCCGCGTGCTGCAGGGCCTCGCCGGCACGGCCGCGCTGGCGGCGTTCCCGCGCTACGCGCTGGCGCAGGACAACGCCGTGAGGATCGGCCTGATCCTGCCGATGACCGGCCCGTTCGCGTCGACCGGCAAGCAGATCGCCGCCGCGTGCAAGCTCTACATGGAGCGCAACGGCGCCACGGTCGCCGGCCGCAAGGTCGAGCTGATCCTGAAGGACGACACGGGCCTGGCGCCCGAGACGACCAAGCGCATCGCGCAGGAACTGGTCGTGCAGGACAAGGTGACGGTGCTGGCGGGCTTCGGCCTGACGCCGCTTGCGTTCGCGGCCGCGCCCGTCGCCACCGAAGCGAAGACGCCGATGGTCGTGATGGCGGCCGGCACGCAGGTGATCCCGCAGCGCTCGCCGTTCATCGTGCGGACCGGCTTCACGCTGCCGCAGAACACGGCGCCGATCGCCACCTGGGCGGCGAAGAACAAGATCAAGCGCGTCTTCATGCTGGTGACCGACTACGCGCCGGGGCTGGATTCCGAGAAGACGTTCCAGGAGAAGTTCAAGTCGCTGGGCGGAGAGATCGTCGAGTCGGTGCGCACGCCGCTGCGCAACCCCGACTACGGCCCGTTCCTGCAGCGCGCGAAGGACTCGAAGGCGGACGCGCTGTTCGTGTTCGTCCCGTCCGGCGAAGGCCTCGCCGTCATGAAGCAGTTCGACGAGCGGGGTCTCAAGCAGCAGGGCATGAAGATGATCGGCCCCGGCGACGTCGTCGACGACGACCTGCTCGAGAGCATGGGCGCGCCGGCCGCCGGCGTCATCACGTCGTTCCACTACTCGGCGGCGCACGAGTCGCCCGAGAACCGCGCCTACGTCGACGCGATGATGAAGGCGAATCCAGGCATGCGCCCGAACTTCCACTCGGTCGGCGGCTGGGACGGCATGCACCTGATCTACGAGGCGATCAAGAAGGTGCCCAACGGCACCGGCGAGCAGATCGTCGAGGCGATGAAGGGCATGAAGTGGGTCAGCCCGCGCGGACCGATGATGATCGACCCCGCAACCCGCGACGTCGTGCAGACCGTCTACCTGCGCGAGGTCAAGATGGTCAACGGCAAGCCCTGGAACATCGAGTTCGACAAGATCGAGAACGTGGGCCCCGGAGGCTGATCGCGCGAAACGCGTCCGGCTGACGCCGGACCCGCGACGGCCGAAGGGAAGGGGGAAGGGCGCGTGGTCGGCAACTTCGTCGGCGTGCTGTTCGACGGCATCGCCTACGGCAGCCTCTTGTTCGTCATCAGCATCGGCCTGTCGGTGACGATGGGGTTGATGAACTTCGTCAATCTCGCGCACGGCGCGTTCGCGATGCTGGGTGGCTACGCGTGCGTCATGCTCATGACGCGCGCGGGCGTGCCCTTCCTCGTCACGCTGCCGGTGGCGTTCGTCGTGGCGGCGGCCGCCGGCATCGTGCTCGAGCGCACGCTCTACCAGCGTCTGTACCGCGCGCCACACCTCGACCAGGTGATGTTCTCGATCGGGCTGGTGTTCATGGCCGTGGCCGCGACCACCTATTTCTTCGGGCCGTCGCAGCAGCCGGTCCGCCTGCCCGAGGTCCTGCGCGGACAGGTGCAGGTGCTGGGCCTGGGGCTCGGCGCCTACCGCATCTTCCTGATCGCGGTGGTCGCGGTCGTCACCGTCGCGCTGCACCTCCTGCTCGTGAAGACGCGCTTCGGCGCGCAGGTGCGTGCGTCAGTGGACAACGCGGTCGCCTCGGCGGGGCTCGGCATCAACGTCAACCGCGTGTTCGGCGTCACCTTCGCGCTCGGTTCCGGCCTCGCGGGGCTGGGCGGCGGTCTCGGCATCGACGTGCTGGGCCTCGACCCGACGTTTCCGCTCAAGTACATGGTGTATTTCCTGCTGGTCGTCGCGATCGGCGGCGCGGGCACGATCAAGGGTGGACTCGTCGCGGCGATGATCCTCGGTATCTGCGACGTCGCCGGCAAGTACTACGTGCCGCAGGTCGGCTCGTTCATCATCTATTTCCTGATGGTGCTCCTGATGATCCTGTTCCCGGCCGGGCTCTACGGGCGGCGCGTATGAGCACTGCTGTCCCCGCGGCGACGCCCGGCACCGTACTGGCGCACCGGCTGCCGACCGATCGCTGGCGGCCCCTCGAGATCGCGTTCTGGCTGGTCGCGCTCGCGGCATTCTTCGTGTTCCCGCAGCACCGCGTGCTCGGCAGCCAGATCCTGATCACCGCGCTGTTCGCGCTGTCGCTCGACCTGATCCTCGGCTATGCGGGCATCGTCTCGCTCGGCCACGCCGCGTACTTCGGCATGGGCGCGTACGCCGCCGGCATCCTCGCGGTGCACGGCTGGGGCGAGCCGTTGTCCGGTCTCGTCGTCGCCGGAGCGGCCGGCGCTATCGTCGGCTTCGCCACGAGCTTCCTCGTCGTGCGCGGCTCCGACCTCGCGCGCCTGATGGTGACGCTGGGCATCGGGCTGATGCTGTTCGAAGCCGCGAACCAGCTGCCGTCGATCACCGGTGGCGCCGACGGCCTGTCGGGTGTCTCGATGGGCAAGCTGTTCGGGCTGTTCTCGTTCGACCTCACCGGCACCACCGCGTACCTTTACAGCCTGGGCGTGCTGTTCGTGCTCTTCGTCGTGTTGCGCCGGCTCGTGGCGTCGCCGTTCGGCCTCGCGCTGCGCGGCGTGCGCGAGAACGTCAAGCGCATGCCCGCGATCGGCGCGCCCGTCGCCCGCCGGCTCATCGCGATCTACACGGTCAGCGCCGCGGTGGCCGGGGTGGCGGGCGGGCTCATCGCACAGACCACGCAATTCGTCGGTCTCGACGTGTTCGGCTTCCCGCGCTCGGCGGACCTGATGATCATGCTGGTGCTGGGCGGCACGGGCCGCCTCTACGGCGGGCTGGTCGGCGCCGCCGCCTTCATGCTCGCGCACCACTGGCTCTCGGACCTGAACCCGATCTACTGGCAGTTCTGGCTCGGCCTGTTGCTCGTCGTCGTCGTGCTGTTCGCGCGCGGGGGCATCCTCGGTGCCATCGACGACATCGTCGGACGCGTGCGGAAGACCCGGACATGAGCGCCGTGGCCGCCCTGCGCACCGAGGGCCTGTCGAAGCAGTTCGGCGCCTTCAAGGCCAACAGCGACGTCACGCTGTCGTTCCCGCCCGGCGCGCGCCACGCCCTGATCGGTCCCAACGGCGCCGGCAAGACGACGCTCATCAACCTCTTGACCGGCGCGCTCGCCCCCACGGCGGGCGAGGTGTTCCTGGGCGACGAGCGCATCACCGGCCTGCCGCAGCACCACCGGGTCAAGCGCGGCATGACGCGCACGTTCCAGATCAACACGCTGTTCGCCGGGCTGACCGTGCTCGAATCGGTCGTGCTTGCGGTCTGCGAGCGCCGCGGTCGCGGGCACGTGTGGCACCGCACGGTCGCGCGGCAGCGCGACGAGGCCGACGAGGCGGCCGCGCTGCTCGCGATGCTGCGACTGACTGCCGAGGCCGACACGCTCACGCGGAACCTCCCGTACGGCAAGCAGCGCCTGGTCGAGATCGCGCTCGCGCTCGCGACCAAGCCCCGCATCCTGCTGCTCGACGAGCCCGCCGCGGGCATCCCGACCGGCGAGAGCGCCGAACTGTTCGGCGTCATCGCCGCGCTGCCGCGCGACGTGACGATCCTGTTCATCGAGCACGACATGGAGCTCGTGTTCCGCTTCGCCGAGCGGATCACCGTGCTGGTCGGCGGCAAGGTGCTTACGGAGGGCGCGCCCGCGCAGATCGCCGCCGATCCGCGCGTGCGCGAGGTCTACCTGGGCGAGGCGCAGCATGGCTGAGCTCCTCGCCGTCGATGCGGTCACCGCGGGCTACGGCGACGGGATCGTCCTCGAGGACGTCTCGCTCGCGCTCGACGAGGGCGACACGCTCGCGCTGCTCGGCCGCAACGGGATGGGCAAGACGACGCTGCTGATTACGCTGATGGGCCTCTCGCGATTGCGCAGCGGAACGCTCCGCTGGCGCGGCGGCGATCTCGCCGCGCTGCCCACCCACGGCCGCTGCCGCGCGGGCCTGGGCTGGGTGCCGCAGGAGCGCTACATGTTTCCGTCGCTGACGGTCGAGGAGCACCTGACCGCGGTGGCGCGGCCCGGCCCCTGGACCGTCAAGCGCGTCTACGAAGTGTTCCCGCGGCTCGAGGAGCGGCGCGGCAACTACGGCAACCAGTTGTCGGGCGGCGAGCAGCAGATGCTGGCGATCGGCCGCGCGCTGATGGTGAATCCGCGCCTGCTCCTGCTCGACGAGCCGATGGAAGGGCTCGCGCCGATCATCGTGCAGGAGCTGGTCAACGTCATACGCGAGCTCACGTCGGGCTCGGGCATGGCGGTGATCGTCGTCGAGCAGCACGCGAAACTCGCGTTGGCGCTGACGCGCCAGGCGATCGTGCTCGAGCGCGGCCGCGTCGTGCACCGCTCCGCGAGCGACGCGCTCGCGGCCGACCCGGACCTGCTGCACCGGCTGGTGTCGGTGTCGTGAGGGGAGAAGGACGATGAAGGCGATCGCGATCATCCAGCATGAGCACCGCTCCATCACCGCCGTGATCGAGGGGCTGCGCCACGTGCTCGACGAGGTGCGCGCGGGAGACGCCGCGCCCGACCACAACCTCCTCGGGGCGATGTTCCACTACATCGAGGCGTTCCCCGAGAAGCTGCACCATCCGAAGGAGGACGACTTCCTGTTCGCGCGGCTCCGCGCGCGCCGTCCCGAGGCGGCCGGCCTCCTCGACGGCCTCGAGCACGAGCACGTCGTCGGGCGCGAGCGCTTCGCGGAGCTCAAGGCGAAGTGGGAGCGCTACCGCGCGGATCCGTCCGCGCTCGACGCGTTCGTCGAGGGCGTCGAGCGGTACGCGCACTTCCACTGGAAGCACATGCGCAAGGAAGAGGACGAGGTGCTGCCGCTGGCCGCCAAGGCGCTGACCGCCGACGACTGGGCGGCGATCGACGCGGCGTTCGCGTCCAACGACGACCCGATCGTCGGCGTGCCGGCGAGCAAGGCGTTCCGCGAGCTGTTCCGCAAGATCGTGGCGATCGCGCCGCCGCCGTGGGGCGTGGGGCCGGAACGAAACGCCGGACGCTAGCCGGGCCGCTGTTCCCCGCCGGTTCGCGCGGAGGGTTGGTCGATGGAGTGGGACGGGCGGTCGACGAGGAGCGTGCTGCGTCTTGGCAGCGGCCTCGTCATGCTCGCCTTCGTCGTCTGCCATCTGAGCGCGCACAGCACGCTGCTCGTCTCTTCCGACTTTGCGCAGAAGGTCCTTCTCGCGCTGATGGGGCCGTGGCGCAGCGTGGCCGGCACGGCCCTCCTGGCGTCGGCGCTGCTGATCCACTACTCGAACGCGCTGTGGTCGATCTACGTTCGACGCACGCTGCGCCTGGCGCCCTGGGAAGCGTGGCAGCTCGGGCTCGGGCTCACCATCCCGGCGCTGCTGATGAACCACGTGATCAGCACGCGCGTGGCGGAGGAGGTCCTCGGCGTCGACAGCTACTACGGCTCGGTCCTGGTCGTGCAATGGGTGGTGTGGCCGTGGCTCGGCGCGGTCCAGATGGCGGCCGTGCTGATCGTCTGGACCCATGCCTGCATCGGCATCCACTTCTGGCTGCGCACCAAGGCGTGGTACGCCGAGTGGCGTGTCTGGTTTGCCGCCTTCGGACTGTTGCTGCCTACGCTGGCGCTCGCGGGTTACGTCAGCGCCGGCAACCAGGTGCTGCGCGAGGCTGCGGGATCGCCGGAGTTTGCGCGCCAGGCCCTCGAGAACGCCAATCTCACCGAAGCGGCCATCGCCGGGATCCGGCGCATGACCGCGATCGGATGGTCTGCCCATCTCGCGCTGGTCCTGCTTCCGTTCGCAGGACGCGGCGTGCGCGCGTGGTGGCAGCGCCGACGCCGGCCGCCCATGCTGACGCACGCGGGAGGCCGCACGGTGGCGATGTTGTCCGGAGCGACCGTGCTGGAAACGTTGCGCGACAACGACATCCCGCACGCGTCCGTCTGCGGCGGACGGGCGCGATGCACGACGTGCCGCATCCAGGTGACCAGGGGACTGGCGGCGCTCCCCCTGCCGGAGGGTCCGGAAGCGAAGGCGCTTGCACGCTTCGAAGCCGCGCCCGGCGTGCGGCTCGCCTGCCAGATTCGACCGACTGCTGACATCAGCGTGACGCCGCTATTATCCGCCGAAGCGACCAGCGCCGACGGCGCTACCCGCGGCGGCCTGGAAGGCAGCGAGCGCCACATCACCATCGTGTTCGTCGATCTGCGCGGCTCGACCACGCTGGCCGAAGCCAGGATGCCCTACGACGTGCTGTTCATCCTCAATCTCTTCTTCGACCAGATGACCCAGGCGCTGGCGGCCACCGGTGGCCATTACTCGCAATTCACCGGCGACGGCCTGATGGCCCTCTATGGCCTCAACGACCGGGATCCGGAGACGGGCGCCGCCGCGGCGGTTCGCGGGGCGCGCGAGATGCTGCTGCGGCTCGACGCGCTCAACCGGCGATTGAAGGGAAACCTGGCCCAGCCGCTGCGCATCGGGATCGGGATCCATTACAGCGAAGCCATCGTCGGCGCGATGGGTCCGCCGGGAGCGAAGGTCATCAGCGCCATCGGCGACACCGTGAACACCTGCGCGCGCCTCGAAAGCCTCACCAAGGACTACGACTGCCCGCTGATCGTGTCGCGGCGCGCGGCCGAGGCGGCGCGTCTGGACGTCGGGAAGCGGGAGCTCCACCAGGCCCCCGTGAAGGGACGCGTGGAACCGGTGCAGTTCTATGCGCTGGAGAGCGTCCCGGAGGCCTGGGTCCGCGCCGGCTGACGGGACGTCAGTTCGCGGCGGAGCGCCGCTTCTCGAGCACGCGCAGCAGTCGGTCGGCGTATTCGCGCCAGTTCGCGTCCTTGCCGACCTGCGCGAATCCGGCCGCTTCCTTCTGCTTCGCCATCCAGTCCTGCCGCTCGGCGGCGGCCGCGGCCATCCACGGCTCGAGACCGGCTTCGCGCACGGTGACGGCGACCTCGCGCATCTCCTCGGCGCGTCGCTTGCCGTGCAGCGCGGTGCGACTGACCATGTACGAGGCGACGGCTTCCCAATCGAGCTCGGGAAACGTCTCGTGCAGCGAGGCGAGCACGCGGTCCTCGACCCCGTAGGCCCGCGCAGATGTCAGGCTCTCGACCAGCAGCGATTCGAGTCCTTTGATCATGACGCTGCGGCACATCTTGATGGCCGAGGCGACGCCGACGCGCTCGGCGGCGATCTCGGTCGAGAAGCCCAGCGGCACGAGCAGCGCCTGCAGCGCCACGGCGTCGCGACCGCCCAGCAGCATCGGCACCTTGATGCCGTACTGGGGCACCGTGGTCATGACGGCGGACTCGACGTAGCGGCCGCCGGCGCCGTCGATGCGCTCGCTCGAGCGCTGCTTGGTGCCCGGCGAGCAGCTGTTGAGGTCCAGGTACCAGGTGCCGGGGCGGATCGAGCGCGCCGCCTCGTCGGCGACGGACCACGCCTGCGAGGCGGTCACCGCCGAGACGATCACGTCGGCGCGGGCGGCCAGCGCGGCCATCGATCCCACGGCGTCGACGCCGGCGCGCGCGGCGTGCGCCTTCATGGGCGCCGCACCCGTCGCGTCGCGCAGCAGGATGTCCCACGCGCCGACCCACGCGAGCTCGCGCTCGACCAGCGCCGCGGCGAGGATCTTGCCGACTTCGCCGTAGCCGACGAGGCCGATGGAGAGCTTCACATCGGTCATCGTTGCTCCTCGCGTCAATTCGGGTACGTCGTACCGACGATGCACCCGGGGTCAGACGCCTCCCCACACGTCGCGGGCGGTGTCGACGCACAGCCTGATCTTCGCCGCCTGCGTCGCGACAGCGATCTCGTTGCCGTGCACGGTCGACGAGAAGCCGCACTGCGGCGAGAGGGCCATCTGCTCGACCGGCATGAACTTCGCGGCTTCGTCGATCCGGCGCTTGAGATCGTCACGGGTCTCCATCCGGTCGAGCTTGGTGCTGACCAGCCCGAGGACGACGACCTTGTCCTTCGGGACGTGACGCAGCGGCGCGAAATCGCCCGAGCGCGCGTCGTCGTACTCGAGGAAGTAGCCGTCGACCTCGAGCTGGTTGAACAGCACCTGCGCGACCGGCTCGTAGCCGCCCTCGGCCGCCCATGCGCTCTTGAAGTTCCCGCGGCACAGGTGCACGCACACGCGCATCGACGAAGGCCGGCTCGCGATGGCCGCGTTGATGAGGCTCGCGTAGCGGCGCGGAAGCTCGTCGGGATCGTCGCCGCGCGCGAGGGCGCCCTCGCGCATCTTCGTGTCACACAGGTAGGCGAGGTTGGTGTCGTCGAGCTGCAGGTAGGTGCAGCCGGCGGCCGCGAGGTCGGCGATCTCGTCGCGGTAGGCCTGGGCGATGTCGTCGAAGAAGTCCTCGATCGCGGGATAGGCCTCCTGGCTGATCGCCTTGCGCCCGCCGCGGAAATGCAGCATCGTCGGCGAGGGAATCGTCACCTTGGGCGTGCGCTTCGTGACCGACTTCAGGAACTCGAAGTCGCGGCGCTGGATCGGCCGGGCGTGCTTCACCTTCCGCGTGACCTGCATGACCGGCGGCGCGAAATCGACGTTGCCGGCATTGCTGTGGAAGCTGATGGCGATGCCGCCCTTGGTCTCGACGCCGTCGAGCTGGGTCAGGAAGTCGATGTGGAAGTAGGTCCGCCGGAACTCGCCGTCGGTGATGCCGCGCAGGCCCAGGTCCTCCTGGAAGCGGACGATGTCGCGGATCGCGCCATCCTCGATCGTGCGCAGCGCGGCGGCGTCGATCTCGTTGCGGGCGAAGCGCTCGCGCGCGTCGAGCAGCGCGCGCGGACGCAGGAAGCTGCCGACGTGGTCGGCGCGGAACGGCGGCTCGTGGCGGACGGCGGAGCGGGTGGGCGTGGCGGCGGCGGTCATGGGAGCGGAACGTTGATGCCGGTCAGGGAAACCTTGTGGCGGGAGGCCCTATTCTAGGCGTGTCGGACGGCGCCTGCGAACGAGCGCGGCCCGGTCCGACGGCAAAACCCCACAGCCGCTTCGGCGCTGCGACGATGGGGCACGAGGCGGTGCGGGGCGACTATCGGGCATATCTTCCGCCCGTCAGGAGTAGCCCATGCGCTCGCGATCCCACCCGCATAACGGCGTCGCCGCGACCCGCACCCGCACTCGCGCCGAGGCGCGGACCGTCACGCTGCCGCCCCCCGATCCGTGGACCGACCGCGACTTCGCTTTCCATGTGCGCAATTCGCTGAAGCGCCGGGCCTACGTCCCGTCCGCCGAGACGAAGCTCGACGCCGGCGACCGGGGCTTCAGCCCGTTGGCGCGAGGCCGGAACCCCGGACTGCGCGTCACCCTCGCCTCCGACGCCGTGTCGCCGCGGGCCTCCGCATCCGGGTCACGCGGTCGCGGCCACGCGGACGCGAGCCTGCGCGACGAGATCGCGCACCGGATCGTTTCGGAGGCCGGCGACGCGGGCCTGAACGTCACGATCAAGGTGTTCGAGGGCATCGTGACGCTCGAAGGCCCGGTGCCCGAGCGCGTGACGAAGGAAATGCTGCAGGCGATCGTCGAAGCCTGCCCGGGCGTGCGCGGCGTCGACAACCGCCTGCGCGTCGACTGGATCGACGAGACGACGCCCAGCGCCGCGCGCGCGGTGCAAGCTTGGTGAACGGGGCGCGGACTACCTGAAGTCGACGATCGCGTCGACGACGCGCACGATGAAGAGGAGAGAGTAGCGAACGGCGTTCGCCGGCTGCTCCGCTCGCCGCCTCACCGCAGCAATCCGCGCCCCGCGAGGTTGCGCATCAGCGCCCCCGCCCCCATCGTCCACGGCGCGACGGTGTCGCTCGTCTTCACGCGATTGACGAGGGCGCCCAGCGAGTCCGTCGATACCGTCACGACGTCGCCGACGGAATGGGTGAAACCCTGTCCGGGACCGAGGCGGTCCTGCGTGGGCGCGAACATCGTCCCGAGGAACAGCACGAAGCCGTCCGGATACTGGTGATTCGCGCCGATCGCCTGGCTCGCGAGGTCGAGCGGGTCGCGACTGATGGCCGCCATCGAGCTCGCGCCATCGAGCACGAAGCCGTCGTCGCCCTCGACGCGCAGCGCGAGCTCGGCGCGGCGCACGTCGTCGATGCCGTAGTGGTCGTCGAACAGGCGCACGAACGGACCGATGGCGCAGGAGCCGGTGTTGTCCTTCGCCTTGCCCAGCAGCAGCGCGCTGCGCCCCTCGAAGTCGCGCAGGTTCACGTCGTTGCCGAGCGTTGCGCCGACGACCCGGCCATCGGCGGCGACCGCGAGCACGATCTCCGGCTCGGGGTTGTTCCACGACGACTTGGGATGGATGCCGATGTCCGCGCCGGTGCCCACCGCCGACATCGGCTGCGACTTGGTGAAGATCTCGGCGTCGGGCCCGATGCCGACCTCCAGGTACTGCGACCAGGCTTTCTGCGCGATCAGCGCGTCCTTGACCCTGGCCGCCTCGGGCGAGCCCGGACGCACCGCGGACAGGTTGTCGCCGACGATGCCCACGATCGCGCGGCGCACGCTCTCGGCCCTCGCCGGATCGCCGCGCGCCTGCTCCTCGATCACGCGCTCGAGCATGCTCGACACGAACGTCACGCCGGCGGCCTTGATGGCCTGCAGGTCGCTGGGAGCGAGGAGCCACGGGCGCCTGGGATCGCGACGCGCCTCGTCGCTGTTGCCGAGCAGCTCGGCGACGCTGCCGAGGCGGGCGAGCCCCGGAGTCGAACGCACGGCGCGCACCGGATCGGGCAGGTTCAGCAGTTCGCTCACCGTCACCGCTACGGGCGTCAGGTCGAAGACGGCGCCGTCGCGCACGACGATCGGCGAGGGCCCGTTCGCGGCGGGCAGGAACGCGCGGCCGATCAGCGTGGCGTGGGCAGCGTCGCGCGGCAGCGCGCGATCAGGGGCGAGCGTAGGCAACATGGCGAGCGCGGGCGGGGGCGGGACGCGAATCATAGCCCGGGCCGATCCCGCCCCGACTGTCGCGGGAGCGCGGAACCGTCAGGTTCGCGCGACCGGTGGCGGCCTGATCCCCGCCGCTCTCCCCGAGGAGGGGCGAAAGTTCACGATTGCGCGATCGGTCGAGTGGCGATGGCGATGGCGCTCGCCGGGCACACGCGCACGCACGCGCCGCAGGCGGTGCAGGCGGTCCCGTCGACGCGGGGATCGGGCACCGCGCTGCCACGGGCGCGAAAGCGGATCGCGTGCGCTTCGCATGCGTCGCCGCAGCTCTGGCAGGGCACGTCGAGCTTGGCGAGGCAGGTTTCGTCGATGCGCGCCACGGCGTTCCACGCGCGCGCACCCGATGCGTGCGCCGCGACGTCGAAGGCCGGCTCCGGACACGACGCCACGCAGGCGCCGCAGAATGTGCATTCGCCGTCGGCGTAGTCGATGCGAACGCGCCCCGAGGCGAGCTTCAGCACATGGGTCGGGCAGGCCTCGATGCACGCCGCGCAACGCGTGCACGCCTGATCGAAGGCATCGCCCGCGCGCGACCACGGCGGCCGCAGTGCGTGGTCGGGGGGTGGCTCGCGAAAGTCGTGACGCGCGAGGTCGGGCGCGTGCCCGCGCGCGGCGCGTGGCCCGTTGGTGCGTCCGTGAGCCGGGGTTCGCATGGCTCGGAGGTTCGGTTCGCGGTGTCAGACGGATCGCCCGAACGCCGGGGTCGTCGCAGCGTGGGGGGCGATGGCGCAATTCTAGGCGCCAAACCGCGCGCTGTTGCGAGGATTTTTTGTTTCGGCCCCGCGCCTCCGGGTCGTCTCCCATGCACTACCGGCGACCTGTCCGACGCTGCGTCGCATCACGCGCGATCGCGCGACGGTAGGCGCACGAGCGCACCTGGAATCGCACGTCGGGAGGTCGAGGCGGCGTCCGGCGAGCCGCGCGCGCTGCAGGGTTCGCGCTGGCCGGCGGGGGTTGAAAAGCGCCTGGCGGGGCGGCATGTGCCGTGGGGCGGACGCGGCCAACGTTGTCGCCGCATCCCCTCCTGGAGCCCGCATGCCCCTCGACGATCCACGCGGCCGCGGCGACGCGGCCCGCGCAGCCTCACCAGACGCCGGCGATGGCCCGCTGCTCGACGCCTATTCGGACGCGGTCACGCGGGCCGTGGACGCGGTCGCGCCCGCGGTCGCGCACGTCCATGTGGAGCGTCCACGCCGCGCGGCTCGCGCGCGCGGCGAGGGGTCGGGCTCCGGCTTCCT
This sequence comes from Casimicrobiaceae bacterium, assembly GCA_035539315.1. GTDB lineage: Bacteria > Pseudomonadota > Gammaproteobacteria > Burkholderiales > Casimicrobiaceae > VBCG01. The sequence continues at coordinate 16,616 of DATLIR010000319.1, forward strand.
GATCACGCCGGATGGCTACCTTGTCACCAACAGCCATGTCGCCGGCGGCGCCGCCGCGATCGAGGTGACGTTGCCCGACGGCCGCCGTGCGCCCGGCCAGATCGTCGGCGACGATCCGGATTCCGACCTCGCGGTCGTCAAGGTGGGCGCCGACGATCTCGCGTGGTGCCGCTTCGGCGACTCGCCGGCGGTACGCGTCGGCCAGATCGCGATCGCCATCGGCAGCCCCTACGGGTTCCAGCACACGGTCACCGCCGGCATCGTCAGCGCGCTGGGCCGCTCGATGCGCGGCCAGTCGGGCCGGCTGCTCGACAACGTGATCCAGACCGACGCGCCGCTCAACCCCGGCAACTCCGGCGGTCCGCTGGTCGATTCGCGCGGGCGCGTCATCGGCGTCAACACCGCGGTGGTGCTGCCCGCGCAGGGCCTCTGCTTCGCGATCGCGGCGACGCTCGCCGAGCAGGTCGCGATCGCGCTGATCCGCGAAGGCCGCGTGCGCCGCGCGTGGCTCGGCCTCGGCGGACAGACGGTGCCGGTCGCGCGCCGGATGGCGCTGCATTTCGCGCTCGCGGCCGATCTCGCCGTGCGCGTCGACTCGCTCGAGCGCGGCGCGCCCGCGTCGGCGGCCGGCATGGAGCGAGGCGATCTGATCGTGTCGATCGACGGCGCCACCGTCGCATCGATCGACGACCTGCAGCGCGCGCTCGACGCGAGCGCGATCGGACGCACGCTCGCGGTCGACGTGCTGCGGCGCGGGCGCCGGGTGACGCTCGACGTGGTGCCCGCCGAGCGCGTGTCCGCCTAGGGCCTGTCAGCGCTACCGCGGCACCCGCGCCCGTGCGGCGCTAACGGGGCCCAAGCGTGCCGCCCCCCGCAGCGGCCAGCCGCGGGGTGAATTTTCCGCAGTCCGCCGGGCGCCCGCTTTTCAGCGGGCGGCGTTCGTGCAAGAATTGTCCCAACCCTTAGATTCGAGGCATCACGCGATGCTGGATCGCGACGGCTATCGCCCGAACGTCGCCATCGTCGTCGCCAACGGCAGGAACCAGGTCTTCTGGGGCAAGCGGATCCGCGAGCATTCGTGGCAGTTCCCGCAAGGGGGCATCAACACCGGTGAGACGCCCGAAGCGGCGATGTACCGGGAACTGCGCGAGGAGGTCGGGCTCCATCCCCAGCACGTCAAGGTTCTCGGCCGCACGCGCGACTGGCTGCGCTACGACGTCCCGCAGCACTGGATCAAGCGCGAATGGCGCGGCAGCTACCGCGGCCAGAAGCAGATCTGGTATTTGCTGCGCCTCACCGGTCGTGACAACGACGTGTCGCTGCGCGCCACCGACCATCCGGAGTTCGACGCGTGGCGCTGGCACGACTACTGGATCCCGCTCGACAACGTGATCGAGTTCAAGCGCGAGGTTTACCGCCGCGCGCTGGTCGAGCTCGAGCGCTTCCTGCACCTGCGCCCGCAGACGCGGCGCGAGCGCCTGTTCGGCGTCCCGCACCTGTCGATGCCTCCGGCGTACGAGGAGCCCGCCGAGACCCCCTAGTCGCGCACCCGCACGCGAATTTCCCCTCGGCCCCCTCGAGGGAGAGGGGGAGGGCGTGGGCAGCTAGAACGGCCGTCGCATCGGCGGCGCGAAGCCGGCGCCCGACAGGGCGAAGCCGGTGATGACGCCGAGCGCGACCGCGCACAGCACGATGATCAGCGTGAACGGGATCGCCTTGTCGGCGCTGCTCTTGCGCAGGATCGGCGCGCCCAGGTAGAACGTGTACCACGCGTAGATCGACGCGATCAGCACGAGCAGGCCGCCGAACATGCCGATCAGGTGGAAGATGCCGGCGAGCCACGCTACCGTGTAGCTGTAGGTGGTGAGCTTGAGCGCGGCGACGAAGTCCTTCCGGCCGCCGAACGACGGGGCGAGCACGTCGACGATCATCGCGAGCAGGAAGACGATCACCAGCGAGATCACGTAGGCGCCGATCGCGACGCGCAGCGCGAAGGCGACGCCCAGCTCGGCGAAGCCCACCAGCGTGGCGAGCGGCCCGATCGCGGCCAGGATCATCGCGTACCCGGTATAGAGGGACTGCGTCGTCGCGGGCTCGGCTGCGATCTTCGCCCATTCCTCCTTGGGCTCGAGCACGATCCCCCTGATGCGATCGATCAGCGCCATGCGTTGCCCTCCCCATCGCGCATCGTGGCGCGTCAGGCGCGAGAGTGTACGGCGCAGGCGGGCGACGTGTCGAATGCCTCGCGGCGCAGCGCCTGCGCATATCGATGGAACCGGGGATTCCTTCCTGAGCGGGCGCTTGCGCGCTACGCTACGGGGTTGCGACGCCGGCCCTCGCGGCCGGCCCCGCGTCCCCCACCCGCGTGCGACGCCGAAGCCGGCGACGCGCGGAATCCTCGCCGGAGACCCCATGAATCCCCCGCCCGCCCTGTATGCCGATAACTCGCTGTCGATCGGCCGCACGCCGCTCGTCCGGCTCAACCGCGTCGTCGACGGCGCGCGCGCGACCGTGCTCGCGAAGATCGAGGGGCGCAATCCGGCCTACTCGGTCAAGTGCCGCATCGGCGCGGCGATGATCTGGGACGCCGAGGAAAAAGGGCTGCTCGGTCCCGGCAAGGAGCTGGTCGAGCCGACCAGCGGCAACACCGGCATCGCGCTCGCGTTCGTCGCTTCCGCGCGAGGCATCCCGCTCACGCTGACGATGCCCGAGACGATGAGCATCGAGCGGCGCAAGCTCCTGGTCGCGTACGGCGCGAAGCTCGTGCTGACCGAGGGCGCCAAGGGCATGAACGGCGCGATCGCGAAGGCCGAGGAGATCCGCGCGTCCGACCCGGGCCGCTACGTGATGCCCAACCAGTTCGCCAATCCCGCCAACCCGGCGATCCACGAGCGCACGACGGGCCCGGAGATCTGGGACGACACGCGCGGCAACGTCGACATCTTCGTGTCGGGCGTGGGCACCGGCGGCACGATCACCGGCGTGTCGCGCTATTTCAAGCACACGCGCGGCAAGAAGATCGTGTCGGTCGCCGTGGAGCCGGTGGCGAGCCCGGTGCTGACGCAGAAGCGCGCCGGCGAGCCGCTGAAGCCGTCGCCGCACAAGATCCAGGGCATCGGCGCGGGCTTCGTGCCCGAGGTGCTCGACCTCGCGCTGGTCGACGCGATCGAGCAGGTGACCAACGAGGATGCGATCGCCTACGCGCGGCGCCTCACGCGCGAGGAAGGCATCCTGTCGGGCATCTCGTGCGGCGCGGCGACCGCGGTCGCGGTGCGCATCGCGCAGCGTCCCGAGAACGAGGGCAAGACCATCGTCGTGATCCTTCCCGACTCGGGCGAGCGCTACCTCTCGTCGATCCTGTTCGAGGGGATGTTCGACGAGAAGGGCGTGGCGATCTGAGTTGGCGATGGGCGATGGGCGATGGGCGATAGGCGATAGGCGATAGGCGATAGGCGATAGGCGATAGGCGATAGGCGATAGGCGATACGCATTGCGCCGCGACCAGGCCCTCTCGCCGCATGGGGGCGACATCTGCGAACAGTTGCGACGCGCCTTTTCCTATCGCCTATCGCCTATCGCCCATCGCCGCATTGCCGTCACCCCAGCAGGACCAAGTTGTCCCGGTGGATGAGCTCCGGCTCGTCGACCCAGCCGAGGATGGCCTCGATCTGCGAGGAGGGCTGGCGCAGGATGCGCGCGGTGTCCGCGGCACCGT
>DATLIR010000320.1:0-6665 GCA_035539315.1 Casimicrobiaceae bacterium
GAACACGAACGCGTCGACGCCGCGGCTCACCAGTTGCTCGGTGATGCGAACCTCGGCGGCGAGATCGTAGTGATGCTCGGCGAGCACCATCGCGTAGCCGCCGGGGTCGAGCACGCTCTGCATCGCGCTCGTCGTTCGCGCGTACAGCGCGTACGCAAACGACGGCACGACGGCGCCGACCATCTGACTGCGCTGGCTCCGCAGCGCGCGCGCCGCGCCGTGCGGCACGTAGCGGAGCTTGTCGATCGCCGCGCGGACGCGGACGAGGGTGTGCGGGTCGAGCTGGTCGGGCAGGTTGAGCGCGCGCGACACCGTCGCCGTCGACACGCCGGCGAGCCGCGCGACGTCCTTGGCGCTCGCGCGCGAAGGCACCCGAGACGCCGTCGCGCGCAGGCCGAGGTCGTGGTCGCTCATCGGCGTGAGCATACGCGCGCTGCAATCGATTTCATATGGGCGGCGGAGGACCTGCGCCCGATTGCTGCCCTGCAAGATTGACAGCCCGCGGGAAAACCGCGACGCTGATGTAAACGAATACATCGCGCGGGATCCGCGCGCCTCCGAAAGGACTCCCCGGACATGCCCACGCCGTCCCCGGTGCGCCACGTCGTCATCGTCATGTTCGACACGCTGCGGCGCGACGCGGTCGGCTGCTACGGCACGCCGCCGCCGTGGGGCGCGATCGCGACGCCCAACCTCGACGCGTTCGCGCGCGAGTCGGTGCGCTTCGAGCGCGCCTACCCGGAAGCGCTGCCGACACTGTGCGCGCGGCGCACGCTGTACACGGGCCTTCGCACCTACCCGTTCCACAACGGCGACTTCCGCCACATCAAGGGCGACTTCGTCGGCATCGCGCCGGGGTGGGGACCGATCCCCGAGGACCAGACGACGCTCGCGGAAACCTTCGAGCACGCGGGCTTCCGCACCGGGCTCGTCTCCGACCTCTACCACGAGTTCAAGCCGTCGAAGAACTTCTGGCGCGGCTTCCACCAGTGGTCGTTCATCCGCGGCCAGGAGGCGGATGCCGCGCGCAGCGGCCCGTGGCCGACGCAGGAGGAGATCGACTACTGGGTGCCGCGCGAGCTGCAGGAATTGCGCGGCAAGGCGACCGGCCTCGAGCAGCCCGGCTTCGGCGCCGCGTGGTTCTCCAGCCGCATCCTGCTCAACATGCGCGACCGCGTGCGGGAGGAGCAGTGGTTCAACGCCGAGGTGATGCAGGAGGCGGCCCGCTGGGTCGAGCAGAACACCGACGCCGGGCGGCTGTTCCTGACCGTCGAGTCGTTCGACCCGCACGAGCCCTGGTTCGTGCCGGAGCACTACCGGCGGCGCTACGATCCGGGCAACGGGCGCGAGCAGGTGATCTCGCCCTACGCCGAGATGCCGTGGCTCCCCGCCGACCTCGTCAAGCGCACGCGCGCCAACTACCAGGGACTGGTCGAGATGTGCGACCGCTGGTTCGGCCACCTGGTCGAGACGCTGCGCGTCACCGGCGTGCTGGACGAGGCGCTCGTGGTCGTGACCTCCGACCACGGCCACAGCATGTGGGAGCGCCGCGGCTACATCGGCAAGCGTGGCTACCCGTCCGACCCGGAGAGCTACGAGGTGCCGATGCTCGTCCGGCACCCGAAGAAGCTCGGCGCAGGGACCACCTGCGACGCGTTCGTGCAGCACCACGACATCACGGCGACCGCGCTCGAGGCGACTGGCGTGGCGCCCGCCGCGCCGATCGACGGCCTCTCGTTCTGGAAGACGGCGTTCGAGGGCGCGCCCGCGGGGCGCAAACACGTGACGATCGGCTGGGGCAGCGCGATGACCGTGATCGACGACCGCTGGTGGTTCAACGCCAAGGTCAACGGCCGCGGCGCGTTCCTGCACGATTCGCCGCGTCCCGCGCCCGACGCGCCCAACCTCGCCGAGCGGCATCCGGACGTCGTCAAGCGACTGTTCGACCTGGGCGTGGCCGATGCCGGCGGCAGCTTCCCGGATTTCCTGTTGAAGCAGGCCGAGGACGCGGGCGACGCGCCGGGCTGCAGCCCGTTCGCGGCGATCGCGCGCCGCTGACAGGCCCTAGACTGACGACCACGACCCGCGCCACCACGAGGAGGAAGCCATGAGCCAACGCACATCCAGCAAGCCGGCGCGCCCGTCACGCCGCCGGGCGATCGCCCAGGGCGCCGCGCTAGGCGCCGCGGCCCTCGGCGCACCGTGGGTCGCGCGGTACGCGCACGCGCAGACGGCCGAGCTCGGCCCCTACCAGCAGGCGAAGATCAACTGGCGCCAGGCCGAGGGCACGGAGATCGCCGTCGCGGTGATCCCGGCCTCCTACTTCGACAACCTGATCGCGATCGCGCCGCAGTTCGAGGCGCTGTCGGGCGTCCGGGTGCGCTTCGAGAAGGTGCCGCCGGGGCAGATCCGCCAGAAGGCGATGCTCGACCTGTCGTCGAAGACGGCGACCTACGCGACGTCCGCGACCGACCCGATGTACTACCCGCTCTACGCGTCGAACAAGTGGGTCGAGCCGCTCGACGCCTACCTCAACGACGCGACGCTCACCGATGCCGCGTGGTTCAACTACGCCGACATCTTCAAGGCATGGCGCGACGCCGCGTCGCTCGACGGCAAGCCCTACGCGATCCCCTACGACGGCGAGGTCACGGTGCAGGTCTACCGCAAGGACCTGTACGACGCCAAGGGGCTCAAGGCCGCGACGACATTCGACGAGTTCGTGCGCAATGCCGCGGCGTTGAACGACCCGGCCAACCGCATGTACGGCATGGCGCTGCGCGGCTTCGCGGGCGCCGGCCAGAACATGTACATCTACCCGTCGGTCTTCCGTGCCTTCGGCGGCAGCTGGATGCAGGGCGGCCGCGTCGTGGTGAACTCGCCCGAGGCGCTGCGCGCGCTCGACTGGTACGTCGACGCGCAGGCGAAGTACGCGCCGCCCGCGGTGCGCAACTGGAACTGGCCGGACATCGCCGACGCGTTCTCGCAGGGCACGCTCGGCTGCTATATCGACGCGCACTCGTCGGCCGCGGTGCTGATGAACCCGGAGAAGTCGAAGGTGATCGGCAAGATCGCTTTCGCGCGCTGGCCGGCCGGCCCCACGGGCAAGCGCGTGACGTCGATCTGGAACTGGGGCTTCCCGATCAACGCCGCGCTGAACGAGCGGCAGAAGAAGGCGACCTGGCTGTTCATCCAGTGGGCCGCCGCGGCCGAGACTCAGGCGCGCACGTCGTGGAAATTCGCCGGGCCGGCCAAGCGCTCGGGGCTCAATCGCGCGTCGCTGTGGAAGGCGCCGGAGTTCGTCGCCATGACCCAGGACATCGGCCCCGGCTTCCTCGAGGCGTCGCTCGCGTCGCTCGAGCAGGACACCGACGTCGACTGGCGGCCGCGGGTGCCGCAATGGCCGGCGATCGGCGACACGATGGCCACCGCGATCCAGGCCGCGCTGGTCGGGCAGAAGAAGTCGAAGGAGGCGCTCGACGAGGCGCAGGCGCGCATCGCCGAGATCATGAAGACATGAGCGGAGGCGCGGCGCGCGGGACGGCGCGTTGACCGCAACGGCCGCCCCGGTCCGGACGCTCGCGGGCGCCGAGCGGCGCTTCGCGCTCGCGCTGTTCGGTCCCGCGTTCGCGGTGCTGCTCGTCACCACGACGGCGCCGCTCGTCTACCTCGCGTGGACGAGCCTCATGCGCATCGACCTGTCGATGCCGTGGCTCACCGGCTTCGTCGGGGTGGGCAACTTCACGAAGATGGGGGGCGACCCCCGCTTCTGGAACTCGCTTGCGCTGACCGCGATCTACACGGCGAGCACGGTGGTCGCGCAGGTGGCGATCGGGCTGTCGCTCGCGCTCCTGGTGCTGAACATCCCGCGCGGCCAGGCGGCGCTGCGCGTCGCGGCGATCCTGCCGATCGTGCTGGCGCCGGTCGTCGTCGGGCTGTTCTGGCGCACGCTGGTGCTCGCGCCCGACGTCGGGCTGGTCGACCTGGTGACGCGCGGACTCGGCCTCGGCAGCCACAACTGGCTCGGCGACCCGCAGCTCGCACTGGTCTCGGTGATCGCGATCCACACCTGGCAGTGGACGCCGTTCGCGTTCCTGGTGATCCTCGCGAGCCTCGCCGCGCTGCCGCCCGACGTGTTCGAGGCCGCGCGCATCGACCGCGCCAACGCCTGGCAGCGCTTCGTGCACATCACCTGGCCGCTGATCCGGCCGGCGGTGGTCATCGTCGTGATCATGCGCACGATGACGGCGCTCTCGGCATTCGCCGCGATCTTCGCGGCGACCGGCGGCGGGCCGGGCACCGCGACCGAGATCCTCAACCTGTACGCCTACCGGACCGCGTTCGCCGAGCTCAACCTGGGGTACGGGTCGTCGCTCGCGATGGTGCTGCTCGGCATCACGTTCGCCGTGTCGCTGGTGATGTTCCGCCTGCGGAGGGCGCGATGACGCCGCGCCGCTCGCGGTCGCTCGCGCTCGGCGTCGTGGCTGCGCTCGTGATGTCGGTGTGGGCGGTGCCCGTGCTGTGGGGTCTGCTGACGTCGTTCAAGACCGAGCGCGACGTGCTGGCCTATCCCCCGGTGGTGATCTTCGCGCCGACGCTCGCCAACTACCGCGAGGTGCTGTTCGGCTCGGCCAGCATCCTGCCCAACCTGGTGTCGAGCATGATCGTCGCCGGCTCGGCGACGCTGGCGACGATGCTGCTCGCGATCCCCGCGGCGTACGCGCTCGCGCGCCTCGCGCTGCCGGCGAAGCGCGCCGGGGGCTTCTACGTGCTCGCCACGCAGATGCTGCCCCCGGTCGGCCTCATCATTCCCTACTACCTGGCGCTGCAGAAGCTCGGCGCCCTCGACACCTATTCGGGCCTCGTCGCGATCTACATCACCTTCTCGCTGCCGTTCGCGATCTGGCTGATGGTCTCGTACTTCGAGGACATTCCGCCGGAAATGGAGGAGGCGGCGTTGCTCGATCGCGCCGGCCGGCTGCGCGCGCTGTGGCACGTCATCCTGCCGCAGGTGCGCGGCGGGATCGCGGTGACGACGATCTTCGTGTTCCTGAACGCGTGGAACGAGTTCCTGTTCGCCGTCGTGCTGGGCGGCAACCGCGTGCGGCCGGTGACGGTCGCGATGTTCAACTTCATCTCGGTCGAGCAGACGCTGTGGGCGAAGCTCGCCGCCGGCTCGATGCTGGCGATGGCACCGGTGATCCTGCTCGGCCTGATCGCGCAGAAGCACATCGTCAAGGGGTTGACCGTCGGCGCCGTCAAGGGCGGGGGACGCCGGTGAGCGCGCTCGGCGCCGTGCGGCTCGAAGGGATCGTCAAGCGCCACGGTGCGTTCACCGCGCTGCACGGCATCGACCTCGACATCCGGCCCGGCGAGTTCTTCGCGCTGCTCGGGCCGTCGGGATCGGGCAAGACGACGACGCTGCGCGTCCTCGCCGGGCTCGAGAGCGCCGACGCGGGCCGCGTGGTCCTCGACGGCGACGACGTCACCGCGCGCGAGCCGGGCGAGCGCGACGTCGCGATGGTGTTCCAGAGCTACGCGCTCTACCCGCACATGAGCGTCGCCGAGAACATCGCGTTTCCGCTGAAGATGATCGGCACGCCGCGCGACGAGATCGACCGGGCGGTGCACGACGCCGCGGCGAAGGTCCGCATCGACCACCTGCTCGCCCGGCGTCCCGGCCAGCTGTCCGGCGGCCAGCAGCAGCGCTGCGCCCTCGCGCGCGCGATCGTGCGCAAGCCGCGCCTGTTCCTGCTCGACGAGCCGCTGTCCAACCTCGACGCCAAGCTGCGGTTGGAGACGCGTCTGGAGCTGAAGCAGTTGCAGCGCACGCTGGGCGTCACCACCGTCTACGTCACGCACGACCAGGAAGAGGCGATGACGCTGGCCGATCGCGTGGCGGTGTTCATGGACGGGCGCATCGTGCAGATCGCGACGCCGCGCGAGATCTTCGGCAAGCCGCGGCAGGTGTCGGTGGCCGGCTTCATCGGCACGCCGCCGATGAACCTGGTGCCGGCGACGTGGGAGCGCGATCGCGTGCGCTTCGGCGGCGTCGAGCTGCCTGTCGGCGCGACCACCGAAGGCACGCGCGACATCACGCTGGGCGTGCGCCCCGGCGACATGCGACCGATCGCAGGCGGCATCCCGGCGCGGGTGGACTACGTCGAGGAACTGGGCGACTACAGCATCGTCGACCTCAAGGCCGGCGAGCAGCGCCTGAAGTGGAAGACCGATGGCCTGGCGCCCGCGCGCGAAAGCGAGGACGTCCGCCTGGGCTTCGAGCCGCAGGCCGCGCACCTGTTCGACCGCGCCAGCGGCGAACGACTGAACTGACCGAATCGAAGGAAGGACCGCCATGGACAAGCGCCCCAACATCCTGCTCATCCTGAACGACGACATGGGCTTCTCGGACATCGGCTGCTACGGCGGCGAGGTCGAGACGCCCAACCTCGACCGCCTCGCGAGCGGCGGCCTGCGCTTCTCGCAGTTCTACAACACGGCACGCTGCAGCCCCTCGCGCGCCTCGCTGCTCACGGGCCTGCACCCGCACCAGACCGGCATCGGCATCCTCACCTACGACTCCGGCCCTGAGGGCTACGCCGGCAACCTCAACCATCGCTGCGTGACGATCCCGCAGGTGCTGAAGGCGAACGGCTACCGCACCT
>DATLIR010000321.1:0-3974 GCA_035539315.1 Casimicrobiaceae bacterium
GCCGCAGGCGCCACGATCGTGTGCTCCATCTTCATCGCCTCGAGGACGACCAGCGCGGCGCCGCGCTCGACGCGGTCACCCACGGCGACCGGCACGGCGACGACCGTGCCCGACATCGGCGCGGCCAGGTGGCCGGCACGCTCCGCCTCCTCGCCGGCGTGCGCGAGCGGGTCGAGGTAGCGAAGCCGCCGGCGCAGGCCGCGCGCGAACACCAGTCGATCTTCGCCGGCGCGTACGACGCGCGCCGTGATCCGCTGGGTGCCGGTGTCGAGCATCCAGCCATCGCCCGTGCGTTCCGCGCGCGCCCCGGTGCGCCGGCCGTGGATGTCGACCGACAACGCGTCGAACGGCCCGGAGAGCCGCACCTCGACGCGTTCGTCTCCGTCGGCGAACGCCAGCACGACCGCGTGGTGCACGCTGTTCGGCCACCACGCATCGGTCGCGCCCCACGGCGAGTGCGGATCGGCGTCGTGGCGCGGGCCGGCGTCGCCGCGCGCGTGCGCGAGCTCGTCGACCGCGGCCGCGATGAGCGCGAGCGCGGGCGGGCGCCCGGCCGGCGGGAACAGCGCCGCGTGGTGCTTCTCGATCAGGCCCGTGTCGAGCGCACCGGTCGCGAACGCCTCGTGCGCGACGACACGCTCGAGAAAGGCGATGTTGGTGGCGACGCCGGCGACCTCGCAATCGGCGAGCGCGGCGAGAAGCGTCGCGCAGGCCCGCTCGCGGTCCTCGCCCCAGACGACCAGCTTGGCGAGCATCGGATCGTAGTACGGCGATACCTCGTCGCCCGCGGCGACGCCGGTGTCGATGCGCACGCGCGCCGATGCCTCGGGCATGCGCCAGTGCGCGATACGCCCGATCGACGGCAGGAACCCGCGCTCCGGATCCTCCGCGTAGAGCCGCGCCTCGATCGCGTGGCCGTGCATCGCGAGCCGCTCCTGCGCGACGGGCAGGTGCTCGCCGCTGGCCACGCGCAGCTGCCACTCGACCAAATCGAGGCCGGTGACCATCTCGGTCACCGGATGCTCGACCTGCAGACGCGTGTTCATCTCCATGAAGTAAAAGGTGCCGTCCTGCTCGGCGATGAACTCGACCGTGCCCGCGCCCACGTAGCCGATCGCCTTCGCCGCCGCCACCGCGGCCTCGCCCATCGCGCGCCGGCGCAGCGGCGTCATGCCGGGCGCAGGCGCCTCCTCGAGCACCTTCTGGTGGCGGCGCTGCACCGAGCAGTCGCGCTCGAACAGCGACACGGCCGCGCCGTGCGTATCGCCGAACACCTGGATCTCGATGTGGCGCGGCGAGGCGAGGTAGCGCTCAATCAGCACGCGGTCGTCGCCGAAGCCGGCCTGCGCCTCGCGGCGCGCCGACGCGAGCGCGGCGTCGAACTCGCCGGCCGCGCGCACGATCTTCATGCCCTTGCCGCCACCGCCCGCCGTCGCCTTGATCAGCACCGGGAAGCCGATGCGCGCGGCCTCGCGGGCGAGCAGCGCGGGATCCTGGTCGTCGCCGTGGTAGCCGGGGACGAGCGGCACACCCGCCTTCCCCATGATCGCCTTCGCCGCCGACTTGGACCCCATCGCGGCGATCGCGGCCGGCGGCGGTCCGATGAACGCGACGCCGGCCTCGGCGCAGGCGCGCGCAAAGCCTTCGTTCTCCGACAGGAAGCCGTAGCCCGGGTGGATCGCCTGTGCACCGGTCGCTAGCGCGATCTCGAGGATGCGCCGGCCGTCGAGATAGCTTTCGCGCGGCGGCGGCGGTCCCAGGCGGTAGGCCTCGTCGCACGCGGCGACGTGCACGGCGTGGGCGTCGGCGTCCGAGTACACGGCGACGGTGCGGATGCCCAGACGGCGTGCGGTGCGCACCACGCGGCAGGCGATCTCGCCGCGGTTCGCGATCAGGATCTTGGTGAACACGTCACGTCCCGTTCGCGACCGACCACGCGACGACGAGCCAGATCGCGAACAGGACCGCATGGCTCGCCAGGAACGCCATGAACCGGTGCATCACCCGGTTGGTCGTGCAATGGATCACGCTGTGGGCCACGCGGCAGGCGACGTAGAGCCACATCATCACGACCAGCGGCGGGCTCACGACCTTCAGCGCGAGCGCCATGAGCGCCGCAAGGTAGAACAGCACCGGACCTTCGAACAGGTTGCGGTAGTTGTCGGCCGCGCCGACGTCCTCGAGGTGGGCGCTCATCATCACCGCGGTGGCGATCGCCTGCGGCCGGATGCGCTTTGCGCGCATCTCGGCGATGCGGCGGCGGTACATGACCAGGCTCACGACGAAGGTCAGCGCGACGATCGCCAGGACGGGCCACAGGATCGCCCGGTCGCTCAATGGCATGCCTCCGCCGCGCTGGCCGCTGACGCGGCGTCGCACACCCCCTCCTGATGACGAAGTCGGCTGTCGTTCCCGCGGAGAGAGCGTCGTTCGGTCTCCCCCAGGCAGGCCGCGGACGGGAGACGGCCCGTCGTCCGCCTGCCCTGGGGCCGCGCAGCGGCGTTCATCCACGGCCCTCGCGCGGGCCGGCGATCGGCGCGTCGATCCCGGCCACGCCGGCGAGCCGATCGAGAAAGCGCCGGATGAGACGGAAGAGCTTCGGCACGAGCCAGATCGACAGGAGCACCAGCGCGCCGAGCACTGCGAGCGCGGCCCACGGATAGGCCCACGCGAGCCACAGCACGGTGCCGACCGCCAGCTCCTCGCCGAACGACGCCGCCCAGTTCGAGAACGGCTCGGGCGAGGCGTTGATCGCCATGCGTCCGCCCGCCTTGGCGAAGTGGCTGCCGGCGGCGAGCGTCCCGCCCAGGATCGCCGCGGCGAACGCGGCCGCGGCGCCGCTGTCGCCGAACACGCTCGCCGCGAGCGCCGCGCCGGCGGGAATGCGCACGAAGGTCTGGACGACGTCCCACACGCTGTCGACGCCGGGGATCTTGTCGGCGAAGAACTCGACCGCGAACATGAAGCCCGACGCGGCGAGCACCAGCGGATGGGTCAGCACCGACAGCGTGCCGGGCAGCGGGATCCAGCCGAGATGGCCCAGCCCGCCGACGACGAAGAGCACCGCGTAGAGGCGCAACCCCGACGCCCAGCCGAGCGCCGCCGCCACCGCGATCAGGTGCCACACATCGAACGCGTCGTGCGCGGGCATGCGCGCCGCGCCTCAGCGCTGGCCCCGCGCGGGCCGCAGCGCGCGCGGCACCCACGCGGGCGAACGCTTGCCGAGGAACGCGGCGATCCCTTCGCGTGCCTCGTCGGTCGCCCGCACGCGAGCGATGCGCTCCGCGGTGTCCGCGATCAGCGGCGCCTCGATCGGCCGCTGCGCGATCGCACGGATCAGGAGCTTCGCCTCGCGCTGCGCCTGCGGACCGGCCAGCAGCAGCGCGCCGAGGAGCTCGTTCACGCGCGCGTCGAGCTCGGCGGGCTGCACGATGTCGTGCAGCAGGCCGATCCGGAACGCCTCGGCCGCGGAAAAGCGCTCGCCGGTGACGAAGTAGCGCTGCGCCTGGCGCGCGCCTATCGCGGCGACCACGTAGGGCCCGATCGTCGCCGGGATCAACCCGAGCTTCGCTTCGGACAGCGCGAACATCGCGTCGCTCGCGCCGATCGCGATGTCGCAGCAGGCGATCAGGCCGACGCCGCCGCCGTAGGCCGCGCCGTTGACGCAAGCGACGGTCGGCTTGGGGCACTGCGCCAGCGTCGAGAGCATCGCCGCCAGTGCGTTGGCGTCCGCCAGGTTCTCGGCGTGACCGTACGCGGCCATCCGCTTCATCCACGCGAGGTCGGCGCCGGCGCAGAAGCTCGAGCCGGTCGCGTGCAGCAGCAGCACGCGCACGGCGGGATCGGCGACCGCCTCGCGCACCGCGTCGGTCAGCTCCGCGATGAGCGTCTCGTTGAACGCGTTGTGCACCTCGGGGCGCGCGAGTCCGATCAGACGCACGCCTTCGCGCGCGACGACGTCGAGCGTCGTGTAC
>DATLIR010000322.1:0-5703 GCA_035539315.1 Casimicrobiaceae bacterium
AGAAGAGCTCGTAGGCGATCGCGGGCGCCTTGTCGTCGATGAACGCCTTGAAATGCCCGGAAGCGCCAGACGAGACCGAGGGCAATTCCTCGTAGCTCTTGAGCCGAACGACCACCGTCTCGGCAAACGTGACGGCCGGCAGACCGATCAGGAGGCGCCGGCAACCACCACAGCAAGTCTCTTCGTTGGATTCATGGTCTTCTCCGATGGAATGAGCACCCGCCGCCTCATCACGGGGTGGCGGCTGGTTCCTTGCCAACAGCGGCGCGAACGACCCATTCCCATTCCCCACGAGCCGTCCTGTAGGACGATCCTTACGCGTGACGCTTCGTGCGCCTCTGCGAGGGTACGAAGCGCTGGAAGCTCCAACGCTCGGGTGCATCGGTCGGGAACGAGGGTGGCGCCGGCACGCCAGTCGTTGGGTCGGGACTTGCCGGCTTGCACGGGGTCGCGAAGCCCCCGTCTCGTTTCCGGCAAGCCGGGACACTACAATCGGGCGATGTACCTGCCCGATCATTTCGCGGAGACGCGACCGGCCGAGCTCAACCGGCTGATCGCCGAGCACCCGCTCGGCGCGCTCGTCGTGCAGGGGCCAACCGGGCTCGACGCGAACCACATTCCGTTCGAGGTGCTGCCCGACGAGGGCCCGCACGGCACGCTGATCGCGCACGTCGCGCGTGCGAATCCGGTGTGGCGCGAGCTGCGTGACGGCGACGAGGCGCTGGTGATCTTCCGCGCCGAGCATGCCTATGTCTCGCCCAACTGGTACCCGAGCAAGCACGAGCTCCACCGGCAGGTGCCGACCTGGAACTACCGCGTCGTGCACGTGCACGGGAGGGTGCGCGTCCGCGACGACGAGCGCTTCGTGCGCGGCGTTGTCGCACGGCTCACGCGCCGGCACGAAGCCGCGACCGGCGACGCGCGGCCGTGGAAGATGACCGATTCGGAAGCCGCGTACATCGACGACATGCTCACGCGCATCGTCGGGATCGAGGTCGCGATCGCGCGCATCGTCGGCAAGTGGAAGCTCAGCCAGAACAAGGACGAGCGCGACCGCGCCGGCGCCGCCGACGCGCTGGCGGCGCACGGCGACGCCGCGCTGGCGCGCGCCATGCGAGACACGTTCGGCGGCGGGCGCTGACCCGTCGTCGGCCCGCCGTTGAGCGCGGCCGCACTCCCCCGTAGCATCCAGGGTCCCCCGCGAGACCCGGAGCTCCCATGCCGCTCGTCGTTCGCGCGTTCCCGCTTCGCGGATCGCTGACCGATCTCCACCAGTTCGCCGCCGAGCTCAAGGGCAGGCGGGCCGGCGACGCGGCCCGCTTCTATCGGCATTACGGCGTCGAGCGCGAGTCGTGGCACCTGCAGCACACGGCCGCGGGCCCGTGGGTGATCGCCGTGACCGAGCTCGCGGATCCGGTCGAGGCCGCCCCGCGCTTCGCCGACGCGACCGAGGCGTTCCACCTGTGGTTCAAGTCGCAGGTGGAGGCGTTGACCGGCATCGACCCCAACATCGCCCCGCTGGGCCCGCCCACCAAGGAAGTCTTCGCATGGACGAACCATGCGTCGACGACGCGTGCCCCGCCCGCCGCGACGGCGTGACGGCCGGTGTCTTGACATCGTCCGGGCCCGCGGCTCACGCTCGGCGTCCGTCGGCTGCGTCGCTAGCGCGGCCGCGCCTTGTCACCGACTAACCCTCCGCTAAGAGCAAAGGGACGTCGGCGGCGCCCCGGCGGGCGCCTCGGGATCCGCCCGATCCCCACGTTCAGCGGCCCGCCACCCGGCTGACGGCCGCCACGCCGCGCCGGCGCGGTACCATGGACGCCCCGTCGCGGCCCCCCGGGCCGCGCTTGAGCGACCACGCCATCCCATGGGAACGCGCCGTCCCGGCGTCGTGCGCACGCTCGTCCTGTGCGCATTCGCATCGGCGCTCGCGCACGCCGCGGATCCCCCCGCCGCGCCCGACCCTCTGCGCTCGCAGGCCGAGGCGCTGCTCGAGGAAGGCAAGAAGCTCGCCGACGAGGGGCGCGACGCCGACGCCGAGCTCAGGTTCGCAGCCGCATGCGCACTGCTTCGCGCCAGCGACGGAGCCTACGCGCCGGCGACGATCGACTGCACGATCGACCTCTACGCGCTCGCGAGCCGGCTCGGCGACAGCGAGCGCGCGATCACGGGCATGACACGGCTCGCCGAGGGCGCGGCCGCCGCGAACGGCGCCGACCACGCGCAGACGCTGCAGGCCCGCAGCGAGCTCGCGAACTGCTACTGGCAGGCGGGCCAGTACGAGCCGTCGATCGCGATCAACCGCGAGGTTCTCGCGCGCCGCACCGCCGTCCTGGGCGAGAAGCACCTGAAGACGCTCGACAGCGTCGCGCAGCTGGCGCAGGCGCTGGGCGACGGCGGCCACCCGGCCGAGGCGCTGCCGCTCAACCACCGCGCGCTCGACGGCACGATCGAGCTCGTCGGCGCGAAGCACAGCGACGCGATCATCTCGCGCATGAACCTCGCGATCAACCTGCACCAGCTCGGACGCGTCGCCGAGTCGGCGGCGCAGAACGAGCGCGCGTACCTCGACGCCCGCGAGGTGCTCGGCGAGACCCACTGGATGACGACGCTCGCGCTCGCGAACTTCGCGATTTCGCTCGAGGAGCTCGGCCGCTGGGAGGACGCGCTGCCGATGAAGCGGCACGCCTACGAGACCATGGTCCGGACGCGCGGCCCGACCCACCCGCGCACGATCCGCGCGATGAACAACCTCGCCGCGAGCTACCGCGGCAACGGCGACATCGACACGGCAATCCAGTGGTATGTCAAGGCGCTCGAGGCGGGCCGGACCACGCGCGGACTCAACCACCCGGAGCAGATCTACGACGAGGCGGCCCTCGCGATCACGCTCATCGACAGCGACCGTCTCGCCGAGGCGGACGCGGCGCTCGCGTCGCTCCTGCCGCGCGCGAAGTCGGTCATGCCGCCCGAGCATGCGACCGTGCTCAGGATCGAGCAGGCGGCCGCCCTGGCGCGCTGGAAGCTCAGGGGGCCGTCCGACGCACGCGCCGATTTCGTCGCCGTCACCACGAAGCTCGAGGCGCTCACCGGCTTCGACGATCCGGGGACGATCAAGAGCTACGCGAAGCTCGGCGAGCTCGAACTTGGCGAAGGCGACCTCGGCGCCGCCGCCGCGGCGTTGCGCAGGGCGCGCGATGGCGCCGAGGCGCTGCGCGAGTCGCTCGCGACGACGCGCGAGGCGCAGATCGCGGCGCTGGCCGCGTCGATCCCGGCCTACCGCCGGCTCGCGGCGGTCGAGCACCGGCTCGGCGACGACGCCGCGTCGTTCGACGTCGCCGAGCTGTCGAAGGGTCGCACGCTGCTCGACGCGCTGGTCACGCGCCGCGCCGACGAGAGCGGCCTGTTGCCGCCCGGGGATGCCGACCGCATCGCCGAGCTCCAGTCGAACCTCGCGGAGTACGACCGCGCGCTCGCCGCCGGCCCGACGCCCGAGAGACGCGGCGAGCTCGAGGCGAAGCGGCTCGAGCGCGGCCGCGCGCTCGTCGAGCTCAGGCGCGAGCTGTCGGCGCGCTATCCCAGGTACGCGCAGCTCCTCGGCATCGCGCTGGTCAAAGCCGACGCGGGGCGCAGCGCGCTGCCCGCGGACGCCGCGTTCGTGTCGTACCTGTTCGCACACGATCGTCTCTACGCGTACGTGCTCATGCGCGAGCGGCCGCTCGAGGTGATCGACCTCGGGCCCGCGGCGGGCCTGGCGGACGCTGTCGACGCGTACCGACAGGCGATCGGCACGACCCAGCCGCTGCCGTTGTGGCGCAAGGGGGACGGCGCGTACGCGCACGGCATCGCCCGTCCCGAGGACGCGGCCGTCCGCATCACCGTCGACGAGCTCGGCCGCCATCTCGCGTCGCGCCTGCTCGCGCCGATCGAGCCGCGGCTCTCGCCCAAACGCCAGTGGATCGTGAGCCCCGACGAGTCGCTCGCCGCGCTGCCGTTCGACGCGCTGCCGTGGCGCGGCGCGCGCGTGGTCGACCGTCATGTCCTCCGCTACGCCCAGTCGCTTTCGGTCTACGCGCTCCTCGAGGAGCGCCATCGCGCGCTCGACCGCCGCGTCGGCCGCCTGCCGCTCCTCGCGATCGGTGCCGCGCGCTACGCGACCTCGGCGTCCGAGCCTTCGACCGCCGGCACACCGCTGCGCAAGGGCGCCTGGAGCGACCTCCCGGCCTCCGAGCGCGAGGTGGACGGCGTCGCCGCGCTCGACACGCGGACCGTCGTGCGCAAGGGTGCGCTCGCGAGCGAGGCCGAGCTTCAGCGCCTCGACCGCAGCGGCGAGCTCGCCACCTTCCGCCGCATCCTGTTCTCGACCCACGCCTACCTGAGCCCGGGCGATCCGCGGCTGTCGGCGCTCGTGCTCGACCAGGTGCAGCGTCCGGCGGGCGTCGACGGCTACGTGACCGTCGCCGAGCTCCCCGGCTACACGCTCGCGAGCGACCTCGTCGTGCTGTCGGCGTGCGAGACCGGGCTCGGGCGCGTCGTGCGCGGCGAAGGGATCATGGGACTGCCGTACGCGCTCTACCTCGCCGGCAACGCCGACGCGATCGTGAGCCTGTGGCCGGTGCTCGACGGCAGCACGGCGGAGTTCATGAAGCGATTTTTCGCGAAGCTCCGGGCCGGCGCCACGCACGCCGACGCGCTCGCCGCGGTCAAGCGCGAGTTCCTGCGCGACCCCGCGCGCCGCGATCCGCTCGCGTGGGCGCCGTTCGTGCTGTACGGCACGCGCTAGCCTTGGCGCCCACGCGCAGGCGACGCCGCGGCATGGCCCCCGGGGGCGCCGACGCTGCGCACCCGCCGGTCCGCGTCCCGCCGCGGCCGAGCCGCGCCGACCGGCTCGTCGAGCGCATGAGCGCATGGCCGGCGAAGATCGCGATCACGCTGGCGCTGATCGCGGTCGGCGTCATGCTCGCCTGGGTGCCGGCGATCCGCGCGATCGACCTCGCGCTCCTCGATGCGAAATTCGCGTTGCTCGCGAGGCTCGCGCCGATCCCCGCGCGCGACGGCATCGCGATCGTGGGCATCGACGAGGCGTCGCTCGACGAGCTTGCCGAGCCGATCGCGCTGTCGCACCGCACGCTCGGCGACGCGCTCGCCGCGCTCGCGCGAGCGAGGCCGCGCGCCGTCGGCCTCGACGTCGTGCTCCCGGATCGCTCGTATGATGTGTTCGCCCCGGGTGCCGACCAGGCGCTCATCACCGGTGTCGTGGCGCTGCGTCGCGTCGCGCCGGTCGTGCTGGGGCTGGCGGTGCGGGCCGACGGCACACCGCGACCGGTGCACGCCCCGCTGATCGCCGCCGCGGGCCGCGCCGGCTTCGCCGTGCTCCCGCAGGACGACGACGGCCGCATCCGACGGTACGACGAGCAGCTGGACGCCGGCGGCGGCGTGGTGCCGACGCTCGTCGGCGAGATGGCGCGCGTCCTCGGAACGGTACCGGAGCGGGGGCTCATCCAGTACGCGCTCGGCGAGGGCTACGGCTACGTGCCGTTGCGCGACCTCCTTCGCTGGGCCGCCGACGGCCGCGACGACGAGCTCGCGCTGCGCTTCGGCGGTCGGCCGGTGCTGGTCGGCGCGGTGCTGCCGTTCGAGGACCGCAAGCGGCAACCGGTGCCGCTCGCGCGCTGGGAGCGCACGCTCGACGTGCCGGGCGTG
>DATLIR010000323.1:0-5612 GCA_035539315.1 Casimicrobiaceae bacterium
CCCCCCCCGGTTGTCGCGCACAAACGCGGCGACCGGGGGGTTGTCATGTCCGTCATCCGCGGCGGGAATTCCGCGCGCCGCCCCGACGCGGACCGTTCGCCGGCCTGACCGCTCGATCCGTCCCCGGCCCGGGTGCCCCCTTGCAGTCAACAACCAATCCACGTAGGGTTATGACGTTGGCATAGCTAAAGCGGCCTCCAGCCGATGGCGACGAACGCACAGGGTCGACACGCCCGCACGTCGGTCCTGGGAGCGCCCACGCACGCGATCCGGACGCCTGCCCGCAGCACGGTGCTCCTCGTCGCGTGCTGGGCGGGCGGCATCGCGCTCTGGCTCGCACTGGCGTTCGCGGCCGGGGCGGAGCCCACCATGGCCGCCGCGACCACCGCATCCACGCCGCGCGCACCTTCGGCGCTGATGCAGCGCCTCAAGCCGTCCGCTTCTTCGCCGTCGCGCGCCGTGCTGGCCCCGGTCGCGATGACCCGAACGGCGCGGCCCAAGGCGCTCGACGTCACGGAGGTCTACCGGTTCTTCAACCGCTGGACCAGCGTGCACTTCTACACGGCCGACCCTGCCGAGCGCGCCCACATCCTCGCGACCTGGCCGCACTTCGCCGACGAAGGCCCGGTGTGGCGTGCGTTGCGCGCACCCGACACCGGCACCGTGCCGGTCTGGCGCTTCTTCAACCGCGAGACCGGCGCGCATTTCTACACGACCGACGCCGCGGAGCGCCAGCGCATCCTGGCGACCTGGCCGCAGTTCGCGGACGAGGGCCCGGCGTTCCACGCCTACCTGACCGACGCGTTCGACCGCGTGCCCGTGCACCGCTTCTACAACACGCAGACGCGCACGCACTTCTACACCGCCGAGGAGACCGAGAAGGATTTCGTGCAGCGCAGCTTCCCGGCGTTCGCGTACGAGGGCGTCGCGTACTACGCGCTCGCGCTCGCGCCGGGCGCCGCGGCCACCGCCAAGCGCGACGCGTTCCGACTCGTCGACCAGGCGACATTCGGGCCCACCGTCGCCGAGGTCGACCGCGCCCACGCGATGGGCGCGGCCGCGTGGGTCGACGACCAGCTCGGGAAGGGGCCCACCGGCTACCCGAAGAGCGAGTTCTTCTACGAGTCGCTCGACGAGAGCGAAGGGTGCAAGTTCAGCGCGGCGCGCGACACGCCGATCTACCGCTGCGCCGAGGACCAGCTCACGCTGTTCAAGCTGCGCGCGCGCTTCTTCACCAATGCGCTGTCCGCCCCCGACCAGCTGCGCCAGCGCGTGGCCTGGGCGCTGTCGCAGATCTTCGTCGTGTCCGGCATGAAGGACCCGGACATGGAGACCGCGTACGTGCAGGCGCGCTGGCACCAGATGCTCGCCGACAACGCGTTCGGCAACTTCGAGGGGCTGCTCTATGCCGTGACGCTCTCGCCGGCGATGGGCCACTACCTCGACATGGTCGACAACGCAAAGGCCAACCCGACCGAGGGGACCGAGCCCAACGAAAACTACGCGCGCGAGCTCCTGCAGCTGTTCTCGATCGGCACGATAGAGCTCAAGCGCGACGGCACGCCGCTCTTCGATGCGCAATCGCAGCCGGTGCTCACCTACGGGCAGCCCGAGGTGAAGGCCTTCGCCCGCGCGCTCACCGGGTGGACCTACGCGCCGTATCCGGGCACGCCCCCCAAGCTCGCCAAGCACGACGAGGACCAGCGCTACTACGGCGCCGCGATGGTGGCCGACGCCGCGCTGCACGACGGCGGCGCCAAGCGCGTGCTGCGCGGCATCCAGCTGCCGGCCGGACAGACGCCCGACGCGGACGTCCGCGCGGTGCTGCGCAACGTGTTCCTGCATCCCAACGTCGGGCCGTTCATCGGCCGCCAGCTGATTCGCCACCTGGTGACCGGCACGCCGTCGCCGGCGTACGTCGATCGCGTGGCTGCGGTGTTCGACGACGACGGCGCCGGGATGCGCGGGAACCTGAAGGCCGTGGTGCGCGCGATTCTGCTCGATCCCGAGGCGCGCACGGCGGGCGACGCGAACATCCGCTACGGACGCTTCCGCGAACCCGCGCTGTTCGTGACCGCGTTCCTGCGCGGCGCCGGTGCCGCGAGCGACGGCATCTTCCTCGACGAGGTCACGCAGGCGATGGGGCAGAACGTGTTCTACGCGCCGTCCGTGTTCAACTACTTCCCGGCCGAATACCGGATCCCCGGCACCGACGTCGTCGCGCCGCCGATGGGCGCGCACAACACCAACACGGTGCTGGCGCGCAGCAACTTCGTGTTCGGGATGCTGTGGGAAGGCGGCATCGACCGCGACGACGAGATCGCGACGTCGATCGGCACGAAGCTCGCGCTGCAGCCGTGGATCGCGCTCGGCGCCGATGCACGCAAGCTGCTCGCGGCGATCGACGAGCGCTTCTTCGGCGGCGCGATGCCCGCCGGCGTGAAGGGCGCGATCTACGACGCGCTGGTGCAGATCGACGACGCGGGCGAGCGCGCGCGCACGGCGCTGTTCCTCGCCACGACCGCGTTCCAGTTCCAGGTGAGCCGCTAGCAGGAAGCCATGGGCATCGACACGCTGCGCCGCCGCTTGCTCGTCACCGCCGGAGGACTCACGGCGTCGGGGTTGCTGCCGCGACTGTCGGGGCTCGCGCTGCCGCACGCGGCCGCGCAAACGGCGTCCGATTACAAGGCGCTCGTGTGCGTGTTCCTCTACGGGGGCGCGGACAGCAACGACATGGTGGTACCGCTCGACGACTACGGGCCGTACGGCGCCACGCGCGGACGCACCGGCATGGGACTGTCGCAGGCCGAGCTGGTGCCGATCACGCCGACGTCGCCGGGCCGCCGCTTCGGGTTGCATCCCCAGCTCGACAACCTCGCGCCGCTGTTCGCCGCCGGGAAGCTGGCCGTCGTCTGCAACGTGGGCACGCTGCTCGCGCCGCTTTCGCGCGCGTCCTACCAGGCCGGTGCGCGCGCTCCACGCAACCTGTTCTCGCATTCGGACCAGCAGCTCCAGTGGCAGGGCCTGGTGCCGGGCGCGCTCTTCAACAGCGGCTGGGGTGGGCGCGTCGCGGACCGTACGGCGGCCGGCAATCCGGTACTCGCGATCCCCGGAGTGATCTCGCTCGACGGCGACGCGCTGTTCACGGTGGGCGAGACGACGGTGCCGCTCGCGCTTCCCGGCGACGGCGGCAACGGCCTCGCCGGCGATCCCGACTCGCCGTGGGGCCGGCTGCGCCTCGACACGATGCGCAGGCTCCTCGCGGTCGAGCGCGAAAACCTGATCGTCGCCAAGGCCGCGGACACGATGGACCTCGCGCTGCGCAGCGCGGAAGCGGTGAACAACGCGATCCACGCGGAGCTGCCGGCGGTCGAGACCGCGTTCGCCGGCGTCTACTCCGGCCTTGCCGACCAGCTCCGCCGCATCGCCACGCTGATCGCCGGTCGCACGACGCTGGGCGTGAGGCGCCACCTGTTCTTCGCGGCGATGGGTGGCTACGACACTCACGCCAGCCAGAAGACCGAGCTCGCGCGGCGCCTCGACGAGCTGGGGCCGGCGCTCGCGGCGTTCCAGCGCGCGCTCGATGTCCTCGGGGTCGGCGCGCAGGTGACGACGTTCACGCTGTCGGATTTCAACCGCACCTTCCGCGTCAATGCGAACGACGGCACCGACCATGCGTGGGGCGGCCACCAGTTCGTGATGGGCGCCGGCGTCAGGGGCGGCACGTTCTACGGGATCTACCCGACGCTCGCCGTCGGCGGCCCCGATGACGCCGGCGACGAAGGGCAGTGGATCCCGACCACGTCGCTCGACCAGTACGGCGCGACGCTGTCGCGCTGGTTCGGCGTCCCGACCCCGGACTTGGGCGCGGTGTTCCCGAGTCTCGGCGCGTTCGCGTCGCAGGACCTGGGCTTCCTCGCCTGACGCGATGCCCGGAGACGCCGGGCAGCGCGAAGCCCGCACGATGTCGTGCGGCGGCCACGGCCGGCGCCTTGGCGGTGCGCTACAGCCTGCCTCGCGCCCATTCCCATGTCATGAAATTAGCCCCGGAATGGTGTTTTGGCCCGACTTCGCGTGCCGAGCTGTGGGCGACAGCCGATTTACGTGGGAAATTCTCCCACGTCCTATGAGGCGGCCGCATTCTGACGTCATGAATCACCGACTCCTGCGGCGCGCGACCATTCGCTCCCCTAGAGTGAAATTCAATAACAACAACGTGTTGGATCGTTTGCTTCGAGTGGCAGTGGTGAAAACTGCCACTCCTGCCTACGCTGTCGCCGGAAAACGACGAACGGGGCTTGATTCGCAAGTTATGCCGATGGAATAATCAGCCCGGGGTCGAGCGCGGGGATCGCCGGCCCTGGCAGATCCAACGGTTGGGAGGCAACGAGCGATGCGCGCCATTCACCGAGTCACGGGTTCCGGTCGTTCGTTCGCGAGCCACTGCCTGATCCTCGCCGCACTCGCGCTCGCCGCATTCGCGTCGGCCGCCCAGGCGCAACTGCCCTCGCCGGTGTTCCGGTTCTACAACACGCAGACCGGCACGCACTTCTACACGATCTCGCAGGCCGAGCGCGACATCGTGCTGGTGCGCTATCCGCAGTTCGCCTACGAGGGCCCCGCGTACTACGCGTATCCGCAGCCGCGCATCGACAACCTGCCGGTCTACCGCTTCTACAACACCCGAACCGGCACGCACTTCTACACGCAGTCGGAAGCCGAGAAGAACTTCGTCCTCGCGACCTACCCGGTGTTCGCGTTCGAGGGGCCGGCCTATTACGCGCCCGCCACCGAGGGCGCCGGCCGGGTGCCGTTGTTCCGCTTCTTCAACACCAACACCGGCGCGCACTTCTTCACGACCAACACCGCCGAGCGCGACATGGTGCTGTCGCGCTGGCCGTTCTTCGCGTATGAAGGCACCGCCTACCAGGTGTACCCGACCGGGGGCGGCAGCATCGGCAACGAGTTGCCGATCGCCAAGCTGACCGTGTCTCCGTCGAGCGTTCCCGCCGTGCCCGCGATCGTCACGCTCGCGGTCGACGCGAGCGACGCCGACGGCGTCGTCTCGCGTGTCGAGTATTACGCCGGGGCCGAGAAGATCGGCGAGACCGTCTTCGCCCCGCACTCGATGAACTATGCGGTCACCGTCGCCGGCAGCTACGCGTTCCGTGCGGTGGCCTACGACAACGTCGGCGCGCCCGGCTCGTCGGCGACCGTGCCGGTCATCGCCGGCACGCTGCAGCAGAACCTCGCTCCCAAGGTGACGCTCGTCGCGACGCCGGCGTCCCAGACGACGGCCGGCCCGGTGACGCTGACCGCCACCGCGAGCGACGACGACGGTACGATCGCCAACGTCAAGTTCTACGAGGGCAACACGATTCTCGCGACGCTGACGGCGCCGCCCTACACCTACGTCTACACGACCACCACGGCGAAGATCTACCGTTTCCGCGCCGTCGCGACCGACGACAAGGGCCTGTCGACCACGTCGTCCGAGTTCGGCGTCACGCTCGGCCAGCTGACCAACCTCGCGCCGAAGGTCAACCTGGCGGTGTCGCCGATGTCGCAGACGGCGCCCGGGCCGCTCACGCTCAGCGCGTCGGCGTCCGACG
>DATLIR010000324.1:0-44762 GCA_035539315.1 Casimicrobiaceae bacterium
ACCCTGGCTGCGGCGTGGGTCACGCCGCGGAAGGTCGTCGTCAGGCGATCACCGCCTCGTCGGTGCGCTTGTCGCCGCGGTTGTCGACCCAGGTGATCGTGACCTTGTCGCCCTTGGCGCCGCCCTTGAACTTGAACGCGAGGAACGGGTTCTTCGACACGGCCGGGCCCCATTGCGCGGCGAGCACCGTCTTGCCGTTCCACGTCGCGGAGACGTTCTGGATGAACCACGCCGGCACCGTCTTGCCCTGCGCGTCCTTGCGCTGGCCGGTTTCCATCTCGTGGTTCATGAGCACCTTGACCTCGGTCGAGTCGCCGACCTGGTTGGCGCGGATCTTCATCGGATCAGCCATCGTTTGCCTCTCGTGTTTAGCCGCCGCAGCCACCGAGCGTGACCTTGATTTCCTTCGACGCGACGTAGTACTTGCCGTCCGCCTTGACCAGCGCGTAGACGTTGCTGCTCTGGCCCATCTTGACGCGCGTCGTGATCGCGGGCTCGGTGCCCACCGGCACGTCGAACACCGCCGCGAGCATGTTCGGGTTCTTCTCGATCAGGATCGCGATCGACTCGGTCTTCGGGATCGAGCTCGTCACGCCGATCGGCACGACCGCGCCGTTCTCCGCGATGTCGGGCGTCGAGACGAACGCGATATCCTTGCTCTGCGCCGGCGCGCCGCCGCCGAGCGCCTTCATCGTCTCGTCGAGCGAATGCGTCTCGAACGCGGCCTTGTTCCACGCCGCCGCCTGCGCGTTCGCGTCGCCCGGCCTGAGCCAGCCCGCCGCCGCGACGAGCGCCAGGAGGCTCACGCCGCCGCCGGTCTTCAGTACGTCCCTGCGCCTTGCGTCCATGTGCTTCTCCGTGGCCTGCCAAAAAAAGACAATTCTAGCGCGGCGTGACCCCCCGGGGGCCGGCCGCGGCGTTCTAACCTTATGCCTCTGCGCTCCCTAGGGCGGCGCCCCGCCGAGCACCCAGCGCGCGAGCGCCAGCGCATCGGCTTCGGCCAGTTGGGGGTGCGCCGGCATCGGGACAACCCCCCAGGTCCCCGCACCGCCGGCGCGGATCTTCGCGGCGACGCGGGCCGGCGCGGCGGCATCGCCCGCGTACTTCGCCGCGACCTCGCGGAACGACGGACCCACCACCCTCGTCGCGACGGCGTGGCAGGCAAGGCAGGCCGACCGCCTCGCGAGATCCGCAGGGGAAGACGCCGTCGAGGCGCGTGCGGCCGGCGCCGCCGCACGCGGGGCGGCGGCCAGCGTGCGCGACTGGATCGCGAGGTCGCCGTGCGAATCTCGCGCGTAGTCCGGAATGCGCGACGCGATGCGCGGCTCGGGCCCGCAGTTCGTCATGCACGCCGCGTTGCGGGTGTCCGGGCGTGCGTTGCGCGCCATGAAGCCGTGGTCGGTCGTGAATCCGTCGCGGTTGGGCATCTTCACCGCCAGGATCGACACGCGGTCGAGCGCGGCATCGGCCGGCAGGATGTCGTTGAGGTTCAGCACGTACGCGGTAAGCGCGTAGACCTCGTCGTCGGCGAGGCTCTGCGGCGCGTTGAACGGCATCGCGCGGCGGATGTAGTCGAACAGCGTGGTCGCGTGGTTGAGCTTGCTGCCGAGCGTGCGCACCGGCTGGTCCGAGGCGAGCGAGCCGACGCCGCCGGCGAGGGCCAGGTAGTCGTTGCTCTCGCCGAACGTTCCGTGGCAGCTCGCGCATTTGTCGTCGTAGAGCACCTGGCCCTGCGCGACGCTGCCGCGCCCGTCGGGCAACCCGCGGCCGTCGGGACGCACGTCGATGTCCCAGCCGGCGATCTCCGCCGGCGTCGCCGCGCGTCCGAAGCCGTAGCGCTGCGGTGCCGGCGCCGCCGCGTCGACGGGCAGCGCGCAGACGAGCGCGAGCATGCCGAGCAGGGCATGCCGCGCGACGCGCCTCCGCTCAAGCCAGCTGGACATTCGCGACCTCGCCGGTCGTGTCGACGCGCCAGGTGTGGATCGCGTTGTTGTGGTAGATCGAGCGCGTCCCTCGCACCGCGCGGAGCTGGCGGATCGTCGGCTGCACGTAGCCCGTGTCGTCGACGACGCGCGACTGCAGCAATGCGGGCCCGCCGTCCCAGTTCCAGTCGAGGCGAAAGCGCGTGAGCGCCTTCGTGTGCACCGGTTCCTGCAGCGTCGCGGTACGCCAGTTGCGCCCGCCGTCGGTCGTCACGTCGACGCGCTTCACCTTGCCGCGCCCCGACCAGGCGAGGCCGGTGATCTGGTGGTAGCCGCGGTCGAGGATCACCTGGCCGCCCGACGGCGAGGTGATCACGCTCTTCGCTTCCTGGATCCAGGTGTACTGGCGATGCTTGCCGCCGGGCATCAGGTCGACGTAGTGCAGCGACTCCTCGCGCGTGTTCCACGGCGTGTCGCCGAGCTTGAGGCGCCGCAGCCACTTGACGCTCGACACGCCCTGCACGCCAGGAACGACCAGACGCAGCGGATAGCCCTGCTCCGGACGGAGCATCTCGCCGTTCTGGCCGTAGCAGACCAGGACGTCGTCGAGCGCCATGTCGAGTGGGATCGTGCGGGTGAGCGCCGCGCCGTCCGCGCCTTCGGCGAGCACGAACCTCGCCTTGGGGTCGACGCCGGCCTCGGCGAGGATCGTCGAGAGCAGCACGCCGGTCCATTCGCTGCAGCCGATCATGCCGTGCGAGTACTGCACCGTCGGCACCGCGACGTTCGCCCACTCCATGCCGGTGTTGGCGCCACACTCGATGAAGTGGACGCGCGACACCGACGGGAAACGCATCAGGTCGTCCATCGTGTAGATGCGCGGCTCGCGCACCATGCCGTGCACGATCAGCCGGTGCTGGTGCGGGTCGACCGCGGGCATGCCGGCGTGGTGACGCTCGAAATGCACGCCGGAGGGCGTGATGATGCCGAACAGGTTCTGCAGCGGCGTGAACGCCACCGACGAGTGCGGGGTGCGCGTCAGCCCCGGGCTCTCGCGCCGGCGCACCGCGGATTCGAACGTCGACGGCACGCCGTAGGGCGACGCCAGCACCGGTGCGCCGAGTGTGCGCGTCCACGGGGGAACGTGCGGCGGGAGGCTCGCTTCGTCCTGCGCGACCGCACGTCCCGCGGCGAGGGCGGCTCCCCCGGCGACGGCACGGCGCAGGAAGCCGCGCCTGGCGCTGCCGGCGGTCGCGAGCGGCGCGTCCGGCGCGGGACGGATTCGTCCGCGCGAAGGAGGGGCGTCGGCCATACTCGCTCGTCGTCGCTGTGCGGCTTTAGCCGTGACGCGCGTAGTCGAGCAGGTCGCCGGCGAGCGGCGACTGCGCGTCGATGCGCGCGGCGATGCGCATGCACGCGCTGCGGCAGATGTCGACGAACAGCGGGTCGGCGACGCGGTAGAGCACCGAGCTGCCGGCGCGGCGCCGGCTCACGACGCCGGCCGCGTGCAGCAGGCCGAGATGGCGCGAGACGTTCGTCTGCGTGGCGGCGGTCGCCGCCACGATGGCGGACACGCTTTTCTCGTCGTTGCAGATGGTGTGCAGGATCGCGAGGCGCGTCGGCTCGGCGAGGAGGCCGAAATACTCGGCGACCGCGTCGAACACCGGCGCGAGCTCGTACGAAGCGGCGGCGCGCAGCTTGGTCGCAGCGCGTTTCGGAGCGGGCGCAGATCGCGAACCGTGGACGCGACGCATCATTTTATGAGCGTATGCGCATATGATGAGGTTGTCAATCCCCCGGGCCGCCGCGTGGCCACCGGGCGACGCGTGCGATCCTTGGCTGTCCGGCAACCCGCGCCCTTCTCCGCGGTCCAATGGCACGGCCCCCGAACAGGAGCATTCCCGATGAGCGTCCCTGCGTTCCTCGCACCGCGCGACTCGCGCCGCCGCACGCTGCGACGCCTCGCCACCGCAACCCTCGCGCCGTTCGCGCTCGCGGCCGCGCGCCTGGCGGGCGCGCAAGCCGCGCGCCTGGCGGCCACGCCGCAGGACGCGGAGGGGCCGTTCTACCCGCGCAGCTTTCCGGCCGACACCGACCACGACCTGATGCGCGTCGCCGGTCGCGCCGCGACAGCCCAGGGCAGCCCGCTGCACCTCACCGGACGGGTGGTGGCGACCGACGGCACGCCGCTGGCCGGCGCGACGCTCGAGCTGTGGCAATGCGACGTCCACGGCACCTACCACCACGTCGGCGAAGGCGGCCGCCAGGACGAGAACTTCCAGGGCTATGGTCGCGCGGTGGCGGCCGCCGACGGCAGC
Source organism: Casimicrobiaceae bacterium (assembly GCA_035539315.1). GTDB lineage: Bacteria > Pseudomonadota > Gammaproteobacteria > Burkholderiales > Casimicrobiaceae > VBCG01. Next base: position 4,241 of record DATLIR010000324.1, read on the forward strand.
TACGCCTTCGTCGCGATGCGTCCGGTACCGTATGGCGGGCGACCGGCGCACCTGCACTTCCGCATCACCGCGGCAGGGCGGCGCACGCTCACCACGCAGCTCTACCTCAAGGGCGAATCGGCGGAGCGCAGCATGGGCATGTTCGCGCGCGAGCGCGATCGTCTCGAGATCGTCCCGCAGCCGGCGACCGGCAAGGAAACCGGCGCGTTCGCGGCGAGCTATACCTTCGTGCTGGCGTGAGCGGTCGTACGGGTCGGGCTTCAGCCCGACGGTGTTGTCCTGGCGCAGGAGGGTCGGGCTGAAGCCCGACCCTCAGGCCATGGCGCGCGCCGCGCCGTCCTATCGTGGACGGTCGCGACGCGATGGCGCGCCGGGCGCTGCGCGCGGCGGCGTTCAGTGAACCGTGGCGGTCGAGAGGAAGCGGAGCTGGTGCCCGTTGACGAGGCGATAGACGCCCTCGCCCAAGTGCTGCGCGCCGTCGAGGTCCGAGAGCGTGAGCGCGACCTCGAGCTCGCCGTGCTTGGCCTCGAGCACGACGTCGTCCGCGACCATGTCCTCGTCGGGTACGCGCAGGTACTCGGTTTCGTAAACGATCCCGTCGATCAGCACGAAATCGGCATTGCCCATCGTGTCGGTCAGCGTCATCGCGGCGTCAATCCGGTGGCGAGGGAAACCCTTCCCTCCAGGTCGAAGATGCGGGCACGCTCGCCCCTCTTCAAGTTCCTGTTTTGCCTCAAGTCCCAAACGCTCCGAAGCCGGCGCACGTTGACCGCTGCGGCAGGCGGGGGCCTACAGTGCGACCCGATGCGCCTCAGCACGACGAAGCGTTGGGAGCGGGGTACAAGCGCGTCGGCGTCCTGCCGACGCCGGGGTGCGGGCGCAGACGACGCCCGGCGCCGCGCGCCCGCTAGCGCGCCAGCGCGCGCACGAAATTCGGCAACGCCAGCGACGCTCGGTGCGTGTCGCCGTTGTAGTACTGCAGGTCGGCAATGGCGCGCTGGGAGAGCCGCCGGTCGACCTCGGGAGCGGAGAGCTTGCGCGGGTCGAGCGACGCCGAGCAGCACGCCATCATCCACAGCCCACCGTAGAGCGGCACCGAGGTCAGGTACGGCGTGACGATCGAGAACGCCGAGCGCAGGCCCACCAGCGTCTGGCGGATGCGATCGGGATGCGCGACCGGGCTCGCGACGTGCAGCGTCAGCGCGCCGAGCGGCGCCAGCCGCGCCGCGCACGCGCGGTAGAACTCCGGCGTGTAGAGCTCGAGCGAGGGCCCGCCCGGATCGGTCAGGTCGAGCACGATCAGGTCGAAGGTCTCGGCGGTCTCGCGCACGAACGCGAAGCCGTCGCCGATGCGCAGCGTCAGCCGCGGGTCGTCGAGGCTGCCCTTGTGCACGCTGCCGAGGTACTTCCGCGCGACGTCGACGACCGCCATGTCGATCTCGGCGAGCGTCACTTTCTTCACCGACGGGTGCTTGAGCAGCTCCTCGGCCGATCCGCCGTCGCCGCCGCCGACGATCAACGCGCGCTCCGGCGACGGGTGCGTCACCGCCGAGGTGTGCACGAGGTTTTCGTGATAGAAGAATTCGTCCTGCTCGCTGGTCATGAAATGGCCGTCGAGCCGGAACAGCTTGCCGAACGGCTCGGTCTCGTGGACCTCGACCGCCTGGTAGGGCGAGCGGAACCGCTCGTAGCGGCGGCTCGACTTGATGAAGAAGCCCCACTCGTCGGTGAGGTACTCGGTCATCGCCCCGGGGACGAGATCGCCGCCCGACTCAGCCACTCGCGCCCCCGCGCTGGATCGCCTGGAAATGCGTGCGCTCGGGACGGAGCGAACGCTCGAGCTCCGCGAACAGGCGCCGCGCCTTCTCGGTGTTGTCGGTCGTGAAGTTGCAGACGTACACGTCGATCGTGACCGAACCGATCTCCGGCCAGGTGTGCACGGCGAGGTGCGATTCGGCGAGGATGACCGCGCCGGTGACGCCCTGCGGATCGAACTGGTGGAACCGCTCGCCGACCATCGTCAGCCCCGCCGCCTCGACCGCCTCGATGCAGCGTTGCCGCAAGGCCTCCGCGCGCGTCATCTCCGGCAGGTCCGCAGGGCAGCCGTACCACTCGCCCAACAGATGGATTCCGTCCATCAGTCGTCTCCCCCAAGAGCAAGGTCCCGTGTCCTTCGGCTGCGTTACGCCGAGTTCGACGCCGGAACACCCCCAAAAAGGAAACGCCCTACCCCCGCTCGCACGGAAGGAAGGGCACCCCACGCCACGTCGGACAGACTCCGCGTCGTTGGAACGACCGGTCACGCACGACCAAACAATCGATTATTGCACAAACTGGTGACATTCCGCCATAATTTCAAGTCTTTTCGCGCCGCAGCAGCCGCGTTCGACGCCTACGGCGCCCCCTGCGCGCCGCCCAGGACGCGCCGCAGCCACCCAAGGTTTCCGATGGCCTCTCCCGCCCCGAATGCCGCGACCGACGCGGAGCTCGCCAACGCGATACGCGCGCTCGCGATGGACGCGGTGGAGGCGGCGAAGAGCGGCCACCCGGGCATGCCGATGGGCATGGCAGAAATCGCGCTCGCGCTGTGGCGAGGCCATCTCAAGCACAATCCGGGCGATCCGCACTGGCCCGACCGCGACCGCTTCGTGCTGTCCAACGGGCACGGCTCGATGCTGCAGTACGCGCTCCTGCACCTTGCGGGCTATGACCTCCCGCTCGACGAGCTCAAGCGCTTCCGCCAGCTCCATTCGAAGACGCCGGGCCATCCCGAAGTCGGCGTCACGCCCGGCGTCGAAACGACCACCGGCCCGCTCGGCCAGGGACTCGCGAACGCGGTCGGCATGGCGCTCGCCGAGAAGCTGCTCGCCGCGACCTTCAACCGCCCCGGTCACGCGATCGTCGACCATCGCACCTGGGTGCTGGTCGGCGACGGCTGCCTGATGGAGGGACTGTCGCACGAGGCGTGCTCGCTCGCCGGCACGTGGGGCCTCGCCAAGCTCTGCGCGATCTACGACGACAACGGTATCTCGATCGACGGCGAGGTCGCCGGCTGGTTCACCGACGACACGCCTGCGCGCTTCGAGGCCTACGGCTGGCGCGTGATCCGCGACATCGACGGCCACGACGTCGCGGCGGTCGACCGCGCGCTCGCCGAGGCGCGCGCGAGCGACGACCGCCCGGTGCTCCTGTGCTGCCGCACGCAGATCGGCCGCGGATCGCCGGGCAAGGCGGGCAGCCACGAGGCGCACGGTGCGGCGCTCGGCGAGAAGGAAGTCGCGGCGACGCGCGCCGCGCTCGGCTGGTCGCATGCGCCGTTCGCGATTCCGGCGGCCGTGTACGCGGGCTTCGATGCGCGCACGCGCGGCCGGCACGTGCAGCACGCCTGGAACGAGCGCTTTGCGAAGTACCGCGCCGCCCATCCGGAGCTCGCGGCCGAGTTCGAGCGCCGCATCAAGGGCGCGCTGCCCGACACGTTCGCCGATCGCGCCCGGGCGTTCATCGCCGCGCAGGCGGCGAAGGGCGAGACGGTCGCCACGCGCAAGGCGTCGCAGCAGGCGATCGAGGCCTACGCGAAGCTGCTGCCCGAGATGATCGGCGGCTCGGCCGACCTGACCGGCTCGGTGTTCACCAACTGGTCGGGCAGCGCGCCGGTCACGCGCGAGCATGCCGGCAACTACCTGAACTTCGGCGTGCGCGAGTTCGGGATGACCGCGATCGCCAATGGACTCGCGCTGCACGGCGGCTTCCTCCCCTACCACGGCACGTTCCTGACGTTCTCGGATTACGCGCGCAACGCGTTGCGCATGGCAGCGCTGATGAAGATCCGCATCGTCGCCGTGTACACGCACGACTCGATCGGGCTGGGCGAGGACGGGCCCACGCACCAGTCGGTCGAGCACGCGGCGAGCCTGCGCCTCATCCCGGGCCTGGACGTCTGGCGTCCCTGCGACACCGCCGAGACCGCCGTCGCCTGGGCCGCGGCGATCGAGCGCACGCAGGGGCCGAGCGCGCTCCTGTTCTCGCGGCAGAACGTGGCCTACGCGCGGCGCGACGAGGTGGCGCTCGCGTCGATCGTCCGCGGCGGCTACGTCCTGGCGGATTTCGGCGCCGGCGCGCGGCGCGCGCTGGTGATCGCCACCGGTTCCGAGGTGCCGCTCGCATTGGCCGCGCGTGACGCGCTCGCGCAGGAGGGCATCGCGGTGCGCGTCGTCTCGATGCCGTGCACGCAGGCGTTCGACCGGCAGGACCCGGCCTGGCGCGCGAGCGTGCTCGCCGCGGGCGTGCCGCGCGTCGCCGTCGAGGCCGGCGTCACCGACGGCTGGCGCAAGTATGTGGGCGCAGCGGACGATGCGCGCGCCGCGGTGGTCGGCATCGACACCTTCGGCGAGTCGGCGCCGGCGGCGGCGCTGTTCAAGCATTTCGGCTTCACCGCGGAACGCGTGGCCGACGCGGTGCGCAAGGTCGTCGGCGCATGAGCGATGGGATCACGATCCGCCGTGCCACCGCCGACGACGCCGAAGCGATCGCGCGCGTGCGCATCGAAGGCTGGCGTCGCAGCTACAAGGGCCTCGTGCCGCAGCGGTCGCTCGACGCGATGAGCGTCCCCGCCAGCCTGCCGCTGTGGCAGCGCGTGCTCGCCGCCGCGGGCGACGTCGCGAGCGTGTTCGTCGCCGAGGGTGACGCCGGCGTGGTCGGCTTCGCCGCCGGCAATCGCCTCGACGAGCCCAAGCTCGGCTTCGACGCCGAGCTCACCGCGATCTACCTCGCGCACGAGGTGCAGCGGCGCGGCCTCGGCCGCCGCCTGGCGGGCACCATCGCCGCGGAGCGCGCCACGCACGGCGCGACCGGCATGATCGCATGGGTCCTCGCCGGCAATCTCGGCGCGCGCCGCTTCTACGAGGCGCTCGGCGCCGAGCTCCTGGTCGAGCAGCCGTTCGAATGGGACGGCATGCCGCTGGTCGAGGCCGGCTACGGCTGGCGCGACCTCGGCGCGCTCGTCGCCGCCGCGGGCCTCAAGCAACTCCACTGACCGATACCGCCATTCCCGGAGAGACACGATGACGATCAAGGTTGCGATCAACGGCTACGGACGCATCGGCCGCAACATCCTGCGCGCGCACTACGAGGGCGGCAAGACGCACGGCCTTGCGATCGTCGCGATCAACGACCTCGGCAGCCCCGAGACCAACGCGCACCTGACGCGCTACGACACCGCGCATGGGAAGTTTCCCGGCAAGGTCGAGGTCGACGGCGACGCGTTGGTCGTGAACGGCGATCGCATCAAGGTCCTCGCGCAGCGCGACCCGGCGCAGCTGCCGTGGGCGACGCTCGGCGTCGACGTCGTGCTCGAGTCGACCGGCTTCTACACCACCAAGGAGAAGGCGTCCGCGCATCTCAAGGCTGGCGCGAAGAAGGTGATCATCTCGGCGCCGGGGGGCAAGGACGTCGACGCCACCGTCGTCTACGGAGTCAACCACGAGTCGCTGAAGGCGTCGCACACGGTGATCAGCAACGCGTCGTGCACCACCAACTGCCTCGCGCCGCTGGTGAAGCCGCTGAACGACAGGATCGGTCTGGTCAACGGCCTGATGACGACGATCCATGCCTACACCAACGACCAGGTGCTGACCGACGTCTACCACGAGGACCTGCGGCGGGCGCGCTCGGCGACGATGAACATGATCCCCACCAAGACCGGCGCCGCCGCGGCGGTGGGCCTGGTGCTGCCGGAGCTCAACGGCAAGCTCGACGGCTACGCGATCCGCGTGCCGACCATCAACGTGTCGATCGTCGACCTGTCGTTCATCGCGGCGCGCGACACGACGGTCGACGAGGTGAACGCCATCATGAAGGCGGCGGCGGACGCGGGGCCGCTCGAGGGCATCCTCAACTACAGCAAGGCACCGCTCGTGTCGTCGGACTTCAACCACGATCCTGCGTCGTCGACCTTCGACGCGACGCTCACCAAGGTGTCCGGCCGGCTGGTCAAGGTCTCGGCGTGGTATGACAACGAGTGGGGATTCTCGAACCGGATGCTCGACACGACGATCGCGCTGATGCGCGCGAAGTAGCCGCGGCGCGCAAGTGATGGCCGGCGTCCGACCCGCCGACAAGGAGCCGAAGCCGGCGGCGGATACCTACATCCTGTCGTACCCGAAGACCGGTCGCACCTGGCTGCGCGCGCTGGTCGGCAAGGCGCTGGTCGACCACTACGACCTGCCGCCCGAGCGCGTCCTCGAAACCGATGCGCTGACCGCGATGGCCGGCCTCCCGCGCGCCGGTTTCTACCACGACGGCGCGGCGATGATCGACGCGCTGAGCTGGCGCGAGCTCGATGCGCGCAAGTCGTCGTACCGGGGCAAGCGCGTGCTGCTGCTCGGGCGGGACGTGCGCGACACGCTGGTCTCGGCATACTTCCAGGCGACGCGTCGCGTCGACATGTTCGACGGCCCGATCGCCGCGTTCGTCCGCGACGAGCGCTACGGCGTCGAGAAGGTGCTCGCGTTCTACCGCCAGTGGGACGCGGCGCGCGGCGTGCCCGACGCGTTCGCGTTCCTGCGCTACGAGTCGATGCACGCCGAGCCCGGAACGACGCTGCGCACGGTGCTGGCGTTCCTCGGCGCCGACGACATGTCCGAGCGCATCATCGACGACGCGATCGCGTTCGGGGCGTTCGACAACCTGCGGCAGGCCGAGGCCGAGGACCGCTTCAAGAGCCACATGCTGCGCACCGCGTCGAACGCCGATCCCGAGTCGTTCAAGGTGCGGAAGGGCAAGATCGGCGGCTTTCGCGACTACCTCGCGCCCGAGGACGTCGCGTACATCGACGCCTGCGAGGCCGAGCGCGGCTGCGAGTTCACGCGGCCGGCCGCGGCGCACCCCGTCGCGGGGGAGGAGCGGTAATATCGCAGGCGCGGGCTCCCGGTGCCTGAAACGAACCTTTCGTCGCCCCGCCCCCTGGTCATGACCCGATTCCGCCGCCTCGCCGATGTCGACGTCGCCGGGAAGCGCGTGTTCATCCGCGCCGACCTCAACGTGCCGCAGGACGACGCCGGCCGGGTGACCGACGAAACGCGCATCCGCGCGTCGCTCCCCGGGATCCGAGATGCGCTCGCGCGCGGCGCGGCCGTGATGGTGACCTCGCATCTCGGGCGTCCGACCGAGGGCGAATTCACGGCCGCGGATTCGCTCGCGCCGATCGCAGACCGCATGGCGGCGTTGCTCGGCCGTCCGGTGCCGTTGATCCGCGACTGGGTCGACGGCGGGCCGTGGCACGCGGCGCTGCAGCCGGGCGACCTCGTGCTGCTCGAGAACTGCCGGGTCAACCAGGGCGAGAAGAAGGACGACGACGCGCTCGCGCGCAGGATGGCGGCGCTGTGCGACGTCTACGTCAACGACGCGTTCGGCACGGCCCATCGCGCCGAGGCGACCACCCACGGGATCGCGCGCCACGCGAAGGTCGCGTGCGCAGGCCCGCTGATGGCGGCCGAGCTCGACGCGCTGGGCCGCGCGCTCGCGAATCCCAAGCGGCCGATGGTGGCAATCGTCGCCGGCGCCAAGGTGTCGACCAAGCTCACGATCCTCGAGGCGCTCGCGGCGAAGGTCGACGCGCTGATCGTCGGCGGAGGCATCGCCAACACGTTCATCCTCGCCGAGCACGGCCACGTCGGCAAGTCGCTGGTCGAAGCCGACCTCGTCGGCGCGGCGAAGGCGATCCTCGACCGCTGGCCCGGCAAGGTGCCGGTGCCGATCGACGCAGTCGTCGCGAAGCGCTTCGCCGCCGATGCGCCGCCGACGCTGAAGGCCATCGAGAACCTCGACGACGACGACATGATCCTCGACCTCGGCCCGACCTCCGTCAAGGTGCTGAAGACGATCATCGCCAAGGCGGGCACGATCGTGTGGAACGGTCCGATCGGCGTGTTCGAGTTCCCCGCGTTCGCCGCGGGCACGCGCGAGATCGCGCAGGCGATCGCCGCGTCGCCGGCGTACTCGATCGCCGGCGGCGGCGACACCATCGCCGCGATCCACGCGTTCGGCGTCGCCGACCGGATCGACTACATCTCGACCGCCGGCGGCGCGTTCCTCGAGTTCCTCGAGGGCAAGACGCTGCCCGCGGTCGCGGCGCTCGAAGCGAGGGCGTAGCTACTTCGCGAGGAAGGCCCGAATCGCGTCGCCCTGCTTGGCGACGTTGAATACGCCGTCGAGGTGCCCGCCGTCGCCGTCGATGACGACGACCTCGGCCACCCCGCCCTGCGCGCGGTAGCGTGCGGCGGCGCGCTCGGAGAGCTCCGGCGGAAAGATGATGTCCGACTTCGCGGGCACGAACAGGATCCGTGCCTTCATGCCCTTCACCTCGTCGTCGGTGAGCCGGTAGAGCTGGTTGGCCTTCGCGGTGTAGATGATCGAGTTGGCGTCCGCCGTGCGGGCGCGCGCGAGGCCGGCCTTCGCCAGCGCATCCTCGATGGCGAACGAATTCTCCATCGCCGCCCCCGGATCCCTCGCCGGGTCGGTCGGCTTCAACCCGAACGTCTTCTCGGCCCATCCGTGCGCGCGGGTAGTGATCGTGATGATCTTGAGCGCGTTGGCGATGCCGTCCAGCGGCTCGTTGTCCGCGCGGTAGTCCCCGAAGTTCCACTTCGGGTCCATCCGGATCGGCGTCGTCCAGACATCCAGCAACTCGACGACGAACGGCGTGATGTCGAAGCCCGGGCCGATCACGTGCACGATGCGCTGCACGTAATCGGGATAGAGCGCGCCCCACTCCATCGCCTGGATCGAGCCGCCGGACGCGCCGACGACCGCGTGCAGCCGCTTGACGCCGAGCGAGTCGAGCAGCGCCTTGTGGACGCGGACCGTGTCGCGGAAGCTGACGACCGGGAACGAAAGCCCGTAGGGTCGGCCGGTCGCCGGGTTGATCGTCGCCGGCCCGGTCGTCACGACCTTCGGATCCTTGGTGTTGACGTTCGTGAGCGCATCGGCGCTCACGACGAAGTACTTGTCGGTGTCGATCGGCCGTCCGCCGCCGATGATCCCGTCCCAGTATCCCGGCGCCGCGTCGGTCGACTGGTACTTCCCGGCGGCGTGCGACGTGGCGGTGAAGAAGTGCGGGACGAAGATCGCGTTGTCGCCCGCGGCGTTGAGCTTGCCGTAGGTCTCGTAGCCGACGCGGACGTTGGGAAGGGTCTTGCCGCCGACCGTGGTGTACGACGGCAGCGTGAAGGTCAGCTTCTCGACCGGACCGTCGTACGCGGCGAGCGGCGCGGCGAAGGCGAACGCGAGGAAGCCGGCGGCGGCGAGCCGGCGGGCAGTGCGCGACGTGGACATGGGCACTCCTGACAGGGGGACGGCGGACGCGGCGGCGCGTCCTCGCCACGATTCTAGCTTGCCGGGGCGGGGGCATCGGATGTCGCGCGCGGGGATTTCCCGTACCATTCGCGGCGGCCGCAGGTCCGCACCTTCCTCCTCCGAGCCTTCCGGATGCAGCGCGCCACCAAGATCGTCGCCACGCTCGGCCCCGCGTGCGCCGACCCCGCCATCCTGTCGCGCATGATCGCCGCGGGCGTCGACGTCGTCCGGCTCAACTTTTCGCACGGTCAGGCCTCCGACCACGTCGACCGCGCCACCTTGGTGCGCTCCGCCGCCAAGGCGCTCGGGCGCGAGGTCGCCATCATGGCCGACCTGCAGGGCCCGAAGATCCGCATCGGCCGCTTCGCCGAAGGACGCGTGACGCTCGTGCCCGGCGCGACGTTCGTGCTCGACGCGACGCGCGAAGGCGGCGACGTGACCGGCGTCGGCCTCGACTACAAGGAGCTGCCGCGCGACGTCGCGCCAGGCGCGATTCTGCTGCTCGACGACGGCCTGATCCGGCTCAAGGTCGAATCGGTTTCCGGCCCGCGCATCGTCACGCGCGTCGAGCTCGGCGGCACGCTGTCGAACAACAAGGGCATCAACCGCCTCGGCGGCGGCCTCACGGCGCCCGCGCTGACCGCGAAGGACATGGACGACATGAAGACGGCGGCCGGCCTCGAGGCCGACTATGTCGCCGTGTCGTTCCCGAAGAACAAGGAAGACATGTACATGGCGCGCCAGCTGCTGCGCGCCGCGAACGGGCGCGCGCTCCTGATCGCGAAGATCGAGCGCGCGGAGGCGATTCCCGCGCTCGAGGAGATCATCGAGGCGTCGGACGGCATCATGGTCGCGCGCGGCGACCTCGCGGTCGAGGTCGGCAACGCGGCGGTGCCCGGCCTGCAGAAGCGCATGATCCGGCTCGCGCGCGAGCGCAACAAGCTCACCATCACCGCGACGCAGATGATGGAGTCGATGATCCACAACCCGGTGCCGACGCGCGCCGAGGTGTCGGACGTCGCGAACGCCGTGCTCGACGGGACCGACGCGGTGATGCTGTCGGCGGAGACCGCCGCCGGCAAGTACCCGGTCGAGACGATCGAGGCGATGGCGCAGATCTGCGTCGAGGCCGAGAAGAGCGACCCGGTGGTCCTCGACCGCGACTTCATGAACCGCACGTTCACGCGCATCGACCAGTCGATCGCGATGGCGACGCTGTTCACCGCGTTCCACCTGGGCGCGAAGGCGATCGCTTCGCTCACGCAGTCCGGGTCGACCGCCCTGTGGATGTCGCGGCACAACGCCGGCTGCCCGATCTTCGCGCTCACGCCCGAGGTCGGCGCGCAGCGCCGCATGGCGCTCTATCGCAACGTGCGCACGTTCTACCTCGAGCAGGGCGAGGATCGCGACGCGGTGCTGCTCGCCGCCGAGGAGCTCCTCGTCGCGCGCGGGCAGGTGCAGCGGGGCGATCTCATCGTGCTCACGATCGGCGAGCCGATGGGCAAGTCCGGCGGCACCAACGCCATGAAGATCATCAGAGTCGGTGAGCACCACCACTGACGGCGAAGGCGGCGACAGGCGATAGGCGACAGTGGCGACGCGTCGCGCCATGCGGCGGTTTTCCTATCGACCATCGCATATCGCCCATTGCCGCCTGTCGCCTTTCGCCTACCGCACCTCGCACATGATCGGGAAATAGGGGCCGGTTCCATAGCCTTCGGGCGCGTAGCCGCGCGCGAGCATGTCGCGCGCGATCTGCAGGCTGGTCGTGTAGCGGTGGTTGGTGTCGCCGCTGCGGCGATTCCAGAAGCGGTAGACCGGCGCGGTCGCCGCGGGGCACGCGCCGCTGGCCGGATCGGGCAGCGCGACGTGAAAGCGCGTGCCCTCGTCCGCGAACGTCGGGTTGCCCGCGCGCACGCGGTCGCACTCGGCCGGATCGGCGGAATAGAAGTGCGAGTCCCCGGTCGCCGGCGGCAGGTAGAAGCGGCACACCGGGTTCGTCCCGGGTCCGGGGGCAATCCAGGCACGGAACGTGTAGCCGGTGCGCGCCCACCCGGAAAACGTGCCGCTGTCGAGCGCGGCGATCTCGTCGGGCGCGAGCGTGATGAAGTAGTGGTCGAGCCCCTGGTGGTAGTACTCGACGACCTCGGCGGTGCTCGCGGGCACGCTCGGAACCGCGATCACGGCCAGGAACACGGGTGCCGCGAGTCCCGCCGTGCCCCCGGCGATGAACGTACCGAGCTTCGCCCCGGTCGCCGGATCGACGCGCGCCACCGCGTCGCCGTCGACGACGAACAGCGTGCCGTCGGGCGCGTAGTCGATGCCGGTCGGGCGGACGAACGCGCCACCGACCTGCACCGTCGACCCGGTCGCGAACGTGTGGCGCAGGAGCCGCCCCGAGCCCTCCGACGTGATGAAGAGTCCGCTGCCGTCGGGGATCGGCAGCACCGCCCGCGCCTGGAAGAGTCCTGCGCTCCCGGCGCCCACCAGGATCGCGGTCTGCCCGGTCGCCGGATCGTGGCGGACGACGTTGCTCGAGTTGTAGCCGGGAACGTAGAGGACGCCGCCGGCGAAGGCCATGCCGTTGTCGGGGCCGTTCAGCACGGCCGGGTTCGGCGGCAGCGGCACGTCGACGAGCGTCCCGTCGGTCGCGTAGCGCCGCACCGTGTCGGTGTCGAAGGTCGCGACCCAGGCGCGCCCGTCGCCGTCGAAGGCGAGGCCCGTCGGCCCGGCATTGGCCGGCGTGGTCGCGAACACGCCGTCGAAGGCGAGCGTGTCGTTGCGATACCTTAGAATCGACGCGGTCTCCTCGCTGACGACGTGGATCCGCCGGTCGGGTCCGAGCCGCACCGCCATCGCGCCGTTGAGGCGCGCGCGCGTGTCCAGGTCGCGCAGCCACGCCCCGCTGCACGCATCGAACACATGGACCGTGCTGAAGAATCCGCTGACGTAGAGGCGCGCCGGGCAGACCTGCGCCGCGGCGGGCGTCCCGGCGAGACCGGCCAGGACGAAGGCGAGAAGGGTGAAACGGCGCATCGGGAGTCCTCGGTCGAGTCGACGGCAAACGCATTTGTCGCGTCCGCGGTGCCGTGCCGTCCTGAGCAAAGCCTCCGTTTTTCCTCCGTTTTCCCGCGCCGCCGCGCAGGCGCGCCATGAACGCCGTCGCGCCGATGCGCATCGGCACCGTGGCGGTGTTCCCGGCCTCCAACGAGATCGATGCCGGCGCGGGGCGCCAGCGCGTCCCGCCGCGGCTGATGGCGCTCCTGCTGCGCCTCGCGCGGGACGCCGGGGCGCCGGTCGACCGCACCACGCTCCTCGACGAAGTGTGGTCGCGGCGCGGCGTCACCGACGAGGTGCTGTCGCGCGCAGTGGCCGACCTGCGCACGGCGCTCGGCGACGATGCCCGCGAGCCGCGCTACATCGAGACGCTGCCGAAAATCGGTTATCGGCTGGTCGCCGCGGTCGTTCCGCTGGACGCCGACGCGTCGGCAGATGCGACCTCGGCCACGCGTTCGGTGACCGCCGTCGGGCCCGAACGTCGCCACCCTGCCCGCACCGCCACCCTGGCCGCCGCCGTCGTGGCGGCGCTCGCGCTTGCCGCCGTCACGGCCGGGTGGCGTGCCGGGGAGGATCCGTCGGCCGCACTGCAGCGCAGGATCGCTGGGGCCACGGTGCTGTCGGCCGGTGACGAGTTCGAGGTCGCGCCGCGCTTCTCGCCGGATGCGAGCAGCATCGCCTACGCGGTCGGCGAGCGCACGTCGCGCATCGTCGTCGAGGACCTCGCGACGCGCACCAGGCGCACGATCGGCCCCGACGGCGGGCTCGCGACGTCGCCCGCGTTCTTTCCGGACGGGCGGCGTATCGCCTACCTGCGCGTCGTCGACACGGCCTGCTCGCTCGTCGAGGTCGCCCTCGACGGCGACGCGATGCGCACGATCGCCCCGTGCCCGACCGGCATGCGCGCGCGCTTCGACCTGTCGCCCGACGGACGCACGATCGTCGCCGCCGCGACGCGCCAGCGCGACGTTCCCGCGGGCCTGATCGCGATCGACGTGGCGACCGCCGAGACGCGCTGGCTCACTGCGCCCGAGCCCGGCCGCGGCGACGACGTGCAGCCGCGCTACGCCGCGGACGGCAGGCGCATCGCGTTCTTCCGCGGCTCCGAGTCGCAGCGCGAGCTGTGGCTCCTCGACGTGGCGTCGCCGCGCGACGCCCGTCGCGTCGGCAAGCAGGCCGGCCTCACCTACGGCGCCGCGTTCCTGCCGGATGGCGCCTCGCTGCTGGTGGCGGCCGACTGGCCGGGCTTCCGGGCGCTGGTCCGCGTCGACCTGGCGACCGGCGCCGACACGCTCGTCGGCGGTCGCGGCGCGCGCTTTCCCGACGTGGCGCGCGACGGATCGGTGGCCTTCGAGCTCGCGAGCTACCGCGCCAACCTGTGGCGCGTCGACGTCGCCGGCGGGCGCGCGCCGTCGATCGCGTGGCCGGCGACGCGCTACACCAGCCAGCCGGAGATCTCGCCGGACGGCCAGCGCCTCGTGTTCGTCAGCAACCGCGACGGCGGCGAGGCGCTCTACGTCGCTCCGGTCGACGGGGACGCGAAGCGCGTCCCGGCGAGCGACGAGTTCCGCACGACGCGCCCGCGCTGGTCGCACGACGGCCGCTGGCTCTATGCGGTGCGCACGCGTCGCGGCGACCCGGCGAGCGTCTCGGTCGCGGTGCGCATCGACCCCGACAGCGGTGCGGCGCAGGCGCTCGACCGGCTGGGCGAGCGTGTGCACGACGTCACGCCGGCCGCCGACGGCCGCACGCTCTACGTCGGCGAGCAGGCCGACCACGCGGTGCGGCTCCTGCGGGCGAGCGTCGACGGCGGAACACCCGAGCGCCTGCCGTTGCCGCTGGTGTCGGAGTTCCGCGTGGCGGGCGACCGCCTCGCCTACGCGCAGCCGCAGCTCACCGGCCTCACCGTGTGCACGCTGCCGGCGCTCGCGTGCCGACCGATCGACGTGCCGATCGACGACCTGTCGCGCTTCGACTGGACGCTCGCGCCCGACGCCGTGTGGCGACAGGTGCCCACCGACGGCGGCGCGAAGCTGGCGCGTATCGATCTGACCAGCGGCCGCGAGACGCTGCGCCTCGACTTCGGCCCGACGGCGAACGGCGTCGCCATCGCCGCGGGGCCGCGCGGCGTGCCGCTGTACGTGGCGCGGGAGGAGCGGACGCAGGTGGATCTCATGATCGCGAGGATCGGCGATCGACCCTAGGCCGTGGAACATCGGCATGGGCCAGGCGCGCTCCCGACCTCTCCGCACGCTCCCGGCCGCCGTCCCACTCCTTTCTCCTTTCTCCTTTCTCCTTTCCCCTTTCCCCTTACTCCCGCGCCCCATCCCGTTGCTGCACCGCACCTTGACCCCTAATTAACCATCTGGTTACATCGGTGCCATGCCGCGCGACGCCCCCGTCCGCCCCGCCGCGAAGCGCGCCTCCGCGATGCCGCGCGACGCCGAGGCGAGCCGTGCGCGCATCCTCGCCGCCGCGACCGCCGAGTTCGCGCGCCACGGCCTGTCCGGCGCACGCGTCGACCGCATCGCCGCACGCGCGAAGGCGAACAAGCGCATGCTCTACTACTACTACGGCGGCAAGGAGGCGCTGTTCCTCGCCGTGCTCGAGGCCGCCTACGCGCGCATTCGCGGCGAGGAGCAGAAGCTCGACCTGTCGAAGCGCCCGCCCGCCGAGGGCATGCGCGAGCTCGTCACGTTCACCTGGCGCCATTTCCTCGCGCACCCGGAGTTCATCACGCTGCTCAACACCGAGAACCTGCACCGGGCGAAGCACCTGAAGCGCAGCGCGCGCATCCGCTCGCTGCACTCGCCCCTGCTCGCCATGATCTCGGACCTGCTCGAGCGCGGCGTCCGCGACGGCGTGTTCCGCCGCGGCATCGATCCGGTGCAGCTGTACGTGTCGATCGCCGCGCTGGGCTATTTCTACCTCTCCAATGCGTACACGCTGTCGACGATCTTCGGCCGCGACCTGACCGCGCCGAAGGCCAAGGAGGCGCGCCTCGCGCACGTCCTCGACCTGGTGCTCGGCGCGCTCGCCCCGCCGGCCTCGCCGCGCGGCCTTCCCGCGTTCCGCATCGACTGACCCACCCCGCGCGCGCGTCGCCCGCGCGCCGAAACGCACCGCTCCGAAGGAGGAACCATGAACCGCAGCAAGCGCACCGTTCTGTCTGCCGCCCTGGCGGCGCTCGTCTCCACCGCTTTCTCGCTGCCCGCCGCCGCCCAGGCGACGTGGAAGCCGGAGAAGCCGATCACGATCATCGTGCCGTGGGCCGCCGGCGGCTCCACCGACCAGGTGACGCGCGTCACCGCCGCGGAGATCGAGAAGGCGCTCGGCCAGAAGGTCGTCGTCGTCAACCAGCCCGGCGCGTCGGGCTCGATCGGCACCAAGAACGCGCTCGAGGCGGCGAAGGACGGCTACACCTGGACCGCGGGCGCCGCGCAGGACCTCGGCACCTACCAGACGCTCGGGATGCTCGACACGAAGATCGGCGACTGGGCGCTGTTCCTCAACGTCGCCAATGTGTCGACGATCGCCGTGAACCCGAACACCCCGTACAAGACCGCTGCCGAGCTGATCGACGCGATGAAGGCGAAGCCCGGCGCGATCAGCGTCGCGACCGCCGGCGTCAACTCGAGCGGGCACAGCGCGATGGAAGCGATTGCGCGCGCCACCGGCGTCAAGTACAAGCACGTGACCTACGACGGCGGCAACCCCGCGGTCGTGGCGACCGTGGCGGGCGAGACCGACGTGACGACACAGCTCACGGCCGAGGAAGCCGAGATGATCCGCGGCAAGCGCCTGCGCGCGCTCGCGGTCGTTGGCGACCGCGCGGTCGAGCTCGACGGCTACGGCACGATCGAACCGCTGACCAAGACGCTGCCGACGTTCAAGGCGCCTGCGAACCATTTCGGCATCTTCATCCCGCGCGGCGTGCCGCCGGAAGTGATCGCGACCGTCGAGAAGGTCTGGAACGACCAGGTGAAGAATTCGGCGACGCTCAAGAAGTACGCCACCGAGCGAGGCGCGGTGTTCGCGCCGCTCTCGGGCGCCGAGGCGCAGCGCGCCGTGGCGCCGGCCGTGCAGGCGAACGCCTGGGCGGCATTCGACGGCGGCAAGGCCAAGGTGTCGCCGGACACGCTGGGCATCGCGCGCCCATAACCGAGCCCGTGCCGGCGACGCCGGGGGGCGAGAACGCCCTGCGGTGCCGCCGGCCGCTGCCGCCGATGGACGATCACGAGCACGCGCTTCCTCCGGCGTCGCCGCGGACCGATGCGACCGCCGCGCTCGCGTTGATCGCGTTCGGCGTGCTCGTCGCCCTGCTGTCGTGGCGGATGGACCGCTTCTCGGCGCAGGAAGGCACGCTCTGGACCGCGCCCGGGCTGTGGCCGGGCATCATCGGTCTCTGCATCGCCGCGCTCGCGGTGGTGCTCGCCGTTCGCTCGAAGCGGCGCGCTCGCGCGATCGGATGGACGGCCGCCGCGCGAGACGACACACCTCTCGTCCCGACCCCGCGCTTCGCGTTCGCCGCCGCGCTCTTCTTCGCCTACGGCCTCGTCCTCGTCGGGCGCGGCCTCCCCTTCTGGCTCGGCACCACCGCGTTCGTCGCGGTGTACGTGTTCCTCTTCCGCGATCCGCCGGCGGGCGCGACGCGGCCGCGCAACGCGATCGTCGCCCTCGCGATCGGCGCGGCCACCGCGCTCGTCGTGACGCTGGTCTTCGAGCGCATCTTCCTGGTCCGGCTGCCCTGACGCCATGTTCGAGGGGCTCGTCCAGTTCGGGCACGCGATCGCGGGATTCCTCGATCCGCTCTCGATCGGCCTGATCATGCTTTCGTCGTTGGTCGGCGTCGTGATCGGCGCGCTGCCGGGGCTCACCGCGACGATGGGCATCGCGCTGATGACGACGCTGACGATCAAGATGCCGTCGAATCAGGCGCTGCTGGTGCTCATCTGCACCTATGTCGGCGCGATCTACGGCGGATCGCGCTCGGCGATCCTGCTCAACATCCCGGGCACCCCCGCCTCGGCCGCGAGCTGCCTCGACGGCCACGCGCTCGCAAAGCAGGGACTCGCCGGCCGGGCGATGGGAATCGCGACGTCCGGCTCGGTGATCGGCACGCTGATCGGGATGGTCTTCCTCGCGCTGTTCACGCCCGTGCTGGGCGACCTCGCGCTCAAGTTCGGCGCCTACGAGTTCTTCTGGCTCGCCTTCTTCGGCGTCGTGATCGCCGGGACGCTGACCGGAGACGATCCGCTCAAGGGCTGGTTGGCCGGTCTCGTCGGGATCTTCTGCGCGACCGTCGGGCAGGAGGCGATTTACGCCTTCGACCGCTTCACGTTCGGCAACCGCGACCTGGCGGGCGGCTTCAACCTCGTGCCCGCGCTCGTCGGCGCGTTCGGGATGGCGGAGCTCCTGGTCGCCGCGCGCGAGAAGCCGGTGCCGGTCAAGATCAATCCGTTCGACTCGGTGATCCCGAAGCTCGTCGACGTGACCAGGTACTGGCGCACGATCCTGCGCTCCGGCGTGATCGGGACGTTCATCGGCATCCTGCCCGGCGTCGGCGAGGACGTCGCCGCGTGGTCGTCGTACGCGGCGGCGAAGCGCGCGAGCAAGGAGAAGGAGAAGTTCGGCAAGGGCTCGATCGAGGGGCTGATGGCCGCCGAGACCGGCGACAACGCCTGTGTGCCCGGCGCGATCATCCCGGTGCTGACCCTCGCGATCCCGGGCTCGGCGCCGGCGGCAGTGCTGATGGCCGCGATGATCATCCACGGCGTGCGCCCGGGACCGCTGATCATGGTCGAGGCACCCACGTTCGTGTACGAGGTCGTCGCGATGATGCTGTTCGCGACAATTGGCATCCTGATCTACGGGCTCACGCTCACGCGCCTCCTGATCCGCGTGCTGTCGGTGCCGAAGGCCATCATCGTCCCGATCATCTTCGCGCTGTGCGTCGTCGGTGCCTACGCGATCAGCTCGCGGCTGTTCGACGTGTGGGTGATGCTGGGCTTCGGCGTGCTGGGCTACGTGCTGCGACGCGCCGCGTTCCCGATCGCCCCGCTGGTGCTGGGCCTCGTGCTCGGCGACCTGATGGAAAAGGGCCTGCGCCGCGGCCTCGTCCTCTCCGACGGCGACCTGACGCCGTTCTTCACGCGACCGATCTCCGCCGTGCTCTGGATCACGATCGCGCTCGTGATCGCGCTGCGCTTCCCGTTCGTGCGACGGTTCGTCGCACGCGCGCCGCGCCGGCCGGCGGCCGACCGCACCGTCTGACGCGCGCCCGATCCGGAAAGCAACGCGATGAGCACGGTACGCCTCGGCATCGTCATGAACGGCGTCACCGGACGCATGGGCACCAACCAGCACCTGGTGCGCTCGATCTGCGCGATCCGCGCGCAGGGTGGCGTCGCGCTCGCCGACGGTCGTCGCGTGATGCCGGACCCTATCCTCGCCGGGCGCAACCGCGGCAAGCTCGAGGCGCTCGCGCGAGCGAATGGCGTGGAGCGCGTCACCACCGATCTCGATGCGGCGCTGCGCGATCGCAACGACACGGTCTACTTCGACGCCGCGTCGACCGGCCTGCGGCCCGACCTGATCCGCAAGGCCATCGCGGCGGGCAAGCACATCTACACCGAGAAGCCGGTCGCGCCCACGCTCGCCGACGCGATCGACCTCGCGCGGCGTGCGAGGGCGGCGGGCGTCAAGCACGGCGTCGTGCAGGACAAGCTGTGGCTGCCGGGCCTGATCAAGCTGAAGACGCTGGTGGACTCGGGCTTCTTCGGCCGCATCCTGTCGGTGCGCGGCGAGTTCGGCTACTGGGTGTTCGAGGGAGACTGGCAGCCCGCGCAGCGGCCGAGCTGGAACTACCGCAAGGAGGACGACGGCGGGATCATCGTCGACATGCTGTGCCATTGGCGCTACGTGCTCGACAACCTGTTCGGCGAGACGAAGTCGGTGAGCTGCCTCGGCGCGACGCACATTCCGAAGCGCTGGGACGAGGATGGCAAGCCCTACGCCGCGACCGCCGACGATGCCGCGTACGCGACCTTCGAGCTCGACGGCGGAACGCACGGGACGATCGTTGCGCAGATCAACAGCTCGTGGACCACGCGCGTGCGACGCGACGACCTCGTCACCTTTCACGTCGACGGCACGCTCGGCTCGGCGGTGGCCGGGCTGACCGACTGTCGCATCCAGCCGCGCGCGGCGACGCCCAAGCCGGTGTGGAACCCGGACATCCCGCAGGCGATCGACTTCTACGACACCTGGCAGCTCGTGCCTTCGAACGTGAGCTACGACAACGCGTTCAAGGTCGAGTGGGAGCTCTTCATCCGCCACCTCTACGAGGACACCCCGTTTCCGTGGGACCTGGTGGCCGGCGCCAAGGGCGTGCAGCTCGCCGAAGCGGGCCTCAGGAGCTGGGCCGAGCGGCGCTGGGTCGACGTGCCACCGCTCGCGATCTAGGGCGCAGCGGCCATGGCGACGCTGCGACTCCCGCTGCACGACGGCACGCTCGCGCCCTACACGCTGCGCACGGCCACGCCGTGGCCCGTGCCGGCGGTAAAGCCCACGTTCAACCGCGTCGCGTACTCGGCCGCTCACGTCGTGGCCGATCCGCTCGCGCGCGTCGACCCGTTCGTCGACGCCGCCCTCGACTGGGACGCGACGCTCGCCTACCGCCGCCACCTGTTCGCGCTGGGCCTCGGCGTCGCCGAGGCGATGGACACCGCGCAGCGCGGCATGGGGCTCGACTGGGCCACCTCGCTCGCGCTCATCGAGCGCAGCGTCGACGCCGCGAGCGACATCCCCGGCGCGCTGATCGCGTGCGGCGCGGGGACCGACCACCTCGACGCCGCGCAGGCGCGCACGATCGACGATGTCATTGCCGCCTACGAGCACCAGTGCGCCGCCGTGGAGCGCGCCGGCGGCCGCGTCATCCTGATGGCGAGCCGCGCCCTCGCGCGCGTGGCGCAGTCGGCCGACGACTACGTGCGCGTGTACGGCACGATCCTCGCGCAGATCCGCGAGCCGGTGATCCTGCACTGGCTGGGCGACATGTTCGACCCCGCCCTTGCCGGCTACTGGGGTCACCGCGACCTCGACCGCGCGACCGACGTCTGCCTCGACGTGATCCGCGGCAACGCGGGCAAGATCGACGGCATCAAGGTCTCGCTGCTCGACGACGCGCGCGAGATCGCGCTGCGCGGCCGGCTTCCCCCGGGCGTGCGCATGTACACCGGCGACGACTTCAACTTCGCCGCGCTGATCGGCGGCGACGAGAGCGGCCATTCGGATGCGCTGCTAGGCATCTTCGACGCCATCGCGCCCGCGGCCTCCGCCGCGCTGGCGGCGCTCGCGACGGGGGACCGCGCGCGCTTCGACGCGATCCTCGCGGCGACGGTGCCGCTGTCGCGGCGGATCTTCGAGGCGCCGACGCGCTTCTACAAGACCGGGATCGTGCTCATGGCGTGGCTCAACGGCCACCAGGCGCATTTCACGATGGTCGGCGGCCAGCAGGGCGCGCGCAGCCTCGTGCACCTCGCCGACGTGTTTCGACTCGCCGACGCCGCGGGCCTTCTCGCCGATCCGGATCGTGCAGCCGCGCGCATGCGCGTGCTGACCGCGCTGCACGGGCTCTGACTCCGCATGGCTGGCATACCGCGACCGATGGGCCGCCCCGAGGTCGCCGGCCCCCTCGGCGTGAGGCACGCGGAGCGCGCTTCGGCGGGATCACCCGATCCCGCGCTGCTGTCGATCAATACCGCGACGCTGCGGGCGCAGTGGGGACTGGCCGACATCATCGCGGGCCTCGTGCGAGCGGGCATCCGCGGCATCTCGCCGTGGCGCGACCAGGTGGCGAAGCTCGGCCTCGACGAGACGGCGCGCCGCATTCGCGATGCCGGATTGTCGGTGTCGGGCTACTGTCGCGGCGGCATGTTTCCCGCGCCCGATCCCGCGGGCATCGCCGCGGCGCGCGACGACAACCGCCGCGCCGTCGACGAAGCGGTCGCGGTCGGTGCGCGTTGCCTCGTGCTGGTCGTCGGCGGCCTGCCCAGGGATGCGCTCGGCCGCCCCGCATCGCGTGACCTTGGCGCCGCGCGCGGCATGGTGCGCGACGGGCTGGGCGAGCTGCTCGACTACGCGCGCGACGCCCGCATGCCGCTCGCGATCGAGCCGCTACATCCGATGTACGCGGCCGATCGCGCGTGCGTCAACACGCTCGCGCAGGCCAACGACCTATGCGACGAGCTCGCGCGGGACGACGGCGCGGCTCTCGGCGTCGCCGTCGACGTCTACCATGTGTGGTGGGATCCGCTGCTCGATCGCGAGATCGCGCGCGCGGGAAGCCACGGCCGGCTGCACGCCTGGCACCTGTGCGACTGGCTCGTGCCGACCACGGACCTCCTGAACGACCGCGGCATGATGGGCGACGGCGTCATCGACCTGCGGCGCATTCGCGGATGGATGGCGGCGGCCGGCTACCGGGGCATGCACGAGGTCGAGATCTTCTCGGCGCGCTGGTGGGACGAGGAGCCCGAGCAGGTCCTCGCGACCTGCCGCGAGCGCCACCTCGCCTGCTGCTGACCGGCCGCGGTTCCGCCCGCGAGACGCGGTGCGGGCGCTCTGGCGCAGGCGGAGTAAAATCGGGCACGTTCCTCGCACCACGGAGTCCGCCATGCCCCTCGTCTCGATGCGCCAGCTGCTGGACCACGCCGCCGACCACGGCTACGGCCTGCCTGCCTTCAACGTCAACAACCTCGAGCAGGTGCAGGCGATCATGGCCGCCGCCGCCGAGACCGACAGCCCGGTGATCATGCAGGCGTCCGCCGGCGCGCGGAAATACGCCGGCGAGGTCTTCCTGCGCCACCTGATCGAGGCGGCGGTGGAGAGCTACCCGCAGATCCCGGTCGTCATGCACCAGGACCACGGCCAGTCGCCCGACGTGTGCGCGTCGGCCATCCGCCTCGGCTTCACCAGCGTGATGATGGACGGATCGCTGCAGGCCGACGGCAAGTCGATCGCCTCCTACGACTACAACCTGGACGTCACCCGCAAGGTCGTCGACATGGCCCACTCGACCGGCGTCACCGTCGAGGGCGAGCTGGGTTGCCTGGGCTCGCTCGAGACGATGCGCGGCGACAAGGAGGACGACCACGGCCACGAAGGCACGATGACGCGCGAGATGCTGCTGACCGACCCCGACCAGGCGGCCGATTTCGTCAAGCGCACCCAGCTCGACGCGCTCGCGATCGCGATCGGCACCTCGCACGGCGCCTACAAGTTCTCGCGCAAGCCCACGGGCGACATCCTCGCGATCGACCGCATCAAGGCGATCCATGCGCGCATCCCCAACACGCATCTCGTGATGCACGGCAGCTCGTCGGTGCCGCAGGACCTGCTCGCGATCATCCGCGAGAACGGCGGCGAGATGAAGGAGACCTACGGCGTGCCGGTCGAGGAGATCCAGGAAGGCATCAAGCACGGCGTGCGCAAGATCAACATCGACACCGACATCCGGCTCGCGATGACCGCGGCCATCCGCAAGTTCCTGCGCGAGAAGCCCTCGGCGTTCGACCCGCGCGACTACCTGAAGCCGGCACGCGAAGCCGCGAAGCAGATCTGCAAGGCGCGCTACGAGCAGTTCGGCTGCGCCGGGATGGGGTCGAAGGTGAAGCCGGTGCCGCTCGAGAAGATCGCGTCCAAGTATCGGTCGGGCGAGCTTCGTCAAATCGTGAATTGATGGCGCTCGGGTGAAGATGAACCAGGCAAAGGCACCGCCCGCGTAATACTGCCTCGTCGGCCGCGCCGACCTCGCCAACGCCCCGACCTTCCTGTCGGGGCGTTTTGTTTTCCGCGGTGGACAAACCCGCAGGCGCATCTGATCGCGGTGTCCGCCAATGCCCCGCGCTTTCAGCGCTTGTCCGTCATCCACTGCGTCGCTGCACTGACAGCCGACGCCGGCCCCCGGATAGAGGATCGCGTGAACGCCGACGCGGAACGTCCCGCCGCCCGAGCGCGTTTCCACGAACGACATCCCACTGGAGCGAACGATGGCGAACCGATACGAACCCAACCCGAACGTGGGCAACAAGCGGATCGACCCGACCAACCCGCTGATTGCCGAGGACACCAATCCCGATCCCATCACCGGCGAGCCCGGATCGCATCCGGTTGGCACCGGACTCGGCGCGGGCGGCGGCGCGCTGGCTGGCGCCGCCATCGGCTCGGTTGCCGGCCCGATCGGCGCCGCAGCCGGAGCGATCGTCGGTGCCGTCGCCGGGGGACTGGCCGGCAAGGGCGTCGCGGAAGCGGTCAACCCCACGGTGGGCGGCACGCCGGACGAGCACGCGCTCGGTAGCGGCGTTGGCGGGGGCGCGGGAGCGCTCGGCGGCGCGGCCATTGGCGCGGTCGGCGGTCCGATCGGCATGGCGGCGGGCGCGGCGATCGGCGCGGCCGCCGGCGGAATCGCCGGCGAGGGTGTCGCGGAAGTCGTGAATCCGAAGCCGGGAGACCGACTGCACGACCACAACCTGGCGACGGGCGGCGGGGCGGCAGCCGGTGCGCTCGGTGGCGCGGCGATCGGCTCGGTGGCGGGGCCGGTGGGCATGGCCGCAGGTGCCGCAGTCGGCGCCGTGGCGGGCGGCATGGCGGGCGAAGGCGCCGGAGAAGTCGTCAATCCGGCCCCCGGCGACGATCTGCGCGAGCACAAGCTGTCGACGGGCGTCGGCGCCGGCGCCGGCGCGGCGAGTGGGGCGGCGATCGGCGCCGTCGGCGGTCCGATCGGCATGGCGGCCGGTGCGGCGGTCGGTGCGGTGGCCGGCGGGCTGGCCGGCAAGGGTGCCGGCGAAGTCGCCAATCCCAAGGCAGGCGATCGGCTGGGCGAGCACAACCTCGGCACCGGCGTCGGCGCCGGCGGTGGCGCGCTCGCGGGCGCTGCGCTCGGCGCGCCGGCCGGTCCGGTCGGCATGGCGGCGGGAGCTGCGATCGGTGCGGCGGTGGGCGGTGCCGCAGGCAAGGGCACCGCGGCCGTGGTCAACCCGAAGGTGGAAGACACGTACTGGCGCGGCTCGTACCTGAATGAACCGTATTACGCGACGGGCCGTTCGTATGACGACTACGGTCCGGCCTACCGGCTCGGCTACGAAGGCTATTCCCGCTACGGCGGGGCCTACGATCGCGCCGAGGATCGTCTTGCCCGCGAGTGGGATGCGATCAAGGGCCAGTCTCGCCTGACATGGGCCGAAGCGCGTTCCGCCACGCGTGCCGCGTGGCATCGCGTCGAGCGCGCGCTCCCAGGCGACTTCGACGGCGACGGTCGCTAGTCGTCGTTGCGGCGGGAAGCGGCGATCGCGCCGCTCCCGCCGCGCTTGCCGTCCGCACCGCGACGTCGTCAGCGGGTGCAGGGGTCGAGCGGAAGCACCACGGTCTGAAGCACGTCGCGCGCCGCATGGCGCTCGACGAAGACGACCAGGCGCGGATGCGTGCCGGCATCGGCAGGCAGCTCGAGCGACGTCGTCAACGCGAGCGCGCCCTTGGAATCGGGCGCATCGCTCGTGACCAGCGTGCGCACCACGTGCTCGTGCCGGAGCGTGACGCCGGCGTTTTCGCCGCGCCTCACGTCGGTTCGGTGGCCGCCGTCGGTGTACGCGATCACCAGCCGGGAACCCGCGCGCTCGGCCGCGGCGGGAACGTGGGCCGTCGCGTCGACGATCACGCGCCTGGCGGCAATCTTCACCGACAGTTCGATCGTGGCGCGCGCGGGCATCGAGGCCGAACGCGAGACATCGAGCAGCGCATCGGCGCCGCGTCCGGCGCCGGCATCGCGTCCCTGCAGGACGATCTGCGGCGTGTAGACGACCGCGGAGCGTGCCGCATTCGCGATCGACTGCTGCCGCTCGCTCCAGGATGCGCGCGCGAACCGATCGGGCCAGCCGAGCCGGTCCCAGTAGTCGACGTGGAACGCCAGCGCGGCGCCCGGCGCGTCAGCGCCGGGCGGAAACGACGCTGCGAGCCACCGGTCCGCGGGCGGGCAGCTGCTGCAACCTTCGGAGGTGTAGAGCTCGACCAGCGGGAGCGTCCGGGCGCCGCTCTTCGCGACGCAGCGGTCGGCTGCCTGCACGCTCGCTGTCGCAGCGCACAACGCGAAGGTGACGATGGGAACGGCGCGCGAGGGGTTCATGCCGCTGTGGTCGCTGTCCGCATGCCTTTGCTTACATGCCGCCGGCGCTCGAGCGTGCTAGCATCGTCGCCACCGTGCGCACGAGCGGGCGACGCTTGCGCCACGCGCGCGGATCCCCAACGTCGGCCGGAGGCCCCATGGGCATCATGAGCATCATCTGGATGATCGTCATCGGCTTCATCGTGGGCGTGCTCGCGCGCTACTTCTATCCTGGCGCGGTCAACCTCGGCTTCTGGATGACGACGCTGCTGGGCATCGGCGGATCGATCGTGGGCGGCATCATCGGGGGACTCTTCAGCAAGTCGCCCGATGGCAAGTTCCATACGGCGGGACTCATCATGTCGGTCATCGGAGCGCTGATCCTGCTGTGGGCCTACATCAACTATTACCCGAAGTGACCCCCCGCGAGCCGGGGGCCGATCGGCCGCCGGGGCTCGCCGAGATCGAGCAGGCGGCACGCCGCGTCTACGCGGCGATGACGCCGACCGCGCAGGTCGCCTGGCCGCTGCTCTCGGCGCGCGCGGGGACCGAAGTCTGGGTCAAGCACGAGAACCATACGCCGACTGGCGCCTTCAAGGTGCGCGGCGGCCTCAACCTGGTCGGCCAGCTCGCGGAAGCCGTGCCGCGCCCCGCCGGCGTGATCAGCGCGACGCGCGGCAACCACGGGCAGAGCCTCGCGTACGCGTCGCGTCGCCACGGCTTCGCCTGCACGATCGTCGTGCCGCACGGCAACTCGCCGGCCAAGAACGCCGCGATGCGCGCCTTCGGCGCGACGCTGATCGAGCATGGCCGCGACTTCGACGAGGCGCGCGTCCACGCGCACGGCCTCGCCCGCGAGCGTGGCCTCGTGTTCGTCGGCCCGTTCGCGCCGCCGCTCGTCGCCGGCGTCGCGACCTATGCGCTCGAATTGTTCCGCGCCGTCCCGTCGCTCGATCGCGTCTACGTGCCGATCGGCTGCGGCTCCGGCGCCTGCGGCCTCATCGCGGCCCGCGACGCGTTGGGTCTCGCCACCAGGATCATCGGCGTCGTGTCCACCGGCGCGAACGCCTACGCTCAATCGTTTCGCGCGCGTCGCGCGATCGAGACACCGAACGCCACGACGATGGCCGACGGCATGGCGGTGCGCGTGCCGGTGGATGCGGCGCTGGCGATGCTGTGGCGCGGCGCGCACGACATCGTCGAGGTCGACGACGACGCCGTCGAGGACGCGATGCGCGCGCTCTTCGACGACACGCACCAGGTCGCCGAGGGCGCGGGGGCCGCGGCCGTCGCAGCGCTGCTCGCGGACCCGGCGCGCGCGGGAGCACGTTGCGCCGTGATCCTGTCCGGCGGTAACGTCGATCGCGGGGTCTACCTCAAGGTGCTGGACGGACGTTGACCGGGAGGCTGCGGTGGCCACCATGGCAGGGATCGGCGACCAGGCCGTGCGTGCGAAGACCGGCCGGACGTGGGAGGAATGGATCGACGCGCTCGACCGCGCCGGGGCCGCGGCGCTCGACCACAAGCACATCGCCAGGCTCGTCCACGAACGCTTCGGCGTCGGGGCGTGGTGGTGCCAGATGGTCACCGTCGGCTACGAGCAGGCGAAGGGCCGTCGCGCGCCCCGCCAGACGGCCAACGGCTGGGTCGCCAGTGCGAGCCTGACGATCGCCGCGAGCGCCGACGACGTGTTCGCCGCGTGGAACGACCCGCGGCGGCGGCGCGGCTGGCTCGCCGAGCCGCTCACCGTGCGCAAGTCGACCGCGGCGAAATCGCTGCGCATCACCTGGCCCGACGGCAGCAACGTCGACGTCGTCCTGGTCGCCAAGGGCGGGGCGAAGACGCAGGTGGCCGTCCAGCATGCGAAGCTCGCCGATGTCGCGGCGGTCGCCGTGATGAAGGCCCACTGGAAGGGCGCGCTCGCGCGGCTCGCCGCAACCCTTGCCTGACCCGCCGAGGTCTAGCTGCGCGTGACGCGCGTCTGCGACTGCTCGCGCAAGTACTGCGGGAGGTAGTAGAGCGATCCCGCCGACTTGCCGGTCGAGCCTGACGCCTTCCAGCCGCCGAACGGCTGGTGACCGGGCCACGCGCCCGTCGTCGCGCCCTGCGGACGGTTCGCGTAGGCGACGCCCGCCTCGATCGTCGCGAAGAAGCGCTCGGTCTCGTCGGCGTCGCCGTAGAAGCCGGCGGTGAGCCCGTAGTCGCTCGCATTCGCGCGCGCGATGCCTTCGTCGACCGACTCGACCGGGGCGACGAGCAGGAAGGGCGCGAACAGCTCCTGCGTCCATAGCGGATGGTCGAGCGGCGCGCGCGCGAGGGTCGGCGCGACGAAATGCCCGTGCGCGAGGTCGCCGCGGTCGAGACGCTCGCCGCCGTGCACGATGGCGCCGTCGTTGCCCAGCGCGTGCACGCGCGCGATGGCGTCCTCGTAGCGCGCGACCGCCGCGCCGTCGATGACCGGTCCCATCCAGGCGTCGCGATGCGTCGGGTCGCCGGTCGATACCGTGAGCGCCGCCTGGTGGAGCGCGGCCACGACGTCGGCGAAGCGCGTGTGGTCGACGTAGACCCGCGAGCACGCCGAGCACTTCTGCCCCGCCAGCCCGAACGCGGAGCGCGTGATGCCGGTGACGGCATCGGCGAGGTTGGCATGGCGACTCACGATCGCCGCGTTCTTGCCGCCCATCTCGGCGATGCAAGGGCGCGGCCAGCGGCGCTGCGCGAAGCGACGCACGAGATGCATGCCGACCTCGTAGCTCCCGGTGAACGTCGCGCCGGCGACGCGCTCGTCGCCGATCAGCGGCTCGCCGATCGCGACGCCGCTGCCGGTGACGAGGTTGAATACCCCGGGCGGCACTCCCGCGTCGCGCAATGCGAGCGCGAGCAGGCGCGCGCTCCACGGCGTCGCGCTGGCCGGCTTCAGCACGACGGTGTTGCCCGTCACCAATGCGGCGCCGGTAGGCCCGCCGGCGAGCGCCAGCGGGAAGTTGAATGGCGCGATCACGAGCCACGGGCCCCACGGCTTCATCACGCTGGTATTGACGCTCGCGAACCCGGCCACCGGGTCGCGGGCCATCGCACGCACGAAGCCGTCGTTCTCCTCCATGCGGTCGCAGGCGTAGCGGACGAGGTCGGCGGTCTCCTGCGCCTCGCCGAGGGCCTCCATCCGGTTCTTGCCGACCTCGAGTGCGAGCACCGCGCCGATCTCGTAGACGCGGCTCGCGATCAGGTCGGCCGCGCGGCGCAGCATCGCCACGCGCTCGCGCCACGGCGTCGCCATCCATGCGGGAAACGCGTTCGCGGCGGCCTCCAGCGCGTGCGCGGCGTGCGATGCGTCGCCCGACTGGAAGCGCCCGAGCACGACGCGCCTGTCGATCGGACCGTGCACGGCGAACTGCTTCGCGGCGCGCACGTCCGCGCCGCCGATCCACATCGCGTGCTCGGCGCCGAGCGTCGCGCGCAACGCGACGAGCGCCTCGTCGAAATGCCGGTGCAATGCCTCCGGCGGGTCGAACATCGTGGAGTACGTAAGACGGACCATCGAAAGGCGGCGATGGGCGATGGGCGATAGGCGATGGGCGATCGGAAACCTTGCGCCGCGTTTGGCTCGCTCAAAGGCAACGACGCCAAGAGGTCGATGAGCAGGCGCGGGGCGCGACGCCCTATCGCCTATCGCCCATCGCCTATCGCCGCCCTTGCCAGCGCTATACCAGGTCGGCCGCCGGCCCCAGGACCTGCTCGCGCAACTCGCGGTAGCGCGGCAGCTGCGGCGGGTAGATCGCGATGTACTTGACCTGCGCGGCCTGCAGGCAGCGCTGCTTGATGATCTCGAGCTTCTGGTCGCGCGGATTGGTGACCTGCTCGGGCTCCTTCGCGTCGACGATCGCGACGATGGTCATGTCCTTGTCGCACACGACGAAGCCCACGTGCTGGTTGGCGATCTTGCGGAACGCGCGCAGCCGCTCCATGCCCTGGGGCCCGATCTTCACCTGCAGCACGTCGGCGAGGCGGATCTTCGCGAAGATCTCGTGGCGCGGAAACGCGGCCTTGAGCAGCAGGAACACCACGCTTTCCGCCTTGGTGAGGAAGCGCGGCCGCAACAGGTAGAGGCCAGGCAGCTCTGCCGATGACAGCAGGCGCGTCGTCTCGCCTTCGGTCCACTGCGCGACGGTGTTCGGGTTGTCGAGCCCGCCACGCGTGATGGGACCGACCGAGCTGCGATTGCGACGCACGAGCCCGACGATCACCGCGACCGACAGCGCGGCGATGGCGAGCGCGAACAGGATGCCGGAGGTCATCGGCGAGCGGTGGGACGGAGCTCCGCGTCTTGCATCAGGAAAGCCGCGTAGCGCATTGTTTTTGGCGCGCTTTGCGACGACGGTCGGCGCAGTCTAAACCATTCCCGCTCCCCCGGGGTGGCCAGGCCCGGGCGGGCGGGCGGCGGCATGGCGACATGGCCGTTCACGCCCGCCGCCAGGCGCGCGAATAGGCCGCGCGCGGCGAGCGTGGTGCCGTCGGGCATACTCGCAAGCATGGCCGCGGGACCGCCGGTCACCGTGCAACCCGGAGGAGCTTGTCCCAGTGGGCGATGCGTCGACCCTCGTTCCAGACCGCACCGGCCCGGGCGTGGGGCTGCCGTTCCCGATCGTCGACGCGCACCAGCACTTCTGGGACCCCGCGAGCCACTACTATCCGTGGCTCAATGACGAGCCGCCGATCCCGTTCCGCTACGGCGATTACGGGCCGATCCGCCGCCGCTACCTCCCGAGCGACTACCGCGCCGACACCGCGCCGTTCGAGGTCGACAAGACGGTCTACGTCGAGGCCGAATGGGATCCGCGCGATCCGATCGGCGAGATGGACTTCATCGAGACGCTGCGTCGCGACTTCGGGCTGCCGACCGTCGCGGTCGCGCAGGCCTGGCTCGATCGCCACGACGCCGCGAGCGTGCTCGAGCGGCATGCCGCGCGGCCGTTCGTGCGCAGCGTGCGACACAAGCCGCGCGCGAACCCGACGCCGGGCAACCCGGCACCTGGCGGCATGACCGATCGCGCCTGGCGCGCGGGGTTCTCCGAGCTCGCCCGACGGGAGCTCCGCTTCGACCTGCAGACGCCGTGGTGGCACCTGCACGAAGCGGCGCGGCTCGCCGGTGACTTTCCGGCGACGACGATCGTTCTCAACCATGCCGGCCTCCCCGCCGATCGCTCGCCCGATGGACTCGCCGGCTGGAAGCGCGCGATGACCGCGCTGGCGAACTGCCCGAACGTCGCGGTCAAGATTTCCGGGCTGGGCCAGCCCCGCGCGGCATGGACGGTGGAGGCGAACCGGCCGATCGTGCGGACCGTCATCGACCTCTACGGCCCGTCGCGCTGCATGTTCGCGAGCAACTTCCCGGTCGACAGCCTGTGCGCGCCGTTCGCGACGATCATGGGCGGCTTCCGCGACATCGTCGCCGACCTGGCGCCCGACGAGCAGCGCGCGCTGTTTCGCGACAACGCCATCCGCATCTACGACATTCCGTGACCGAACAGCGACCCAACATCGGCTATGTCGGCGTCGGCCTGATGGGCCTGCCGATGGTCACGCGCCTTTGCGCGCTGGGCTACCGCGTGCGCGCCTACGACATCGTCACCGCGCAGAACGACAAGGCGCGGGCCGCCGGCGCGACGATCGCGACCTCGCCTGCGGACGCGACGCGCGGGGCGCCCTTCATCCTGCTCAACCTGCCGACGAGCGAGGCGGTCGAGAGCGCGGCGTTCGGCGTCGAGGGCATCGTGCACGCGCTCGCGCCGCCGCAGCTCGTCATCGACTTCTCGACGGTGAGGGTCGACAAGGGCCGCGCGTTCGCCATGCGATTGCGCGAGGCGACCGGCTGCGGCTGGGTCGACGCGCCGGTGTCGGGCGGCCCGCCCGCCTCCGGCTCCGGGACCTTGACGGTCATGGCCGGCGGAGCGCCCGACGACCTCGCGCGCGTCGCAGCGCTGATGAAGGATCTCGCGTCGCGCTTCACGGCGATGGGCCCGTCGGGCGCGGGCCTGGTCGCGAAGATGATCAACCAGCTGATCGTCGGGTGCACCCACGCGGTGATGGCCGAGGCGCTGCTCGTCGCGGAAGCGGCCGGCATCGACGCCGCGCGTATCCCGGAATGCCTCGCCGGCGGCCACGCCGACGGCACGCTGCTGCAGCGGCTCTACCCGCGCATGGCCGCGCGCGATTTCGCACCGCAGGGCTATGCGCGCCAGCTCCTGAAGGACCTCGAGATGGTCAACGAGTTCGCCGGCGGCCTCAAGGCGCCGGTCCCGATGACCGGCGAGGCGTTGTCGCTGTACCGGATGCTGATCCACCTGGGGCACGCCGAGCTCGACACCTCGGCCGTGTTCAAGCTGTACGAGCGCGACCCGATCGCGCGTTGATGCCACCGGGCGCGAGCGCCCGACCCACCGAAGGAGGAAGGTCCATGCCATCGAAGTTCCGCATCGCCGCGCCGCTGGCGGCGTTCGCCGCCGTCACCCTGCTCGCCGCGCCGCTCGCGCACGCGCAGGTCAAGCTGCGCTACGCGCACGTCGGCGTGGCCAATGCCCCGCAGACGCTCTATGCCGACGAGGTCGCCAAGCTGGTCAAGGAGCGCACCAACGGCCGCGTCGAGATCCAGGTGTTCCCGAACTCGCAGCTGGGCGGCGTCGGCGAGCTGGTCGACGGCGTCAAGTCGGGCGCGATCTCGATGGGGCACCACGACTTCGCGTCGCTCGGGAAGATCGTCACCGACACCGCCGTGTTCAACACGCCGTTCGTCTACCGCGACGCTGCCCACGCGATGCGCGCGACCGACCCGCGGCAGTCGCCGGCGCTGCAGAAGATCAACCAGCAGCTGATCGAGAAGGGGAACATGCGCATCGTCGCCGCGCTGTTCCAGGGCACGCGCGAGCTGACCAGCAAGGAGAAGGTGCTCTCGCCCAAGGACATGGCCGGCAAGAAGTACCGCGGCGTGCCGATCAAGCTGTGGTCGTCGATGCTCACCGGGATGGGCGCCGTCGCGACGCCGGTCGAGGTGTCGGAGCTCGCGACCGCGCTGGCCACGGGCCTCGTCGTCGGGCAGGAGAACCCGCTGCCGAACATCTACAACCTGAAGCTCTACGAGGTGCAGAAGTACGTGATGATGACCAACCACATGCAGTCGGTGCTGTCGGTCTTCATCAACGAGCGCGTCTACCAGAGCATCCCCGCCGCCGACCGCAAGATCATGGAGGACACGATGATCGAGGTCGGCATGAAGACGCTGGACTGGGACCGCGATACCGCGGCGAAGTACCGCAAGGACCTCGAAGCGAAGGGCATGGTGTTCGTCGAGGAGAAGGACGGGCTCGACGTCGAGGCGTTCCGCAAGGCCGTGCTCGCTCAGGTGAACAAGGACTTCCCCGAGTGGACCGCCTACATCGAGCAGATCCGCGCGGTGAAGTAGGCGCGGCCTGATGGCCGTGCCAACGGCAGCAGCGCAGGAGGGGCGGCGGACCCCGCCCTTCCTGCCGGCACCACGACGACCCGTCCTGCCAGGCCGTCGCCAACCCCGGTGCCCGGGCGGAACAACGTGTCGGCGTAACGAGGCCCCTTCATGCCAACCCTAGTGAATGCCTTGCGTGCCGTGGTGCGCTGGCTGTGCCTGGCGCTCCTCGCACTGCTGATCGTCACGCCGCTCGCCCAGATCCTGATGCGGGGCGTGTTCAACGTGCCGATGTCGGGCGCCGAGGAGCTCGCGCGCTACTTCCTGATCACGCTGACGTTCGTGGCGTCCTCGTACGTTACGCTCGAAGGCGGCCAGATCCGGATGGAGGAGTTCCAGGGGCTCGTGCCGCCCCGCCCGCGCTGGCTCCTGCAGCTCGGCATCGAGCTCGCCGGCATCGCGCTGTTCGGCCTGATGTGCGTCGCGGGCGTGATCACGATCGCCGACAACCTCGCCAACAAGACGGCGACGCTCGAGATGCCGTTCTGGCTGTTCATGGCGCCGCTCGTCGTCGGCTCGGCGCTGCTGGTGCTCGAGACGGCGTTCACGCTCGTCCACACGTGGCGGCGCCGGCGGCCCGAGGACAAGCACACGGTGCTGACCTGACGGGGACCTCATGGACGGCTTCATCGTCGTGTTCTCGTTCCTGGTCCTGTTCGTGCTGGGATTCCCGGTCGTGCTGGCGATCGGCCTCCCCTGCGTCGTCTACATCCTCGCCAAGGGCCTGCCGATCGACCTGGTCGCGCAACGCACGCTCTACGCGCTCGACTCGTTCCCGCTGGTCGCGGTGCCGGTGTTCCTGTTCGTCGGCAGCCTGATGAACAGCGCGGGCATCTCGCGCTACATCTACCAGTTCGCCGACACGGCGGTCGGGCGGATGCCCGGAGGCCTCGCGCAGGTCAACATCTTCGGCAGCCTGATCTTCGCCGGCATGTCCGGCTCCGCGCTCGCCGACATCGGCGGCCTCGGCCGCATCGAGATCGACGCGATGAAGAAGAAGGGCTTCTCGCCGGCCTTCGCCGCGGCGGTGACGTCGAGCTCGGCGATCGTGGGCCCGATCTTCCCGCCGTCGATCCCGCTCATCATCTACGGCACCGTCACCGGCGTGTCGGTGATCCAGCTCCTGCTCGGCGGCATCCTGCCGGGTCTCGTCTGCGTCGCAATGCTGATGCTGATGACGGGCTGGCTCGCGGTGCGGCGGCGCTACCCGCGCGCGGCGCGCTGGCCGACGTCGAAGGAGCTGTGGCGGGACTTCAAGCCGGCATTCCCGGCCATCGCCGCGCCGGTGATCCTGATCGTCGGCATGCTGCTCGGCTATTTCACACCGACCGAGATCGCGTCGGTCACCGTGCTCTACGCGATCCTGATCAGCAGCCTGTTCTACCGCGAGCTCACGGTGAAGGGACTGCTCGACGCCGCGTTCGAGACGATTCGCGCGTCCGCCGGCATCCTGCTGATCGTCGCCGTGGCGGCGCTTTTCGGCTGGATCCTGTCGGTCGAGCAGGTTCCGCAGCTCCTGACCGGCTGGATGCTCGGGATCTCGACCAATCCCTACGTGCTGCTGATGATCGTCAACCTGCTGCTGATCGTCGTCGGCATGTTCCTCGACAGCACGACGGCGATCCTGGTGATCGCGCCGATCATCGCGAAGCCGCTCGTCATGGCCGGCGTCGACCCCGTGCACCTCGGCATGGTCGTCGTGTTCAACTTGATGATCGGCCTGCTGACGCCGCCGATGGGGTTGGCACTGTTTCTCGTCGGCGACATCGCCAAGGTCTCGATGAAGGACGTGCTGCGCGAGATGGCGCCCTACTATATCCCGCTCGTGGCAACGCTCCTCGCCATCACCTACATTCCCGGGATCACGACGTGGATCCCGAACTGGGCGCTCGGCAACTGACGCGCGCGAAGGAGACTCGCGTGGCTGCTTCCCCCACCCCGCTGATCGCGCTCGCGATGGGCGACCCGGCGGGCGTCAGCCCCGAGCTGACCGCCAAGGTGGTCGCGCTGGACGACGTGCGCGCGGCGGCGCGGCTCGCGGTGATCGGCGATGCGCGCGTCTTCGACGCAGGCGCGGAGCTCGCGGGAGTGGCGCCGGCGATGATGCGTATCGGGCCCCACGACGCGCTTCCTGTCACTGACCGGATCGTGTTCGTCGACCTTGCCCATCTCGATCCGGCGACCATCGCACGAGGCGTGCCGTCGCGGGCCGGAGGTGCGTTCGCGCTCGCGAACTACCGTCACGCGCTCGAGCGTGCCAGCCGCGGAGAGGCCGCCGCCGTGTGCTTCACGCCGTTCAACAAGCAGGCGATGCGCATGGCCGACGCCGACTACGAGGACGAGATCGGCTTCACGGCCGGCGTGCTGGGCACGCACGGGCCGGCGACCGAGTTCAACATCCTCGAGGGACTGTGGAATGCGCGCGTCACCTCGCACGTGCCGATGGCTAAGATGCCCAAGCTCCTGACCGTCGACGCCATCGTCGACGCGCTCGGGCTCACCGC
Source organism: Casimicrobiaceae bacterium (assembly GCA_035539315.1). Classification (GTDB taxonomy): domain Bacteria; phylum Pseudomonadota; class Gammaproteobacteria; order Burkholderiales; family Casimicrobiaceae; genus VBCG01. The sequence continues at coordinate 39,807 of DATLIR010000324.1, forward strand.
TTCGGCACTTCGGGCGGCGGGGTTCCACCCGCCGCGCATCGCGGTCGCCGCGCTCAATCCGCACGCCGGAGACGGTGGCAACTTCGGGCGCGAGGAGATCGAGGTCATCGCGCCGGCGGTGAAGGCGGCGCAGGCGAAGGGCATCGTGTGCGAGGGCCCGTTCCCCGCCGATACGGTGTTCGTGCGCGCGCGCCGCGGCGACTTCGACGCCGTGCTCACGATGTACCACGACCAGGGCCAGATCGCGATGAAGCTGATGGGCTTCGACCGCGGCGTCACGCTGCTCGGCGGCTTCCCGTTCCCGATCTGCACGCTCGCGCACGGCACGGCGTACGACATCGCCGGAAAGGGCAGCGCGAATCCCGGCGCGACCCGCGCCGCGGTGCTGCTCGCCGCCGCGATGGCGCGGCGGCAGGACCACCAGGCGCGCGAGCCGGTCTAGCGAAGAGCGGCGACACGCGGGCGCACCGCGGTCGCCGGCTGCGCGGCAACGTCGCGTACGACCTCGCCGATCACGATCAGCGCCGGCCCGTTACCGCGCGCCGCCGCGAGCGTCGGCAGCGAGGCGATCGTGCCCGCGGTCACCACGCGGTCCGGCCGCGACGCGTTCTCGATCAGCGCCACCGGCGTCGACGGCGGGCGCCCCTGCTCGATCAGGGCGCGAGCGACGGCGATCGCGTCACCGGCGCCCATGTAGATCGCGACGGTGTCGGCGGCGGCCGCCGCATGCGTCCAGTCCGCGACGTCCTCGCCCTCGCCGATGCGCGGCGTGACGAACGCGACGCTGCGCGACACGCCGCGGCGAGTGAGCGAGCGCTTGAGATCCGCCGAGGCGGCGAGGGCCGCCGTGATGCCCGGCACGACCTCGACGTCGACGCCCGCTTCGGCGAGCGCGTCGATCTCCTCCTGGGCGCGGCCGAACATCATCGGATCGCCACCCTTGAGCCTCACGACCAGCCGGTACTTGGCGGCCGCATCGACCAGTCGCTTGTTGATGAAGCGCTGCGAGGTCGAGTGGGCGCCGCACCGCTTGCCGACCGCGACCTTTTCGGCGCGCGGCGCGAGCGCCAGCACGTCGTCGTCGATCAGCGCGTCGTGGAAGACGATGTCGGCCGCCGCGAGGAGCCGCGTCGCACGCACGGTCAAGAGGTCGATGGCGCCCGGCCCTGCGCCGACGAGATAGACGCGGCCCATCAGTCTGCCGCCACGGCGACCGGCTCGCGACGCTGGATGAAGATCGGCGCCGCGACCAGCTTGCCCGGCAGCGCGCCGGTCAGGTCGAGTTGCGGATCGCGCTCGACGCTGAACGCCGCCGCCGCGAGTACCCAGGCATCGATCGCCGCGAACAGTGCGTCGGGTTCTGCCGGCGGGCCCTCGATCGCGAGCACGTCAGCAAACCGCGCGAACTCGGTGGCGAGCGGCTCGGGCGTCTTCCCCGCGAGCGCGCCGGCGATGTCGCCAAGATCGGTCAGCACGCGACGCACGCGCATCGACGGTGCCGGGTTGACCAGGTCGTTGATGCCCTGCCCGATCAGGCGAAGCGAGGCCGTCGCGCACGCGGCCGCGTCGACCAGCTTGCCCTGCGCGCGGAACGCGTCGCGGTAGCGCCGCTCGTGGCCCGCCGCGTAGAACGCAGCGCCGATGAACACCTGGCTCGCGCCGGCGCATTCGCCGCCGCCGAGCTGCGCGACCTTGAAATCGGATTCGCCGTCGACGTCGCGCAGCACGCTGTCGAGCTCCTCCGCCTTCACGTCGACGAGGTCGGCGAGCAGTGTCGCGAAATAGTCGTCGGCCTGCGCGTGCACCCAGTCGAAGAATGCCTGCTCCGCGCTCCGCTGGCCCTGGTAAGTGTCCACGATGCGATCGATCGCCGCTTCGATGCGGGCGACCGGAACGCTCGGCCCCTTGCGCGCGAGCCGGCCGCCGGCCACGCCGTTGCCGCCGAGGTAGAGCTGGTAGTGCGGGACGAGGCGGCCGTGCATGCGCGAGCCCTCGCCGTAGATGCCGATATCGCCGGTCTCCGGCTGCGCGCAACCGTTGTGGCAGCCGGACACGCGAACGCGCAGGTCGAGCCCGCGGCCGGACAGCCGCGCGGCGAGCTCCTGGCTCGCGGTGATGCCCAGGCGGCAGGTGGACGTGCCCGGGCACGCCACGACGTTGTCGCCGGCGCGCGGCACGCCAAGACCGAGCGCATCCAGCCCGGCGACGATATCGCCGACGCGCGACGCCGGAACGTTGCGGATGACGAGGTTCTGGTCCTGCGTCGTGCGGATGTCGTCGAGGTCGTGCGAGCGCATGAGCGCCGCGAGCGCGCGCAGCTGGTCGGCGGGCAGGTGTCCCAGGCCCACCGACACCGGAATCGCCACGAGGCTGCTCTGCCGCTGTGCCAGCGGCTCGCGCGGGGCGCCGGGCCCCGGCGCCCTGCCCACGGTGGGCGTGCGCCATTCCTGCGGCGGCAGCGGCGACGCGGCGTGCGCGGCGCGCGACCGCTCGAACGCCTCGTCGAAGCGCGCGACGAAGCCCTCGGCGCCGAAGCGCTCGACCAGGAACTTGATGCGCGACTTGGCGCGCTTGGTGCGATCCGAGTGCTTCTCGTGCAGCTCGATCACCGCTTCCATCGCCGCGAACAGCTCCGCCTCGGGCACGAACTCGCGCACGAGGATCGCCTCGCGCGGCTTGTGGCCCAGCCCGCCGCCGGCCAGCAGCTTGAAGCCCGGTTCGCCGTCGCGGCGCGTGGCGACGACCGCGAGGTCGTGCAGCAGGCCCTGCGCGCAATCGCGCTCGCAGCCCGAGAAGCTGATCTTGAACTTGCGCGGCAGCTGCTGATTGAGCGGGTTGCGCAGGAAATGCACGACCGCGCGGTCGATGTGCTGATTGACGTCGGTGTGCTCGAGCGCGCAGGCGCCCGCCATGCCGCAGGCGGTGACGTTGCGCACCGTGTTGCCGCACGCCTCGCGCGTCGTCAGTCCGGCGCGCGCGAGGATGCGCATCGCGTCGGGGGTCTCGCCGAGCGGGATCGAGTGGATCTGGATCGACTCGCGCGTCGTCACGTGCGCGCGCTCGGCCTGCGAATGGCGCTCGACCACCTCGGCGATCGCGTCGAGCTTGGCCGCGTCGAGCTTACCGCCCGGCGCCTTGACGCGAAGCATGTTGACGCCCGGTTGGCGCTGGCCGTAGCAGCCCTGCTGCAGCCGCATGGCCGTGAACCGGTCCTCGGGGATCACGCCCGCCCGGAAACCGGCGATCGCCGCTTCGTAGCGGTCGATTTCGTCGACGTCGGCGAGCGGCCCGGTCGTGCCGGGTGGGAGGACGGAGACGTCGAAGCGGTCGGGGGCGCCCATTGGCGATCCTTCGTGCGCGTGCGCGCGAAGGGGAAACGATACGGGCGGGTCGTTATTCCCGGAAGGAAGGGATCGCTATAGACTTATATCGACCCGATCTATTAAGCGGGGCCTCGTGCGTGAAGCCCCGATGCTCGATGCCGACACGTGCCTCCGGCGCCGCGCCCGGATGAACGACAGGCTGCGGCCACGGAATGAGCGCGTCGGACGTTGACCCGGCCCGATCATCAGACACAGACTGTCCGCGTGCCGGCAGAAAGGCCGACGACAGCTGCAGACAGCTCCACAGCGGGCGCTCGACCGCGGCTTCGCGGCCACTGATCGGAAGCGTCGGCCATCCTGGGAGAGGGTCCCATGCTCGATCTGCTGCGGAATGCCCTGGCCCTCCTCGGAGGAATCGCCATTGGTGGCGCCGTCAACATGGCGCTGATCACGGTGAGCCCGTCAGTCATTGCTCCCCCTGCCGGTGTTGATGTGACCGACGCCGCAAGCCTGGGCGCGTCCATCCACCTCTTCGAACCCAGGCATTTCCTGATGCCGTTCCTGGCACACGCCGTGGGCACGCTTGCAGGCTCTCTTGCTGCCTATCTCATCGCGGCAACCTACAAAGTCCCCCTGGCGTACGTGGTGGGGGCAGTCTTCCTTTGCGGCGGCGTGGCGGCAAGCTTCATGATTCCCGCTCCCAAGTGGTTCATCGCGCTCGATCTCGTCGCGGCCTACCTCCCGATGGCGTGGATCGGCATTCAGCTGGGGGCGCGCATGACGCGCGGGAATCCAACCGGAGCATCCAGGACATGAAGAAGCCGGACGCGAGCCCGGGCCAGTCGCCCCCGGAGCTCATCTCGGAACGAATCGCGAAGCTCGGGGACTGGCGCGGGAAAACTCTCGGCAGAATGCGCAAGCTCATCCGGGAAGCCGATCCGGACGTCGTCGAGGAGTGGAAGTGGATGGGCACGCCGGTGTGGTCGCACGACGGCATCATCTGCACGGGGGAATCCTACAAGCAGGTCGTGAAGCTAACGTTCGCGAAGGGTGCGTCGCTGAAGGATCCAACGCGACTCTTCAACGCGAGTCTCGACGGAAACACACGCCGGGCGATCGACATCCACGAAGGCGAAGAAGTCGACGAGTCCGCCTTCAAGGCGCTCGTCCGCCAAGCAGTCGCCCTCAACCGTTCCGGCAAGTCGAAGGGTTCGAAGCAAGCGAAGTCTTGAGGAATGCGGGCGCTGAACCGGTCCGACAGCAGGTTCGTACGGTCAGCGACGCTCACCGATGGATGTCCCGGCTCGACGCGTCCCGCCCCAGCGGCCGCTACTCCTCGGGGCCCTCGCGCTTGAGGTAGCCGCTGATCACCGCATGCAGTTCGCGAGGCTCCAACGGCTTGCGAACGAGGGCCCGGATGCCTGCCGCCCGGAGCTGCGCCGGGTCCAGCGCTTCCGCGTAGCCGGTATAGAGGACGACCGGGGGTGCTGCCGGACTGCGGCCGATCTCCATCGCGAGCTGAAGTCCGCTCATCCGGGGCATCGTCTGATCGGTGATCACGAGGTCGTACCCGTCGGCGTCGACCCTCAGCATCGCCAGGGCCACTTCGGGTTCGACCGCAATGCTCGCGTCG
>DATLIR010000325.1:0-6155 GCA_035539315.1 Casimicrobiaceae bacterium
AAGGCGTTGATCGCGGTCGAGAGCACGATGATGAGGACGATCAGCGGGTACATCGTCGCGTTGTCGAAATTGTTGTAGGCGAAGCTGATCTCGTAGCCGATGCCGCCGCGCGACATGATGAACTCGGAGCCGACGACGCCGATCAGCGAGTAGGCGACCGCGAGCTTGACGCCGGTGAGGATGTGCGGCGCCGCGTAGGGCAGCGTGATCGACGCCGCGGTGCGCATGCGCCCGAGCCGGCCCACGCGCGCCGTCTTGAGCAGCACGCGCGGGACGCGGTCGAGGCCGTTCAGCGTGTTGACGATCACCGCGACCACGCCGAGCATGAAGCCGATCAGCACCTGCGGCAGGTCGCCCAGCCCGAACACCGATATCAGCAGCGGGTAGAACGCGAACACCGGCACCGCGTACCACGTCGCGAACAGCGGGTCGAGCGTTGCGCGCGTCTGGCGCAGGCCATGCAGCAGCGCGGCGAACGCGACGCCGGCCAGGGCGGCCGACGCGAAGGCGAGAGCGGCGTTGCCGAGCGTCTTGCGCATCGCGGCGTTCATGCGGCCCGAGACCAGCATGCGCCACAGGTCGCGGGCGATCTCGTGCGGCGGCTGCATCGTGATGCGGTCGATGACGCCGGCGAGGCACAGCGCCTCGAGCAGGCCAACGCCCGCCGCGACGACCAAGATGCGCCACAGTACAAGGTGCTTCACGCGACGGGCGGGCGCGTGCCGAGCGCCTTCCTCGATTCCTCGCGCAGCGTCTTCCACAGCCGCGCGGTCACCGTGCCGAACGAAGGCTGCTCGACGATGCGGCTGTCGCGCTCGTGCGGCCAGCCGGTGGCGACGAGGTCGAGGAAACGACCCGGCCGCGACGACATGACGCCGATGCGGTCGGCGAGCATCGCGGCCTCGTCGAGGGCGTGCGTGATCAGGAACACGGTCGCGCCGGTCGCGCGCCACAGGCGCAGGAGCTCGTCGCCCATCAAAAGGCGCGTCTGCTGGTCGAGGGCGCCGAACGGCTCGTCGAGCAGTATCAGCCGCGGCTCGGTCACCAGCGTGCGCGCGATGCAGACGCGCTGGCGCATGCCGCCCGACAGCTGCGCGGGATAGCTGGCCGCGAAATCGACCAGTCCCATCATCTCGAGCGCCCGCTTGACGCGCGCATCCTTCTCGGCGGCGGGCAGCGGCGCGTGGCGCAGGCCGAACGCGATGTTGGCCGAAACGTCGAGCCAGGGCAGCGACGCGTCCTCCTGGAACACGACGCCCACGCCGTCGGGAACGCTCGCGCCGATCGGCCGGCCCTCGAACTCGACGCTGCCTTCGGTGGGGCTCGCGAGGCCCGCGATCAGCTCGAGCAGCGTCGACTTGCCGCAGCCCGACGGCCCGACGACGGCGAAGAACTCGCCGCGCGCGAGCTCGAGGTCGAGCGGACCGAGCGCGTCGACGGCGGCGCTGCGCTCGACGCCGGCGAAGACCTTGCGCACGCCGCGCAAGGCCACATGCGGTGCGGCCACGAACGGCGCCGCTACTTCATCGCCTTCTGGTCGTCCGGCAGGAAGCGCGTGTCGTAGAGCTTCGCGTAGTCGACCTCGCCGCTGATCGCGCCGACCGCCTTCTGCGCCTCGATCATCCGCTTGAGGCCCTCCTGGTGGATCTGCCCTTCGCCCCAGTAGGGAACGCCGTTGGTGACGCTCGTGGTGAGGTTGCGCACGGCGCTGCGCGCGACGTCGCGCTCGAGGTTGTAGGCCTTCGCGACGATGTCGCCCGCCTCGTCGGGATTGGCCTTCATGAACCGCACCGCCTTCTGCCGCGCGCGGAGCACGCCGCGGATGAAGTCGGCGCGCTTGCCGGCGTTCTCGGCGGTCGACACGCCGACGACGTTGTCGAGTGGCGGCAGCGTCTCGCTGGCGACGACGACCGCGCGGTACTTGCCCTTGAACTTCGACCACAGCGGCTCCGGTATCGGGGTGACGTCGATGAGGCCCTGGTCGAGCGCGGCGACGCCTTCGCCGAACCCGCCGGTCTTGACGAGCTCGACGTCCTCGGGCTTGAGCCCGGCACTTTGGAGCAACAGGTTGGCGAGCGCCTGGCTGGTCGAGCGCGGATTCGTGTAGCCGAGCTTGCGGCCCTTGAAATCCTTGACCGAACGGATCGGCGAGTCGGGCTTCACCGCCCACACGAACTCGGCGACGGTCAGCACGTTGTCGCTGACGATCCTGAGGTCGGCGCCCTGCAGGACCGCGGAGACCACCACGACCGGGTTCACCTCGGCGTAGGGCGCGTTGCCGGCGAGCATGTTGCGCAGCGTGGTGCCGCCGCCCGCGGAGGTGATGATGCCGGTGACGTTGAGGCCCTCGTCCTTGAAATAGCCCTTCTCCATCGCGATCGCATACGGCATGCCGTTGGCCGACACGCCGTAGTTGGAGACGACGATCTCCTCGGCGGCCAGGGGTGCGGCGACGACGGCGCAGGCGAGCGCGAGCGCGACGTGCTTCAGGAAACGCATCGGGTGGGTCACGGAGCATCCTCCTCGTGGTTCGGCGCGGGTCTCGCGCCTGGGGCGTTCGTCCCGGTCATCGCTCCGGACCGAGTTCGTCGGGTTGCGCACCGCGCTCGATCGCTTGCCAGCGCGAGAGCTCGAGCGCGTCGTCGAGCCGCGTGCGCGCGTCGGCCGGAGCGTCGGGCGCCATCGCTTCGCCGCCAAGGGCGTGACGGCGCAGGCGCGCGAGCGTGTCGGCGATCGTCGCGGTGACGCGGAACACCAGCGTCGCCGGGTAGGAAACCTGCGTGAAGCCGAGCGCGCCGAGCTCGCGCGGCGTCGGCCACGGCATGCCGGGCGCTTCGAACAGTGCCGCGGACAGGAGCGTGGCGCCGCGGAACGCGCGGCCGACCGCTTCGAAGTCGTGCATCGTCCGAAGGCCGGCGACGAACACGCCGTCGGCACCGAGCGCGAGGTAGCGCTCGCCGCGACGCAGCGCCTCGTCGAGCCCGGCGACACCGTACGCATCGGTACGCCCGATGATCAGCGTCTCGGTGGAGCGGCGCACCGCGAGCGCCACGCGGAGCTTGCGCGCGATCACCTCGAGGTCGACGACGCCCTGCGCCTTGTCCGCACGCTGCTGCTTGCGCTCGCGCTCCTGGTCCTCGAGCAGGATGCCGCCCACGCCGAGCGCCTCGTAGGCCTCGACCGTGCGCGCGACGCTCTTCACGTCGCCGTAGCCGTCGTCGCCGTCCGCCATGAACGGCAGCGACGTCGCCGCCGCGATGTCGCGGATGCCGTCGACCATGTCCTCCAGCCCGACCAGCCCGATGTCGGGCAGGCCGTAGCGCGAGGCGAGCAGCGCGGATCCGCCGATGGTGAACGCGTGGAAGCCGGCGCGCGCGATCAGCCGGGCCGACAACGCGTCGTGCGCGAGCGGCGTGACCAGCGGTTGCTCGCGGGCGAGCGCGGAGCGGAACGTCGGGCGGGTCACCAGCGGGACAAAGGGAGAGGAGGCAGCAGCAAGGGGTCGGGCGAAGCGTACGTCGTCGCCGCGCCGGACGACAAGGTCGGCGCGTGCTGCGGCGCAAGGCAGGCGTACGCGCGGGATGCCCGGACACGAGCCGAGGATCGGGAGGACGCTGTCGGATCCCGCCCTTCTCTTCCTGCAGGCATAGAATACCGTACAAAGATACGGTATCGCCCGATGCGCTTCGCCGTCCGACTCCTGCTCCATCGCGGCCGCGCGCTGTCGCGGAGCGACATCGCCAACCAGGCGCCGATCGTCGGCGAGCTGCGCGTCGAGCAGCTCGAGGACGGCGCGCGCCGCCGCTCGCTCAGGCTCGCCCGCCTGATCGCGCTCGACTCGTGGCGCGGCGCCGAGCGCCTGACGCTCTACGAGCCGGTGCTGGTCGGCATGAGCCAGCAGGCGTTCACGCTGGCCGGCTTCGAGCGGGCCGGCGACGTCGACTACGCGCAGAGCTGGCTCGTGTCGCGCCCCGCCGACGCGACGTAGGGGCCGTGCGACGATAGGGCGCAGCGTCACGGAGACGCAAGCGAGGAGGAAGCATGGTCGTTCGCGAGACGTTCCAGTATTCGAACTTCGCCAAGGCGGTGGCGCGCGTGTGCGGCCGACCAAGCGTGTTCATCGTCGCGCTGGCGACGATCGTCGTGTGGGGCCTCACCGGGCCGGTGTTCGGCTACAGCGACACATGGCAGCTAGTCATCAACACGGGCACGACGATCGTCACGTTCCTGATGGTGTTCGTGATCCAGAACACGCAGATGCGCGACACCGAGGCGATGCAGGTGAAGCTGGACGAACTGATTCGCGCGACGAAGGGCGCGCATCTCGCGCTGCTCGACCTCGAGGAGCTCGAGGAGAACGAGCTGGAAACGTTCAAGCAGCGCTACCTGGCGCTCGCGCGCAAGGCGCGCGAGGCGGTTCAGCAAGGCGTCGCGGACACGGGGTCGCCCGAGGCGTAGCGCCCCTCACCCCGGCCCTCTCCCCGCGATGCGGGGTGAGGGAGACGGTGGTTCTCACGCCGGACCGTCTCCGTCGCAGGGAGCAAGGGTCTCACGCGCATCGCCGCATCACGGCGCCATGCGCGGCAGCAGCTCCTCGATCAGCGCGATGGCCGCGTGCTGCACCGGGGTCGAGGGACGCTGCGACGACACGACGATCGCGAGCGAGCTGGTGAGCGCCGGCTGGACGATCGGGCGCGCGATGAGCTTGCGGGCGACCTCGGCCGATCGCACCGCGCGCGGCGACAGGATGGCGTGGCCCTGGCCCTCGGCCACCAGCTCGAGGATCGCGCCGATCGCATCGATCTCGAGCGCGACCTGCGGGCGCGCCCCGATCGTCGCGAGCCGCGCCTCGACCAGCGTGCGGATCGCGTGCGGCCGGCTCGGGATGATCAGCGGATACCCGGGCAGGTCGCGCAGCCGCACGCTCGCGGCGGTCCGGCGAGTCGTCCGGCGGCTGACCAGGCAGAGCGGCTCCTCGAGGAGCGGCTTGATCTCGACCGCCGGCGACGGCGCCGGGTTGTAGACGACGCCCACGTCGGCGCGGCCGACGACCACCCATTCGCGGATGTTGACCGACAGGCCCTCGACGATGCTCACCGTCGCCTTGGGATGGCGGCGGCGGAACTCGCGCACGATCGGCGCCGTGAGCGCCAGCGCCAGGGTCGGCGGCAACCCGATGACGATGGGCCCGACCGGCGCGCCCTTCACGTCGTCGACCTCGCGCCGCGCACGCTCGACCTGCTGCAGGATGCTGCGCGCGTGGTCGAGCAGCCGCTTCCCGGCCTCGGTGGGCGTGGCACCGCGGCCGTTGCGCAGGAGAAGCGCCTGCCGCAGCTCCACCTCTAGGCCGCGCACCTGCCGGCTGATCGCAGGCTGGGCGACGCCGAGCAGACGCGATGCGCGCGTGAACCCGCCGAGGTCGACGACGGCGACGAAGTATTCGAGCTGCTTCAGGTCCATGGCGAGGGCGCGCGCAGGCCCGTCAGCGGTCCGCAGCAAACCGCACGCGGCGCCTTTGCCGCCATGCCGGACCGGCATAGCTGCTAGTGTAACCATGGCGCTTCTGGCGAGGTCGGGCGCGGTGCACACTGGGCCGATGATCGCGCCGCGTTGATCCAGATGACCTCCCCGATCCGGATCGTGTCGTCGATGGCTACGCGCCAGGTGCTGTCCGAGCTCGTCGACGCGTTCAAGGCGCGCTCGTCGCACGAGGTGCAGCTCGAGTCGGACGGCGGCGTCGAGGCCGCCCGGCGCGTGCGGACCGGCGAACCGTTCGACGCCGTGGTGCTCGCCGCCGAAGTGATCGATCAGCTGGCCGCGGAGGGCAGGGTCGTTTCGGGAAGCCGCGTCGACCTCGTCAGGTCCGGCGTTTCGATGGCGGTTCGATCCGGCGATCCGCGACCCGACATCGGTTCCGCGGACGCGGTCCGGCGTGCCGTGCTCGCGGCGACCAGCGTCGGCTACTCGACCGGGCCGAGCGGCGACCACGTCGCGAGGCTGTTCGAGCGCTGGGGCATCGCGGAGGCCATCCGGTCTCGCACCGTCCAGGCGCCGCCGGGTGTTCCGGTCGGCACGCTCGTGGCCCAGGGGAAGGTGGGGCTCGGGTTCCAGCAGCTCGCCGAGCTCATCCACGTCGAGGGCATCGACGTCCTCGG
>DATLIR010000326.1:0-3191 GCA_035539315.1 Casimicrobiaceae bacterium
CCGCGTGGGCGTGCCGTACACCGACGCGGAGATCGCGCGCGCGCCGGAGGAGCTCAAGGGCAAGACCGAGGAGGACGCGATGATCGCGTATCTGCAGAACCTCGGGCTCGCGCTGCGCAACGTGAGGTAGGCATGGAGCTCTATTCGACGCTTTCCGGAATCTTCACCGTCGTCACGTTCGTGACGTTCGCGGGCATCGTGCACTGGGCGTGGAGTGCCCGGCGTCGCGACGCGTTCGCCGAGGCCGCGAACGCGCCGTTCGCGCTGCCGGACGAGCCGGCGGCAGGACGCAGTGCCCGACAGCGGGAGCGCGAACAGGCCGCGGAGCGTGTGTCGGCGCGGAGGGTGGACGAGTGAGCGACTTCACGTCCGACGGCTGGGGCTTCTACGTGACGATCGTCACGCTGGCGTCGATCGCCGGTTGCGCCGTGCTGCTCTTTGCGCTCGGGCGCATGCGCGTGACGCGCTCGAAGACCGGCGGGCCTGTGGAGACCACCGGGCACGTCTGGGACGGCGACCTCGCCGAATACAACAACCCGCTGCCGCGGTGGTGGATGTGGCTGTTCTACGCCACGATCGTGTTCGCGCTCGCCTATCTCGTTCTCTATCCCGGTCTCGGCAGGGCGCCCGGTGCGCTCGGTTGGACCTCCGCCGGGGCCTACGTGAGCGAGGTGAAGGCGCAGGACGAGAAAGTGCAGCCGCTGTACGCGAAATATCGCGCGATGGACGTGAAGGCGGTCGCGGCGGACGCGGAGGCGCGCGCGATGGGCGAGCGGCTGTTCCTCAACTATTGCGCGCAGTGCCATGGCTCGGATGCAGGCGGCAGCAAGGGCTTTCCGAGCCTGCGCGACACCGACTGGCTCTACGGCGGTGATCCCGCGCAGATCCGCGCGAGCATCGTCGACGGTCGCAACGGCATCATGCCGCCGTTCGGCCCCGTGCTCGGCGACGAGGGTGTGCGCGACGTCGTCGCGCACGTGCGCAGCCGCGCGGGGCTCCCGGCCGACACGCTGCGCGCGCAGCTCGGCAAGCCGTTGTTCGCACAGAACTGCGCGGCGTGCCACGGCGCCGACGGCAAGGGCAATCAGCAGATCGGCGCGCCGAATCTTACCGACGCGGTCTGGCTCTATGGCAGCACCGAGGCGGCGATCACCGAGTCTGTCACGAAGGGTCGCGGCGAAGCGACGGCCGTGACGCGCATGCCGGCGCACAAGGAACGCCTCGACCCGGGCAAGGTGGATCTCCTGGTCTCCTACGTATGGGGACTGTCGAACCTCAAGTAGCCGCGGATGGAAATAGGGGATACATCGCTTCGCCGGGCGCAGGGGCCTGCAGCCGATGCCGGCGCGGCGGGACGGCGCGTCATTCCGATCGAGCCGACCACCGAGGAGGTTGCGCTCTACGAGATCCGCAAGACGATCCATCCGCGCGCGGTCCACGGCTGGTTCGCGCGCTGGCGCTGGACGCTGGTGTTCGCGACGCAGATCGTGTTCTACGGACTGCCGTGGCTGGCAATGAATGGCCGCCAGGCGGTGCTGTTCGATCTGGGGACGCGCAAGTTCTACCTGTTCGGCGCGGTGTTCTGGCCGCAGGACGTCATCTATCTCGCGGTCCTGTTGATCGTTTCGGCGCTGTCGCTGTTCCTGTTCACGGCGATCGCGGGTCGGCTGTGGTGCGGCTACGCCTGCCCGCAGACCGTGTACACCGAGATCTTCATGTGGATCGAGCGCAAGATCGAGGGCGACCGGCTGGCGCGCATCCGCCTCGACGCGTCGCCGATGTCGCTCGACAAGCTCGTCGTCAAGACGTTCAAGCACACCGCATGGCTGGCGGTCGCGCTGTGGACCGGTTACACGTTCGTCGGCTACTTCACGCCGATCCGCGACCTCGGCGTGCGCGTGATCACCTGGGACCTCGGTTCGTGGGAATCCTTCTGGATCCTGTTCTACGCGCTCGCGACCTACGGCAATGCGGGCTGGCTGCGCGAGCAGGTGTGCAAGTACATGTGCCCGTATGCGCGGTTCCAGAGCGTGATGTTCGACCGCGACACGCTGGTCATCACCTACGACAGCGCACGGGGCGAGCCGAGGGGCGGCCGGTCGAGGGCGATCGACCCGCGCGCGAAGGGCCTCGGCGACTGCGTCGACTGCAACATCTGCGTGCAGGTCTGCCCGACCGGCATCGACATTCGCAAGGGACTGCAATACGAGTGCATCGGCTGCGCCGCGTGCATCGACGGCTGCAACCAGGTGATGGACCGGATGGGCTATCCGCGCGGACTCATCCGCTATACGACCGAGAACGCGCTGGCGGCGGGCGAGGGCGCCGGCGCGGCCGCGATGTGGAAGCGCGTGCTGCGGCCGCGCACAGCGGTCTATGGCGCGGTGCTGCTCGTCATCATCGCGGTCGCGATCGGCTCGCTCGCCGTGCGCAATCCGCTCAAGGTCGACATCATCCGTGACCGGGGCGCGCTGGCGCGCGAGGCGGCGCCCGGCCGGATCGAGAACGTCTATCGCGTGCAGCTCATGAATACCGACGAGGCGCCGCGGCGCTACGCGCTGCGCGCATCGGGCCTGCCCGGCCTCGAGATCGCCGGCGTCGAGCAGCCTGTCGATGTTGGTGCGGCGTCGACGCGCCTGGTCGCGCTGCGCCTGCAGGCGCCGATCGAGCACGCGGACGGACGCACCGTGGCGCCCGGCGCGCACAAGATCGAGCTGACGGTCGAGGCCGTCGACGACGAGAAGGTGGTGCGGCATGAGCAATCGACATTCATCGTTCCGCGCTGAAATGAACACCCACGCTCGCTCCGCTCGCTGCCCCCCGGGGGCTGCTCCGTCGGTCGGGGCGGCCCGTCCCGACATGGGCGCCGAGCGCCGTCGCAGCGCGTGGCCCTGGCTCCTCGCAGCCGGCCCCGTTGCCGTGGTACTCGCATCGCTCGCCACCGCGTGGCTCGCCGTGAGCCGCGACGATGGCGTCGTCGCCGAGAACTATTACAAGCTCGGCCTCACGATCAACCGGCGGCTCGAGGCCGATCGGCAGCGCGCGCCGCAAACGGGCGCGACGCTCGAATTCGGAGCAGCGGGCGACGTGCGCGTGCGCCTGCTCGGCCCTGGCGTGGACGCGAAACGTCTGCGCCTCGTCGTTCGTCCACCGGGAGAGACCGACGGCCGGCATGCGCTGGCGCTCGAGCC
>DATLIR010000327.1:0-2435 GCA_035539315.1 Casimicrobiaceae bacterium
GGCGGGAGCATGAGGCTCGCGTGATTCGGATAACCGTGGCTCTCGCCGGAATGCGCCAGGACGCTGCCGGCATTGCCCCGATCGGTACCGCCGTAGATAGCGGCATCGGTGTTGAGTATCTCGCGCCAGCGCCCGGGCAGCGGCATTCCGATCCGGTAATGCTCGCGCGGCACCGGCGTGAAGTTCAGGACCGCCACGACCGGTCGTGCCCCGTCGCCTCCCAAGCGCAGCCAGGCGAACACCGACCGGTCGCGGTCGCCCACTTCGATCCAGCGAAAGCCGTCTTCCTCGCAGTCGCGTTCGTGCAGCGCTCGCTGCGCCCTATACGCGTGGTTGCAGTCGCGGACGACCGACTGCACGCCGCGATGCGCGGGAAGCGCGAGCTGCGGCCAGTCGAGTTCGGCGTCGAAATTCCACTCGCGGCCCTGCGCAAATTCCTGGCCCATGAACAGGAGCTTCTTGCCCGGGTACGACCACATGAACGCGTAGAGTGCCCGCAGCGTGGCGAACTGGCGCCACGAGTCGCCCGGCATGCGCGCGAGCAGCGATCCTTTGCCGTGCACCACCTCGTCGTGGGACAGCGGAAGCACGAAGTTCTCCCTCCATGCGTACATGAGCCCGAAGGTCAGCCACTCGTGGTGAAACGAACGGTGCACGGGTTCCTGCTGCATGTACTTCAGCGTGTCGTGCATCCAGCCCAGATTCCACTTGAAGCCGAAGCCGAGCCCTCCCGCGTACGTCGGGTGCGACACGCCAGGCCATGCCGTGGATTCCTCCGCGATTACGATCGCGCCCGGGTGGCGGCCGTACACCGCCTCGTTGAGCTTGCGCAGGAAAGCGATCGCCTCGAGGTTCTCGTTGCCGCCGTCGCGGTTCGGGACCCATTCGCCGGGCTTGCGCGAATAGTCGAGATAGAGCATCGAGGCCACCGCGTCGACGCGCAGGCCGTCGATGTGGAAGCGATCGAGCCAATAGAGCGCGTTGGCGATCAGGTAGTTGACGACCTCTCGCCGGCCGAAATCGAAGATCGCGGTGCTCCAGTCTGGATGAAATCCCTGGCGCGCATCGGCGTGCTCGTAGAGCGCGGTGCCGTCGAACCGCGCGAGGCCGTGCTGATCGACCGGAAAGTGCGCGGGCACCCAGTCGAGGATCACGCCGATGCCGGCGGCGTGGCACGCGTCGACGAAACGCGCGAACGCGGCGGGCTCGCCGAACCGGCTCGTGGGCGCGAAGAGCCCGATCGGCTGGTAGCCCCACGACGCATCCAGCGGATGCTCGTTGATCGGCAAGAGCTCGATGTGGGTGAACCCCATGCCGGACACGTAGGGGACGAGCGCTTCCGCGAGCTCGTCGTAGGTGAGCCAGCGTCCGTCCGCGCCGCGCCGCCAGGATCCCGGATGCACCTCGTAGATGGCCATCGGCGCGCGCCGCGCATCGCCTTGCGCGCGCTTTCCCATCCACGCGCCGTCGGTCCACGCGAAGCCGTCAGTCGCGCAGACGATCGACGCGGTCGACGGACGCAGTTCCGCGCGAAAGCCCACGGGATCCGATTTGAGCGGCAGCAGCGTTCCCTGAGCGCCAAGGATCTCGTACTTGTAGATCGCGCCGTTGCCAAGCGCGGGGACGAAGATCTCCCACACGCCAGTGTCGATCCGCTTGCGCATCACGTGGCGGCGGCCGTCCCAGGCATTGAAATCGCCGACGACCGAAACGCGCTGCGCGTTCGGCGCCCAGACGGCGAAGTGGACGCCGGCCACGCCTTCGTGCGTCATCGGATGCGCGCCCAGCCGCTCGTAGAGCATCGCGTGGGTGCCTTCGCCCACCAGCCAGTCGTCGAGTTGTCCCAGCACCGGCCCGAACGCGTACGCGTCGTCGACAGTCCAGGTGCCGTCGGCGTTGGTAGCGCGTAACCGGTACCGCATCCGGCGCGGGAGCGGCCCTTCGAAAAAGCCGCCTGGATGAAGCTGCACCATCCGCGCGAGCAGGCTTCCGTCCTCGGCGACGGGGTCCAGCGTCCGCGCACCCGGAACGTATGCCCGCAGCATTACCGCTCCGCCGACCTCGTGGAGCCCGAGCACTGCGAAAGGATCGGCGTGCCGGCCCTCGACGATTGCCGCGATCGCTTCGGAAGAGAGCGCGTGCTGCGTCGCCATCAACGCCGCCGTAGTCCTGATCTTCAGTCGGGATCCCGGCGACGTGCCGCCGGATGAGGGGGGATCGCCACCCTACTGCGCGCCGGGATCGGCGCCCCAGATCTCGCGGGCGTACTCGAGCACCGCGCGGTCCGCGGAGAACCAGCCCATGCGTGCGGTATTGAGGATCGCCTTGCGGTACCACGACTCATGGTCTTGCCACATCGTGTTGATCGAGCGCTGGGCCGTCCAGTAAGCGTCGAAATCCGCGCACACCATGAAGTAGTCGTGGTACCGCAAGGC
>DATLIR010000328.1:0-14009 GCA_035539315.1 Casimicrobiaceae bacterium
CGCAACCACCTCGACGGGCACCGACGTGCGCTCGAGCACCCGGTCGGTGACCGAGCTCTCCACGAGACGCGTCAGCGAGTTCTTGCGCGCCGTGGCGAGCACGATCTCGTCGCAGCGCAGGCGCCTGGCCGCATCGGTGATTTCCTTGGCGCGATCGCCGGTCTGGACGTGCACCGCATAGGGAATCGAGTGACGGTCCAGCATCGCGCGGGCGGGCGCGAGCAGGCCGAGAAGGCGCTCGCGGTGGTACGCCTGGCGGCTCGCCCGGCTGGTGAATCGCGCGACGTATCGCGAGAACGGCACCTGGACGTTGAGCAGGTGCACCTCCAGCGCAGTGTCGTTCATGAACCGGTTGACGACATACTGCACGGCGAACCGGTCGTTGCGCGTCCCGCCGACGGGGAGCAGGACCTTCAACATCGACCGCGATCCCGCGCTGCGTTGCGCGGCCGGCGCCGGAACCGGCAATGACGTTGCCTTCAGCGGTGGCGACGCGCCGGTCGACGGCGGTTGGCCCGCGATCGACGCCTTCCGGCCGCGGAAGTAGAACTTGAGCAGCTCCATGGCGACCGGCGACGCGAAGAAGAACGGCAGCATCAGGAGCCAGTCGTCCGCGCTGAGCGGCACGGCATCGAAGAACGGCGCCAGGAACGGCACGTACACCACGGCGAGGACGAGCACGAACGAGAGCGCGACGGCGCCGACCATCCAGCGATTCGAGAAGAACCCGATCGAGAAGACGCTGTGGTACTCGGATCGCGCGGCGAAGGCGCGGATGAGCTCGGACGTGCAGAGCGTCACGAAGGCGATCGTCTGCGCGGCCTCGAGATGCTCGGGGTAGCGCTGCATCGCGAGGTAGAACACGGCCAGGATCGCGATCATGTCCACGACGCCCACGACGCCGATGCCCAGGGCCATGTCGCGGTCGATGACCGGCTCCTTCGGCGAGCGCGCCGGCTGCGTCATGATGTCGTCGTCGCCCTTCTCGAGGCCTAGCGCGAGCGCCGGCGCACCGTCGCTCACCAGGTTCAGCCACAGGAGCTGCACCGGTCGCAGCGGCATCGGCATCCCGACCAGCATCGCCCCGAACACGATGAGGATCTCGCCCACGTTGCAGGCGAGCAGGAAGTACACGAACTTGCGGATGTTCGAGTAGATGATCCGCCCCTGCTCGATGGCGGAGACGATGCTCGCGAAGTTGTCGTCCGTGAGCACCATGTCGGCCGTCTGCTTGGCGACGTCCGTTCCGGTGATGCCCATCGCCACGCCGATGTTGGCCCGCTTCAGCGCAGGCGCGTCGTTCACGCCGTCGCCGGTCATCGCCACCACGTGGTCGCGCGACTTGAAGGCTTCGACGATGCGCGTCTTGTGCTGCGGGGACACGCGGCAGCAGACGTCGAGCCGGTCGACGTGCCCGGCGAGCTCCTCGTCGGAGAGCCGGTCGATCTCCGTGCCGGTGAGCACCAGCCCGCCGGGAGTGTGCAGTCCGATGTCGCGCGCGATCGCGACTGCCGTGTCCTTGTAATCGCCCGTGACCATCACGGTCCGCAGTCCCGCGCCCTTGGCCACCTTCAGCGCCTCGATCACTTCGGGCCGCGGCGGATCGATCATCCCCAGGAGGCCCACGAAGACGAGGTTCGTCTCGACCGTCGCGGGGCTCACCGGCGACGGAATCGCGTCCAGCGGCCGGAACGCCACGCCGAGCACGCGGAGCGCACCACTCGCCATGTCGCGGTTCTGGTCCAGGATCGTGCCGCGCATCGCCTGCGTGAGCTCGACGACGCGGCCGCCGTCGAGCATCGCGTCGCACAGTTCGAGGACGACGTCGGGCGCGCCCTTCACGATGGCCGCCAGCGGCGGGTACGCGAATCCGGACGCGGACTCGCCGGATCCGTCGTTGCGGTGGAGCGTGGTCATGCGCTTGCGCTCGGAGTCGAACGGGATCTCCTGGACGCGCGGCATCGCCTTCGCCAGGTCGTCCTGCAGGTATCCCCCCTTCGCCGCGGCGACGATCATCGCGCCCTCGGTCGGGTCGCCGATGATGGTCCACGAGCGTCCGCCCGACTCGTCGGGACGCTCCTCCAGCCTGGCGTCGTTGCAGGCGATCGCCCCCTGCAACAGCGCGGCCGCGTCCGGATTCGCGCGCGCGTCGAAGCGCTCCTCGCCCATGAAGAACGCGCCGGTCGGGGCATAGCCTTCGCCGGTGATCCGGAAGCGGCGGCCGCCGGCCCACGCCTGCACGACCGTCATCTGGTTCTGCGTGAGCGTGCCCGTCTTGTCGGAGCAGATCACCGTCGCGCAGCCCAGCGTCTCGACGGCGGGAAGCTTCCGGATGAGCGCGTGGTGCTTGATCATCCGCTGCATGCCGAGGGCGAGGCAGATGGTCACGATGGCGGGCAGCCCTTCCGGCACGGCGGCGATGGCGAGGCTCACCGCGGTCAGGAAGAGATTGATGATGTCCTTGCGCTCGGCCTCGAGGTAGCCGACCAGACCGAGGCTCGCCATCTCGGTGATGCGCGTGTCGCGGAACAGGCCGTAGACGAAGACGACGGCGCAGATCGCGAGGCACGCCGTGCCGAGGACCTTGCCCAGGTGCTCGAGCTTCTTCTGGAGCGGGGTGGCTTCGTCCTCGAACGACTGGATCATCTGCGCGATGAGGCCGATCTGCGTGTTCATCCCCGTGCAGGTGACGAGGCCCTTGCCGCGCCCGTAGGTGATGAGCGTGCCCATGAACGCCGTGTTCCGGCGATCGCCCAGCGGGATCTCCTGGTCGAGCACGACCGCGGGATCCTTCTCGACGGGTACCGATTCGCCGGTGAGCGAGGCCTCCTCGACCTTGAGGTTGAAGCTCTCGAACAGGCGGACGTCCGCCGGAACGTAGTTGCCGGCTTCGAGCAGAACGATGTCGCCGCAGACGATCTCGCGGCCCGGGACCGTGACCTGGTGGCCGTCGCGGATCACCTGGGCTTGCGGGGCGGCCATCTTCTGGAGGGCCGCGAGCGCCTGCTCCGCCTTGGATTCCTGGACGACGCCCACCACCGCGTTGAGCGCGACGATGACCATGATGGCGATCGAGTCGACGTACTCGCCCAGCGCCAGCGAGACCAGCGCGGCGATCACCAGGATGATCACGAGGTAATTGTTGAACTGGTCCGCCAGGAGCGCCCAGAATCCCGGGCGGGGACGCTCGGTCAGCTCGTTGCTGCCGTGCTTCGACAGGCGCTCGCGCGCCTCCTGTCCGGTCAGGCCCCGCTCGAGGTGCGCCGCGAAGTCGGCAACGAGTTGCTCGATCGGCTTGCCGTGCGAGTTCCGGTCCTGCATGGCGCGCCCTCCTTGGCGACCACTATTGCGCCGCGCCGGACCGGCGGATAGTCGAAGTTTGCAATGGCATCCATAACCAAAACGAGGGTCGCGTCGCGATTCGTGATGGAGATCATCACGGTTCCCGATGGCCCCCGCCCCGGCGAGCCTGCCGGACGGACTTGAATCCGGCTCCCGTGGGTGCTAGAAGAGGTCCATGCCCCGGCCCATCCGCCGGGGCTCCCTCCAAAGGGGAGTAGCTACGGCAGCCGGCGTGGCTGCCGCGATGCGGTCGTCAATACGGGCTTCCGCCCCGGCCGCACCGGCATCGCAACGATGCAAGCGAGACCTTTGCCCAGCGGGCGAAGGTGCGTCCAGACGGCGGCCTTCTCCGCGAGGTGAAGGCCGCTGTGCATGTCGGGCACGGCGGCATGGCATGCCAGGAAGGGGAAACGCCATGTCACGCTCGAGCATCGCCCGCTACCTGAGGCACGGCACGCTCCCGCAGCTTCACCTCTTCGAATCGGCGGCGCGGCTCGGCAGCGTCACGCGCGCCGCCGAGGAACTGCACCTGTCGCAGCCCGCGGCGTCGGTGCAGATCAGGAAGCTCTCGGAAACGGTCGGCGTCCCGCTGTTCGAGCAGGTGGGCAAGCGCCTGTACCTCACCGACGCCGGGCGCCGGCTGCACGCGAGCTGCCTCGAGCTGTTCGGCGTCCTGTCGACGCTGGAGGAATCGCTCGCCGCCGTGCGCGCGCTCGACGCCGGCCGCCTGAGGCTCGCTGTGAGCACGTCGGGCATGTGCTTCGCTCCGCGGCTGCTCGGCGCGTTCGCCGGGCGTCATCCGGGCGTCGCCACATCCATGCAGGCCCACAACCGTCAGGCGCTGGTTCGCCGGCTCGCCGACAACGAGGACGACCTCTACCTGTTCGCGGACGCTCCACAGATGGAGGACGTGGTGGCGCAGGAGCTGCTGCAAAATCCGCTGGTCGTGCTCGCCCGCGACGACCATCCGCTCGCCCGCGAGCGGAACGTCACGCTCGAGCGCCTCGCCGCGGAGCCGTTCGTGATCCGCGAGGAAGGCTCGGGCACGCGCCGGGTCACGATGCGGCTGTTCGGCGAGCGCGGGCTCGCGCCGCGGATCAGGATGGAGCTCGACACCAACGAAGCGATTCGCGAGGCGGTCCTCGCCGGCCTCGGCGTGACCATCCTTCCGCGCCACACGTTCGGGCTGGACCCCGAATCGTCGCGCTACGTGCACCTGGACGTCGACGGCTTCCCGATCGACAACCATTGGTACTTCGCCTATCCCGCCGGCAAGCGGCTCACCGCCGCGGCGCGCGCCTTTCTCGATTTCGCCCGGGCCGAAGCGAAGGGCCTGGCGCGCGAGAGCCTCGGGAGGCGCTAGGCGGCGACGAGGCGGCCCGGCGAAGCGCCGCGCGTCGTCGGCCGGTCGAGTCGCTACAGGCCCCCGCCCCAGCGGTATTGCCACGCCACGCCCGCCAGGTCGAAGTTGTTGCCGGTCCTGGCCGACACGCCGCTGCTGACGTAGAGCTTGATCGAGTTCGCGCGATCGAGCGGGAACGCCAGCGTTCCCCCCACGCGCCAGTTCTGCTGGAGGTCGCGGTTCAGCGCACCATCGACGGTCGTTCGCCCGCCGGCGAACCACGTGGCGTCGACGGAGGCCCAGGTGCCCGAGCGGAAGCCATAGATCAGGTGCCCCCGCAGCGAATAGAGCGGATCCTGCGACAGCGTCTTGCCGCCAAGGAAATCGTCGTTGTCGGTGAAGAGCGTCGCCGCAGCCGCGAATTCCAGCGTCCACGGGCCGAGCGCCTTCGAGATCCCGAGCTCGGGCTTGAACGACCAGCGGTTGTTGCCGACGTTGACGAGCTTGCTGTCGTCGTACTGGCTCCATGGCGCCGATATGCGAAGGCTCGCCCCGAGGATCAGGTCCTGCTCCCAGGTGGCGAACTCGCCGAGCGTGAGCGCCGGCGCGCCGTAGAAATTGAACGACAGCCGAAACGCCGGATTGGCGAGTCCGGCGATGTTCCGCGCGACCGGCTCGCCCTGGTACTCGGCCGTTCCCGCGAGCGACGTGTAGGGCAGGACGACGTCGAGTTTGGCCGACTTCCCCGCCAGGTCGAACGCGTGCGCGTAGGCCACCACGGCGCTCGAAGTCCGCAGCTGCGGATTCGTGACCGGCAACGACGAATCCGTCGCCAGTCCGCCGCGCGCGTAGGCGTATCCCACGACGAGGAAGTTGACGCCGACCGGGGCGTTCGAATAGCTGCGCGGCTCGATGTCCTGCGCGCGCGTTGGCATCGCGGTCCCTGCGAACGCGAAGGCGGCGAGCACCGCCAGGCGTGGTCCGGCGATTCGTGGCGCGAGCATGGCGGCGAGTCGGAGAAGTCGGTACGACCGCGAAGCCGTCACGTCGTCGGCTACCCGGGCATCGTCGGGCCAGGGTCGGGTCCGCGGCTTGCCCGAACTCAACAGACGCCCGCGAATCGGATGCCCCCCAGCAACGCGCGCGGCAAGGGCGGCCGATCAGCGCGATCGAACATGGTGCGAGGGTCGCCCGCCCTAGTCGATCCGCTCGTAGGCCGGCAGCGTCAGGAATTCGACGAAGATGTCATTGTCGACCAGGTCCTCGAAGATCGACGCGGCCTCGTCGTACTTGCCGTCGCCGTACGCGTCGCCGAGATAGTCGCGGATCTTGGCCAGCTCCTCGGGGACCATCGCGGCGACCATCGCCTTGCTGACCTTGCGGCCGTCGTCGAGCACGCCCTTGGGCGAGCGCATCCATTGCCACACCTGCGAGCGCGAGATCTCCGCGGTCGCCGCGTCTTCCATCAGGTTGAAGATCGGCACCGCGCCCTGCCCGGCGAGCCACGCGCCGATGTACTGGATCGCGACGTTGACGTTGAGCCGCAGCCCCTTCTCGGTGATCGGCTGCTCGGGCTCGAAGCGCAACAGATCGGCCGCGGTCACCTTGACGTCCTCGCGCTTCCGCGTCGCGATCTGGTTGGCGGCGGGCATCAGCCGGTCGAACGCTTCCTTCGCGACGCCGACCAGCCCCGGGTGCGCGACCCAGGTGCCGTCGTGCCCGTAGTTGGCCTCGCGCTCCTTGTCGATCTTCACCTTCGCGAACGCCTCGGCGTTGGCCTTCTCGTCGTTCTTGACCGGGATCTGCGCGGCCATCCCGCCCATCGCGTGGATGTTGCGCCGATGGCAGGTCTTGATCAGAAGCTCCGCGTAGCTCTTCATGAAATGCGTGGTCATCGTGACCAGCGCGCGGTCGGCGAGGCAGAACTCGCGGTGGCTGCGCAGTTTCTTGATGCACGAGAAGATGTAGTCCCAGCGGCCGGCGTTGAGGCCCGCCGAGTGCTCGCGCAGCTCGTGCAGGATCTCGTCCATCTCGAACGCGGCGAGCAGCGTCTCGATCAGCACCGTCGCCTTGATCGTGCCGCGCGCAAGGCCTAGCGTGTCCTGCGCCATCACGAAGACGTCGTTCCACAGGCGCGCCTCGAGGTGGCTCTCGAGCTTGGGCAGGTAGAAGTACGGCCCCGACCCGCGCGCAACCAGCTCCTTCGCGTTGTGGAACGCGTACAGCGCGAAGTCGAACAGTCCGCCCGACATCGGCTGCCCGTCGACGAGCACGTGCTTCTCGGGCAGGTGCCAGCCGCGCGGGCGCACGAACAGCACCGCGGTCTTTTCGTTGAGCTTGTACGCCTTGCCCTCGGGCGACGTGAACTCGATGCGCCGCCGGATCGCGTCGCGCAGGTTGAGGTGGCCCTGCAGGTTGTTGTCCCAGCGCGGCGTGTTCGCGTCCTCGAAGTCCGCCATGAAGACGCTCGCGCCCGAGTTGAGCGCGTTGACGATCATCTTGCGGTCGACCGGGCCCGTGATCTCGACGCGACGGTCGGCGATGTCGGCCGGCACCGGTGCGCAGGTCCAGCTACCCTCGCGCACCGCGCGCGTCTCGGGCAGGAAATCGGGCATCCGGCCGGCGTCGAACTCGGCCTGCCGCTGCGCGCGCCTGGCCAGGAGCTCCGCGCGACGCGGCCCGAACGCGCGCTGCAGCTTCGCGGCGAAAGCCACCGCGTCGGGCGTCAGGATCTGCGCGTACTCGGGCGTGATGCGGCCGGAGATGCTGATGCCGGGGCCGTAGGCGGGAGCGTTCATGACGGGGTCCGAGGATGGGTCGCTGGCCGGGGCGGGCCGCCCGCACGGCGATGCTGCATTGCGACATAGTGTACCGGAAGCAGTGCAGCAAACCGGTCCGCTGCACGAGCGCCCGCGAATTGTATTGGGCGGTATACTATATCCGCACCGATATAGAAGGATCGGCGTGACGGGAACGGAAATCGCCGCGCTCGCTGCGCTCGTCTTCGTCGCGGCGACGATCTACAGCTCGGTCGGGCATGCCGGGGCGTCCGGCTATCTCGCAGCGATGGCGCTGTTCGGGTTGCCGCCCGCCGTGATGAGGCCGACCGCGCTCACGCTCAACGTGCTCGTCGCGTCGCTCGCGACCGTGCGGCTGCGCCAGGCGAACCTCGTCCGGTGGCGCCCGCTCGTGCCACTGTGCTTGGCCTCGATTCCCGCGGCTTTCGTGGGTGGAATGATTCAGCTTCCGGGGCAGTGGTACCGGATGCTGGTCGGCATCGTGCTGCTCGCCGCGGCGTGGAAGCTCTTCTTCGATCCGAGGGGCGCCCTCAAGCCGGCCGCCGGCGAAGCGACGAGCATTCCATGGTGGCCGGCTCTGGTGACGGGGCTCCTCGTCGGGATGCTCTCCGGGCTGACGGGCACCGGCGGCGGCATCTTCCTCTCGCCGCTGCTGATCTTCTTCGGGTGGGCCGGCGCGCGCCAGCAAGCGGGGATCACCGCGCCATTCATCCTCGCAAACTCGATCGCCGGGCTGGCCGGCAACCTGGTGTCGCTGCAGCGCATGCCCGTGGAGCTGCCCTACTTCGTCGTGGCGGCGCTGCTCGGCGCCGTGCTCGGGACCCAGCTCGGGATCAAGTGGTTCTCGGTGCGCGCGCTGCAGCGCGCGCTCGCCGTCGTCCTCGTCGTCGCGGCGCTCAAGTTCGTGATGACTTGAGGCGCCAGGCGGTACTTCGCTTGCGGCCGGGCGGCGCGCGATAGCCCGGCTTGAGCGCCGCGACGATCTCGGCGACGAGCCTCGACGACGCCCTGGCGGCCTTCGCCTCGGCGTCGCGGTAGGCGGCGACGAGCCGCGCGCCGAACGGCGTCACCTCGGCGGAGCGTCCCGCCACGCGACCCGGCCGCGCGAGCACGACCGGCTCGCGGAACATGCGGTTCATTGTGTCGATGAGGAGCCACGCGCGCCGGTACGACATCCCCATCGCGCGGGCGGCGGCGCTGATCGAGCGCTCGCGCTCGACCGCCTCGAGCAGCGCGATCTTCCCCGGCCCGATGCGGTCGTCGCCGCCGAGCTCGAAGCGCAGGAACAGCCGGGGAACGATCCCCCCCGAAGCACGCTGCGCGCGCTTGCCCTCCACGGAAGGCGCGCGCCCCTGGGACGGCCCGGCCGGCGCGGACGGCGTTCCCTTGCGTCGTTGCGCCAACGCGATCAGGCGGCGGCGCCGACGCTCGACACGCGCAGCGTCAGCACGCCTTGCGCGACCGCACGATTGACCGCGCTCACCACCGCCTTCAGCGTCGCGGTCACGATGTTCGAGTCGAGGCCGACGCCGTACACCGCGACCTCCTGCCCGACGCGCAGCTGCACGTAGGCCACCGCGGTCGCATCCTCGCCGCCGCCGGTCGCGTGCTCGTGGTAGTTCTGCACGTGGATGTCGAGGCCGAGGCGGTCGCGCAGCGCGCGCACGAACGCGTCGACCGGGCCGTTGCCGGCGCCTTCGGCGTGCATCTCGCGGCCGTCGACGGTGAGACGCGCCATCAGGTGCTCGACGCGGCCGTCGGCGGCGCTGTGTTGCGCGCGGTGGTCACGGTAGCCCACCGGGACCGCCACGACGTACTCGCGATCGAACGCCGCGCGGATCTCGGCCGACGAGAGCTCCTTGCCCGTCGCATCCGCCATGCGCTGGATCACCTGGCTGAACTCAATCTGCAAGAGGCGCGGCAGCGCGAGCCCATGGTCGCGTTCCAGCAGGTAGGCGATGCCGCCCTTACCCGACTGGCTGTTGACGCGGATGACCGCGTCGTAGGTGCGGCCGACGTCGGCGGGATCGATCGGCAGGTAGGGGACGTCCCAGACGGCGTTGCCGCGGGCGAGCTCCTGGGCGCGCGCGGCGAGTCCCTTCTTGATCGCGTCCTGGTGCGAGCCCGAGAACGCGGTGAACACTAGGTCGCCGCCGTAGGGATGGCGCGGGTGCACCGGCAGCTGGTTGCAGTGTTCGACGGTGCGGATCGCCTCGTTGATGTCGGAGAAGTCGTTCCCCGGGTCGACGCCCTGCGTGTAGAGGTTGAGGCCGAGCGTGTCCAGGCATACGTTGCCGGTTCGCTCGCCGTTGCCGAACAGGCAGCCCTCGACGCGGTCCGCGCCGGCCATCTGCGCGAGCTCGGCGGCGGCGACGCCGCAGCCGCGGTCGTTGTGCGGGTGGACGGACAGCACGATGCGGTCGCGACGCTCGAGGCGGCGGTGCATCCACTCGATCTGGTCGGCGAAGACGTTGGGCGTCGACATCTCGACCGTCGCCGGCAGGTTGATGATGATCCGGTTGCGCGTGGCGGGCGCCCACACCGCGGTGACCTCGTCGCAGATCTCCTTCGCGAAGTCGAGCTCGGTGCCGGTGAAGCTCTCCGGCGAGTACTGGAACACCCAGTCGGTGCCCGGATGCGCGAGCGCGAAGTCGCGCACCTGCTTCGCCGCCGTCACCGCGATGTCGACGATCCCCTCGCGCGGCAGCCCGAAGACGACGCGCCGCTGCGTCGTCGACGTCGAGTTGTAGAGGTGCATGATCGCCCGCTTCGCGCCGGACAGCGATTCGAAGGTGCGGCGGATCAGCGGCTCGCGCGCCTGCGTGAGGACCTGCACGGTCACGTCGTCGGGGATGCGGCGCTCCTCGATCAGGAGCCGCACGAAGTCGAAGTCGGTCTGCGACGCCGCCGGAAAGCCGATCTCGATCTCCTTGTAGCCCATCTTCACCAGCAGATTGAACATGCGGAGCTTGCGCTCGGCGTCCATCGGCTCGATCAGCGCCTGGTTGCCGTCGCGAAGGTCGACGCTGCACCAGATCGGCGGGCGGGTGATCGCCTTCGCCGGCCAGGTGCGGTCGGCGAGGTCGACCGGGGCGGTCGGGCGGTACTTGCGGCTCGGTTCGGGCTTCATCGCGCGCATCCTCGTGTGGCGCGTCGGTGGACGCGTCATGGACATCGATCCGCCGGTCCGGGTCGGACGGCGGCGGGACAAACTCGGCAGAGGGGGATGGGGTTATCTGCGCGCGGGGCGCAGGAGCAGCAGGCCCAGCAGGCCGCAGGCGAGCGCGATCGGCAGGCGATCGGTCGCGGCGGCGCGGGCGGAAGTGGCAAGGCTGCTCATCCGTTCAACCCTACCGGAATTTGCGCAGCGCCGCAAGGCCCGGGCGCCGTGGCCCTAGGGGGAGGACGGCGGCGAGCGGCGCCGGCGCGACAGCGACCACGCCGAGACCACGAACCCGGACAGGAAGTAGGCGACGAAACCGGCGAACAAGACCACGGCCGGCTGGTAGGAGAGAAGCGCGATGAACACGACGAACAGGAGCACCGCGACGAACGGCACGCTCTTCTTGAGGTTGATCGCCTTGAAGCTGTAGTACTTGAGGTTGCTCACCATCACGAGGCCGGCCGCGAGCGTGATGGACCATGCCCACCACTGCGCGCTCGCGGGGGCGACGCCATAGTCGTCGGCGATGAACACGAAACCGGCCACCAGCGCACCCGCCGAGGGGCTCGGCAGGCCCTGGAACCAGCGCTTGTCGGCGACCTCGAGCATCGTGTTGAAGCGCGCGAGGCGCAGCGCCGCGCCGGCCACGTAGACGAACGCCGCGATCCAGCCGAGCTTGCCCAGCCCCTTGAGCGACCATTCGTAGATCACGAGCGCGGGCGCCGCGCCGAAGCTCACCATGTCGGCGAGGCTGTCGAATTCGGCGCCGAACGCGCTCTGCGTGCGCGTGAGCCGCGCGACGCGGCCGTCCAGGCTGTCGAGCACCATCGCGATGTAGATCGCGATCGCCGCCGCGTCGAAGCGCTGGTTCATCGCCTGCACGATCGCGTAGAACCCGGCGAACAGCGCCGCGGTCGTGAACAGGTTGGGCAGGATGTAGATGCCGCGCCGGCGGACGCGGTTCTTGGCCATCGCGCGCTGCTTGTCGAAGTCGACCATCTGGCGCCCCTCGGATCAGCGGAACTCGGCGAGGATCGACTCCGTCGCGTAGACGACGTCGCCGACGGCGGCGCGCGGGTGCGCATCGGTCGGAAGGTACACGTCCACGCGGGAGCCGAAGCGGATGAAGCCGTAGCGCTGGCCGCGCGCGAGCCGGTCGCCCTGCTTGACGTAGCACAGGATGCGTCGCGCGATCAGCCCGGCGACCTGCACGCAGGTGACGTCGCGCCCGTCGGCCGTGCGCAGGTGGATGGCATTGCGTTCGTTGTCGGTCGCCGCCTTGTCGAGGGCGGCATTGACGAACGCGCCGCGGTGGTACCAGATGTCGCGCACTTCGCCGTCCACCGGACTGCGGTTGCTGTGCACGTTGAACACGTTCATGAACACGCTGATGCGCAGCGCGTCGCGCTCGAGCCAGGGGTCGCGGGCCGCGCCGATGCTCACGACGCGCCCGTCGGCCGGCGACAGCACCGCGTTGGCGGCACCGGGGACCACCCGCGCCGGGTCGCGGAAGAACTGCACGATGAACGCCACGATCGCGAGGCCCACGAGGCCGCCGAGCACGCCGAGAAGCCAGGCAAGCACGACCATCGCGAGGAGCGCGATGGCAACGAACGGCCAGCCCTCGCGGGCGATGATCGGGTGCGGGTAGGTCGACACGGCGTGCGCCCTCCGGGGGCGGGCGCGGTCGATTCTAGCAGCGGGGGTTGTCGCGCGCCGTCGTCCCCGGCGCCGGCCGCGCCGGAGCGGCGTCCTACGCCCGCGATCAGGGCTTTTCGGCCTCGTCGACCTGCCGCGCCGTTTCGCGCGCCCGGTCGATCACGGTCGCTTCGGCGGCGCGCGCGCGCTCGCGCGGGTCGGTCGGCGGCGTGCCTGGCGCCGTCGCCGCGGGCTTGCCGGAGACGCCGTGGCCCTTGAGGGCGCTCATCGCGAGCCAGCCGACGATCGCTAGCGCGAGCAGCAGCGCGACGAGGCCGATCCAGCCGCGCTGATGGAGGGGTCGGGGTCGGAGGGATCGGGTTCGGCGCGTGACGCGTGAGCCGAGCGTCGAACCTGGCCCCTGAAGGGTTCGGAAACGCATCGCTGTCGTCGCGACGTCGGGATCCTTTCGGGGCTCAGGTTCGTTACCCCGCTTCGCGTCGGCAACGAACTCGACCCCATTCAATTCCGCGTCTGGTCGACCAGCTTGTTCTTCCTGATCCAGGGCATCATCGAGCGCAGCTTCTCGCCGACCTGCTCGATCGAGTGCTCGGCCGTGAGGCGTCGGCGGGACAGCAGCGTCGGCGCCCCGGCGCGGTTCTCGAGGATGAAGTCGCGCGCGTACTCGCCGGACTGGATGCGTGCGAGCGCCTCCTTCATCGCCTGCTTGGTCGCGGCCGTGACGATCTTGGGACCGGTCACGTACTCGCCGTACTCGGCGTTGTTCGAGATCGAGTAGTTCATGTTCGCGATGCCGCCCTCGTAGATCAGGTCGACGATCAGCTTCACCTCGTGCAGGCACTCGAAGTACGCCATCTCGGGCGCGTAGCCGGCTTCGATCAGCGTCTCGTAGCCGGCCTTGATCAGCTCGACCAGGCCGCCGCACAGCACGGTCTGCTCGCCGAACAGATCGGTCTCGGTCTCCTCGCGGAAGTTGGTCTCGATCACGCCGGCTCGCGCGCCGCCGATCGCCGCCGCGTACGAGAGCGCGACGTCGCGCGCCTTCTTCGAGGCGTCCTGGTGGACCGCGATCAGCATCGGCACACCGCCGCCGGCGACGTAGGTCGAGCGCACCGTGTGACCCGGCGCCTTGGGCGCGATCATGATCACGTCGAGGTCGGCGCGCGGCACGACCTGGCCGTAGTGGATGTTGAAGCCGTGCGCGAACGCGAGCGTCGCGCCCTTCTTGATGTGCGGCTCGACCTCGCTCTTGTAGGTCGCCGCGATGTGCTCGTCGGGCATCAGCATCATGACGATGTCCGCGCCGCTCACGGCGTCGGCGACCTCGGCCACCTTGAGGCCCGCCTTCTTCGCCTTGTCCCACGACGCGCCGCCCTTGCGCAGGCCGACGGTCACCTTGATCCCGGAGTCGTTCAGGTTCTGCGCGTGCGCATGCCCCTGCGAGCCGTAGCCGACGATCGTGACCTTCTTGCCCTTGACGAGCGAGAGGTCGGCGTCCTTCTCGTAGTACACCTTCATGTGAGTCCCCTGCGTGAATGATTCGATGGGGTGAGGCGGCGAAAGGAGGAAGGAGTCAGGACAAAGCGGCGTCGATCGTTCGCGGCGTGTCGATACCTCTATGTCCTTTTCTCCTCTCTCCTCAGCCTTTGTCGGCCTTTCTCGCCGCCTCGCGCTCGCGCAGCACCTTGCGCTGCACCTTGCCCGT
>DATLIR010000329.1:0-3420 GCA_035539315.1 Casimicrobiaceae bacterium
GCCTACGGCTGCACCACCTGCATCGGCAACGCCGGGCCGCTCGCGCAACCGATCGACGAAGCGATCGTCAAGAACGACCTGGTTTGCGCCGCAGTCCTGTCCGGCAACCGTAATTTCGAAGCCAGGATCCATCCCAATATCCGCGCCAACTTCCTGGCCTCCCCGCCGCTGGTCGTGGCGTACGCGCTCGCCGGGTCGATGCTGGTGGATCTCAAGACCCAGCCGCTGGGCAAATCGAAGAGCGGCGATGACGTCTACATCGGCCACATCTGGCCCTCGGCGGACGAAGTGCGCGCGCTGATGAAGCTCGCCATGGATCCGGGCACATTCCGCAAGCTCTATGCGAATCTCGCCGAGACCAACCCGATGTGGAAGAAGGTGTCGGCGCCCACCGGCCAGGTCTACAGCTGGCCGAAGTCCACCTATATCGCCGAGCCGCCCTTCTTCCAGGATTTCTCCATGTCGCCGAAAGGCGTGAGCAACATCGTCGGCGCCAAGGTGCTCGGCATCTTCGGCGACTCGGTGACCACCGACCACATCTCGCCCGCCGGCTCGATCAAGCCGACCTCGCCCGCCGGCCTCTACCTGCAGGAGCACGACGTCTCGGTCGCCGACTTCAACAGCTACGGCGCGCGGCGCGGCAACCACGAGGTGATGATGCGCGGCACCTTCGCGAACGTGCGCATCAAGAACCTGATGATGCCGGTGCGCGCCGACGGCTCGCGCGAGGAAGGCGGCGTCACGCTCTTCCAGCCGGGCGGCACCCGGATGCCGATCTACGACGCGGCGATGCGCTATGTCGCGGCGGGCGTGCCCACCGTCGTGTTCGGCGGCGAGGAGTACGGCACCGGCAGCTCGCGCGACTGGGCGGCGAAGGGCACGCAGCTCCTCGGCGTCAAGGCGGTCGTCGCGAAGAGCTTCGAGCGCATCCACCGCAGCAACCTGGTCGGCATGGGCGTGCTGCCGCTGCAGTTCCTGCCCGGCGACGACGCGGCGAAGCTCGGCATCACCGGCGAGGAGACGTTCGACATCACCGGCCTCACTCACGTGCGGCCGCAGATGCAGGTGACGCTGTGGATCCGGCGCGTCGACGGCAGCGTGCGCGAAGTGCCGCTCCTGTGCCGCATCGACACCGCGATCGAGGTCGACTACTACCAGCACGGCGGCATCCTGCCGTTCGTCCTGCGCGAGCTCGTCGGCCAGGCAGCGTAGACACCCGGGTCGTCGTGACGTTGCCCCTGGAAATCGTCGGGCTCCGCCCGCGATTTCCAGGAAACGTCGCCGGCCGAAAGTAGGGTTCCACTTTCGGCCGATGCCGGATCACCCGCTCAAGCGCGCGCTGCCGCTGTTCCTCGGCGCGGGCCTCTGCTTCACGGCGCTCGACACGACCGCGAAGATCCTGGTGCGCGACCACGCGCTGCTGGTGGTCGTGTGGGCGCGTTACGCCGGCCAGATGATCGCGGTGACGCCGTACGCGCGCCATCGCGTCGGCCCGGCGTTCTGGCAGACCGGCCACCTGGGTGTGCAGCTCCTGCGCTCGGCGATGCTGGTGGTCGCGACGCTGTCGTTCTTCGGCGCGCTGCGCTTCCTGCCGCTCGGCGAGGCGGCGTCGATCTCGGCGCTCGCCCCCGTCGTCATTGTGCTGCTTTCGCCGTGGCTCCTCGGCGAGCGCCCGGGACGCGCGCGCCTCGCTGCGGCGTTCGCGGGGTTCTGCGGCGTGCTGATCCTGCTGCGCCCGGGCTCCGCGGTCCTGCACCCCGCGGCGCTGCTGCTGTTCGTCACCGCGGTCACCAATGCGTTCTACGGGATGCTCACGCGCAAGCTCGCCGGCGACAGCCCGTACACGACGCTCTTCTACAGCGCGCTCGTCGGCACCGTGGTACTGACGCCGCTGGTGCCGTTCGCGATCGAGCCGTCCGCCTGGAGCTGGCGCAGCGCCGGCCTGTTCACGCTGCTCGGTCTCTTCGCCGGCGTGGGCCACGCGATGGTCACCCGGGCGTTCCTCCGCGCGCCGGCCTCGATGCTCGCGCCGTTTTCCTACGTGCAGATCCTGTGGGCGACGGCGGCCGGCTTCCTGGCCTTCGGCCACCTGCCCGACGGCTGGTCGTTCGCCGGCATGGCCGTGATCGTGGCGAGCGGGGTCGCGCTCGCGTTCCAGGAGCGCTGGCGCGCGCGCGCGGCGGTGCGCATCCCGTGAACGCCCCGGCGCCTCGCGGCTCGTCGTCCCACTCTCGCGTCGCGGGACACGAGCCCGCGCTTACCGTGCTGGTCGGGCTGTTCCTGATGCTGCAGCCGATCTCGACCGACCTCTACCTCGCCTCGCTCCCCGGCCTCGCGACGCGCTTCGACGTGCCCGCCTCGACCGTCCAGCTCACGCTGTCGCTGTTCATGGCGGGCTTCGGTGTGATGCAACTGGTGGGCGGCCCGATGTCCGACCGGTTCGGCCGCCGTCCGGTGCTGCTCGGCGGCCTCGCCATCTACGTCGTCGCGAGCGTCGCCTGCGCGCTGAGCCCGTCGATGGCCGTGCTGATCGTCGCGCGCTTCGCGCAGGCGGTGGGCTGCTGTACGGTCGTGGTCATTGCGCGCGCGATCATCCGCGATGCGTTCGATCCCGTGGACGGCGCGCGGGCGCTCGCGCTCGCGCTCTCGCTGCTCGCGATCGGCGCGATGGCGGGGCCGATCGTCGGCAGCTTCCTCGAGGTGCGGTTCGGCTTTCGCGCGGCGTTCGTGCTGATCGCCCTGCTCGGCGCATTGCTGCTGCTCGTCGCCGCGCGCCGCCTGCCGGAGACGCTCGCCACGCCGGATGCCTCGGCGCTGGCTCCGCGGCGCCTCGTCGCGGGCTACGCGAAAGTGCTGCGCTCGCCGGAGTTCCTCGTGTACACGGCGGTGGGCGCGGCGACCTACGGCGGCCTGTTCGCCTTCATCTCCGGGTCGTCGTTCGTGCTGATCCGCGCGCTCGGCGTGCCGACGGTATGGTTCGGCGCGTGCTTCGCGTTCGTCGTGACCGGTTTCCTGCTCGGGACCTTCGCGTGCCGCCGGCTGCTGCCGCGCCTCGGCCTGCCGCGCACCGTTTTCGCCGGTGCCGCGTTCGCGGCGGCGGCAGGCATCGCCGGCGCACTGCTCGCGCACGGCGGCTCGCGCCACTACGCGGCGCTGCTGGTCCCGGCGTTCGGGTTCTTCTTCGGGCACGGCATCACGTTCCCGTGCGCGCAATCGGGGGCGACGGCCGTCTTCGCCGATCGCGCCGGCGCCGCCGCGGGACTGTTCGGGGCGCTGGTCATGGCGGTCGCGGTGATCATCGGCACGTGGATCGGCGCGTCGTTCGACGGCACGCCGCGCCCGCTCGCCGCGACGCTCGCGGCCGCCGGCATCGTCGCGCTGGTTGTCGCCTGGCTCGGTGTGCTGCGTCATCCCGGCGCG
>DATLIR010000330.1:0-2002 GCA_035539315.1 Casimicrobiaceae bacterium
GTGGACGATGAGGCTGGCGTTGCCCGGGGAGTAATGAAGGTGCAGCATGAGAAGGAAGATGCGGGTTAGTCCTGCGGCGCGCGCTCGAGGTAGCTCTGGAACACGCCGACGTGCACGTAGGCCGCATCCGCCGAGCTCGGCCACAGCTCGGCGGTGCTGAACCGGACGTCGTAGGTCGGCTCGTCGTCGGCGGCCACGCCGTGCGCATGCGCGTCCGGGAAAGGATACGGGGGTGACTCGGCGACGACGACGCCGATCCGGCCGCGGATGTAGGCCGGCATGCGCACGTGGCCGGCGACGTGGTCGGCCTTGACGCGGACGCGATCGCCGGCGCGGAAGCGCTCGCGCGTCGCCGCGTTGCTGCGACCCGGTGCGCTCGCCAGCGCGAGCGGGAAGGCGCCGTTCGCGCGCCGCTCGAGGTCGTCGCGCGTGACCAGGCCCTTCTCGACGCACAGCGTCGCCAGGCTGGTCAGCGAACGCTCGTAGTAGCTCGCGGTCAGGTAGTGGCGCGGCTCCATGCGCTCGATCGCGTGGCGGTACTCGTCCATGTTGAAGACGCCGAGCCGGACCGCGAGCGAATAGAGGGCGTTGACGCGCTTCTCCCAGTCGTCGTGGAAGGCCTTCGCATCGGGCGAATGGCGGACCGCGCCGAAGCCCTGGGTACCGCCGAGGTCGTGGATGCCGTCCATCGCGAACCGATGCGCCTACAGGCGCGCGACGCCGATCAGCGAATCGCGCGTGACGATTGCCGCCAGCTGCTCCTCGCTCCAGCCTTCGGTGTGCGGCGGCCGCGCCGGCAGCACCATGTAGCGCGTGTCCGCGGTCGTGTCCCAGACCCGGATCTCGATCTCGGCCGGGAGGTCGAGCCCCATCTCCCTGAGGACGGTGCGCGATTCGCGCACGATGCGGGCGCGGTACTCGAGGTCCTTGTACCAGTCCGGCGGCAGGCCGACGATCGTGAACGCGGTGCACGAGCAGAGCGTGCAGCAGATGACGTTGTGCACCGTCGCCGTGTTCTCGAGGACGACGAGGTGGCGGTGGTGGCGCGGCATCTCGTAGCCGAGCTCGGCGACGGTGGCCTTGCCGTCGGCGAGCAGCCGGGCGCGGAACGCCGCGTCGGTCCACGCCTTGGCAACGACGCGCGCGCCGTTCTCCGGAACCCACTTCTCCTCGACGAGGTGGTCGGCCTGGACGATGAACTCGCCCGGACGCATGCCGTGCTCGTCGAGCACCGACTGGATCGCATCGACCCGTTGCTCGACCGAGGCCGCGGGCCGGGAAAGGGGAGTGCCTGCCATGGTGGAGCCAGTATAGGAACCCCGCGCCTCGGGCGCGACCCGAGGCGGCTCTCTCGCGTTCATGTCAAAGTGCAGCGCGACCGTCGTCTGCCCGGCGCGAAGGAGCCCCTGTGATCGAACGCCACCTCGACATCGCCACCCCCGACGGCGCGATGAACAGCTTCGTCGTCCACCCCGAGGAGGGCGGCCCGTTCCCGGTGGTCCTGTTCTACATGGACGCGCCGGGCAAGCGCGAAGAGCTCCACGACATGGCCCGGCGCCTGGCCGCCGTCGGCTACTTCGTCGTCCTGCCCAACCTCTACTACCGGCGCAGCCGCGACTACTTCCTGAAGGAGCGCACCGAGGCCGGCATGGTGGAGATGTTCGCGCACATGGCAACGCTCGACCGCACGACGACCGAGCGCGACACGAAAGCGCTGCTCGCTTTCGTCGACGCCGACCGGGCCGCCGACGCCAAGCGCATCGGCGCCGTCGGCTACTGCATGAGCGGGCCGTTCGTGATGTGGGCCGCGGCCGACTTCCCGGATCGCCTGGCCTGCATCGCCTCGATCCACGGCGCCAACATGGCGACGGAGCGGCCCGACTCGCCGCATCGCATGGCGCCGAAGATCCGTTGCGAGAGCTACTTCGCGTGCGCCGAGATCGACAAGTGGGCGCCGCCGGCCGACATCGACAAGCTCGCGGCGTCGTTGCGCGACTCCGGC
>DATLIR010000331.1:0-2409 GCA_035539315.1 Casimicrobiaceae bacterium
GTCCTGATCGACACCGATTGCCTGCAGACGCTGCCGCCGCGCGAACTCGCGGCCGGCTGGTGGAACGCGCCGATCATGTTCTTGCCGAGCGGATGGTTGACCGCGGTCTTGCCGCCGACCGACGAGTCGACCTGCGCGAGCAGCGTCGTGGGCACCTGCACGCACGGGACGCCGCGCAGGTAGATCGCCGCCGCGAAGCCGGCCACGTCGCCGACCACGCCGCCGCCGAGCGCGACGATCGGCGTCGTGCGATCGGCCCGGAGCTCGAGGAGACGCGTCAAGAGGTCGCGCAGCGTCTCCAGGCTCTTGTGCTGCTCGCCGTCGGGGACCAGCACGATGTCGGCCGCGACGCCGGCCTCGTCGAGCGCCGCGCGCAGCGCAGGCAGGTGGTGCGCGGCAACGACCGCGTTGGTGACGACGACCGCCCGGCGCGCGTCGCGCGGCAGCACGTCGCCCACCCGGGCGAGCGCCCCGCGGCCGATCACGATCGGGTAGCTGCGCGCGCCGAGCGCGACGTCGAGCCGCCTCACCGCGCTCCCTCGTGCGCGGGTCGCGGCAGCGACTCCCACGCCCGGGCGAAGCGCAGCACCTCGTCGCGGTCCGACGCGATGACGTGGTCGGCGACCGCGCGGTAGAGCGGATCGCGCTGCGCGTAGAGCTCGGCGATGCGCGCCGCCGGGTCCGCGGCGCGCAGCATCGGGCGGTGACGGCTGTGGCGCACGCGCTCGTAGAGCGTCGCCGGTTCGGCATGCAGGTAGACGACGGTGCCGCCCTCGGTGAGCCGCGTGCGGTTGGCCTCCCGAAGCACCGCGCCGCCTCCGGTGCCGAGCACGATGTTCTCGAGCTTCACCAGGTCGGCGATCACCGCCTCCTCGCGATCGCGGAACGACGCCTCGCCTTCGATCTCGAAGATCGTCGGGATGTTGACGCCGAGGCGCTCCTCGAGCTCGTGGTCGGCGTCGACGAAGCGCTTGGCCAGGCGCCGCGCGAGCTGGCGCCCGAGCGTCGTCTTGCCGGCGCCCATCAGGCCGACGAGGTAGAGGTTGCCGCGGTGCAGCAGCATCGGGGCATTGTAGCGAAGGCAAGGGCGGCGATGGGCGAGGAAATCAAAGGCGGCGATGGGCGATAGGCGATGGGCGATAGGCGATAGGAAAGGCGCTATCGCGACGCTCGTCGCCTATCGCCTATCGCCCAAAGAAGACGGCGATGAGCGATGAGCGATGGGAAATCGACCCCGCCGTACTCCCCGCTTCATCCGCGCGCGAGTTCCTATCGCCTATCGCCTATCGCCCATCGCCGCTTGTCCCGTGCGCACCGCCAGAACGCCACGGGCCGCCCGAAGGCGGCCCGCGCGACGGGACCCTGCGCCGGGGCTACTTGATGGCGTTCACCGTCTCCTTGACGATGCGCGGTGTCAGGAAGATCAAGAGCTCGGTCTTGTCGCTCGAGCGGCCGGTCTGCTTGAACAGGTAGCCGAACAGCGGGATGTCGCCGAGGTAGGGCACCTTGTCGACGTCGTTGCGGATCGTCTCCTCGTAGATGCCGCCGATCACGGCGGTGTCGCCGTTGTTGACCGCGATCTGCGTGGTGACGTTCTTGGTGTCGATCGAGGGCACCTGGAAGCCGCCGCCCAGCTGGACGAACTGGCCGACCGAATCCTTGCGCACCTCGACGGTCATGATGATGCGATTGTCCGGCGTGATCTGCGGCGTCACCGACAGCAGCAGCACCGCCTTCTTGAACTGCACCGTGGCGGGCGCGTTGGCCGAGCCCGGCGTCACGTACGGGATCTCGGTGCCCTGCTCGATGTGCGCCTTCTGGTTGTCGGCGGTGATCACGCGCGGGCTGGACACCACCTTGCCGCGGTTCTCCGCCTCGAGCGCGGTGAGCTCGAGATTGATCAGGTTGCCGCTGCCGAGGTTGATCAGCGTCATCGCGAGCTGGCCCGCCGCGTTGGCGACCGGCAGGTTGATGTTGAGCGCCGGCGGGTCCGAGTAGCCCGGGTACCCGAACGGCGCCACCGTCGGCGACGCGATCTCGAACGGCGTCGGCGTGCGCGTCTCGCGCACGATCCGGTCGCCCTCGGTGCGCACCACCGGCTGCGTGTTGAGCGAGCCGGTCGAGCCGACCGAGTAGCGGCCGCGGTTGAACGTGAAGCCGGTCTGCTGGCCGAAGCGCACGCCGAGCTGGCGGCTGAAGCGATCGGAAGCGATCACGATGCGCGCCTCGATCAGCACCTGCCGCACCGCGACGTCGATCTGCCGCACCATCCGGCGGATCTCCTCGAGCTTGCTCGGCGTGTCCTGAATGAAGAGGATGTTGCTGCGCGGGTCGACGATCGCAACGCCGCGCCGCGAGAGCACCGATCCCTGCGCGTTGCCGCCCGTCGTCGATGCCGAACCGCCAAGC
>DATLIR010000332.1:0-25243 GCA_035539315.1 Casimicrobiaceae bacterium
CAGATCCCGTGGGACCAGCGGACCGTGGGCACGCAGCAACTCGTCGGCGAGCTGTTCGGCCGCACGATGGGCATCAAGGAGGCGCTGGTGCTCGCGTTCGGCCCGCCGGCGATCTTCGGGCTCGGCACCGCGGGCGGCTTCGAGTTCTACATCCAGAACCGCGGCGACGGCGGCGCCAAGCGACTTCAGGAAATGACCTACGCGTTCCTCGGCCGGGCCGGCCAGGACCCGACGTTCTCGTATGTGCAGACGTTCTGGCGCGCGACCGTGCCGCAGGTCAGCGTCGACGTCGACCGCGAGAAGGCGAAGAAGCTGGGCGTGTCGCTCGACGATCTCTACGGCGCGCTCGCCGGCACGCTCGGCACCTACTACGTCAACGACTTCAACAAGTACGGCCGCACCTGGCAGGTGCTGATGAGCGCCGAGCCGCAGTTCCGCAAGCGGCCCGACGACATCGGCGGCGTCTACGTGCGTGCGAAGGATGGCACGATGGTGCCGATCAACGCGCTCGCGACCGTGCGCTTCAGCTCGGGCCCCGACTCGCTCGACCGGTTCAACAACCTGCCCGCGGTCAAGATTCTCGGCCAGGGCGCGCCGGGGGTGTCGTCCGGCCAGGCGATCGCGCGCATCGAGCAGATCGCCACCGAGGTGCTGCCCGCCGACTTCGGCTTCGACTGGGGGGGCGTCAGCTACCAGGAGAAGCGCTCGGGGGGCGCGTCGACGTTCGCGCTGGTGCTCGCCGTGATCATGGTGTTCCTGATCCTCGCCGCGCAGTACGAACGCTGGTCGCTGCCACTGTCGGTGCTGCTGGCGCTGCCGTTCGGCACGTTCGGCGCGCTCGCCGCCGTGTACCTGCGCGGCATGACCAACGACGTCTACTTCCAGATCGGGCTCGTGACGCTGCTCGGCCTGGCCGCGAAGAACGCGATCCTGATCGTCGAGTACGCGGTGCTGAAGCACGAGGAAGGGCTCACCGCGGCCGCCGCCGCGATCGAGGCCGCGCGGCTGCGCTTCCGGCCGATCCTGATGACGTCGCTCGCGTTCATCCTCGGCGTGCTGCCGCTCGCGATCTCGACCGGCGCGGGCGCCGGTGCACGCCAATCCGTGGGGACCGGCGTCATGGGAGGCATGCTCGCGGCGACTTTTCTCGCCATCTTCTTCGTGCCGCTGTTCTTCAAGGTGATCTTCGAGAAGCGGCTGACCGAGCATCGCTCGCACGACGACCTCGTGCGGGAGATCGAGCATCTGCACGCGCACCACGGGAAGCCCGCGGTGCAGACGCCCGGCCATCCGCCGATCGCGGGCCCGAGGGACGAACCATGAGCCGCCTTCCGATCGCTCCGCTCGCCGCGCTCGCGCTCGCCGCGGGGCTCGCCGGCTGCGCGGTGACGCAGCCCAAGGCGCCGGAAGTCGACCTGCCGGTGATGGACGCGCCGACCGAGGCGCAGGCGAAGCTCCTCGAGCGCTGGTGGCTCACGTTCGAGGATCCTGCGCTCACCGCGCTCATCGACGAGGCGCTCGTCCACAACCACGACGTCGCCTCCGCGTTCGCGCGGATCGAGCTCGCGCGCGCGAACCTACTGCTCGCGCAGTCGTACCTGTACCCGAACGCCAACCTGAACGTGGGTGCGTCGCGCTCGCGCGTGTCGGGCGCCGGCTCGCCGGTCATCCCGCCGCCGCTCGTGAGCAACAACTACTCCGTGTCGATCGACCTGGGCTACGAGATCGACCTGTGGGGCAAGTTCCGCAGCGGGTCGCTCGCGGCGCGCAACGAGCTCGCGGCGTCGCGCTATTTCCAGCAGTCGGTCCGGAGCGCCGTCGCGGCCGACGTCGCCAACGCGTATTTCCGGCTGCGCGCCGCCGATGCCGAGCTCCGACTGCTGCAGGACACGCTTGCGACGCGCGAGGACACGGTGCGCCTGCAGCGCGACCGCTTCGAAGGCGGCATCATCGGCGAGTACGACCTGAAGCAGGCCGAAGCCGAGCGCTCCGACGTCATCGCCAATCTCGCGCGCGCACGCCAGGGCATCGGCCTCCTCGAAGGCGCGCTCGCGACGCTGACCGGACGGCCGCCGCGCGAGGCGTTCGCGCCGGTCGTGCTGCGCGCCGACGTCTCGCGCTCGATCTTCAACGTGCCGGATCTGCCAGAAGGACTGCCGTCGGGCCTGATGGAGCGGCGTCCCGACGTGCGCCGCGCCGAGGCGCTGCTCGCCGCGTCCGAGCTCCGCATCCAGCAGGCGCGCGCCGCGTACTACCCGTCGATCTCGCTCACCGGATCGTTCGGCTCCGAGTCGGCGGCGCTCACCGACCTGTTCACCGGCCCCGCCACGATCTGGCGTTTCGGCGCGGCGCTCCTGCAGCCGCTGTTCGGCCTCAAGGGCATCGAGGCGAACGTGCAGGCGTCGCAGGCTCGCCGCCTGGAGGCCGAGGTCCTCTACCGGCAAACCGTGCAGGTCGCCTTCCGCGAAGTGCACGACTCGCTCGTCGTCCACCGCACGGCGCGCGAGATCCTCGCCGCCGAATCGGCCCGTCGCGAGCAGCTGAACGCGGTGCTCGACGTCGCCAGGCTGCGCTACGACGCCGGCCGCACGTCGTTCCTCGAGGTGCTCGACGCGCAGCGCCAGCTGCTGCAGGCCGAGACGCTGCGCATCGTCGCCGCGCGCGACACGCAGCTCGCGATCGTGGCGTTCGCGAAGGCGCTGGGCGGCGGCTGGCAACCGGTCGAGCTCGCCGAGGCGATGCAGTAGGCTGCGCGGGCGGATGAGGGGCGGGCGACCGGGCGACGCGCTAGACTGTCGCCCCGGACCCGACCGATGCGCACGCCGGCCCCCTTCCTGCTTACCATCGTCGCGGCAGCGGTCATCGCCGCCGCCGCGCACGCGCAAGCCCCCGCACCGCCCGCGCCGCCGGTCGTCGCGCAGCAGGTGAACTGCCGCGGAGAGGAGCCGTTCTGGCAGCTCGACGCGAACCGGACCACCGGCGTCCTGCAGCGCACCGGCGGGAAGGCGCGCCAGGTGATCGAGTTCCGGGGCGAGCTCGCGCCGCTCGCCAGCGTCGCGCCGACGTCGCTCGTGTGGCGCGGCAGCTCGACGCACCTGCCCAACGACACGCTCGTCGCGGTGCTGCGCGAGGAATCGTGCAAGCCGGCACCGGTCGACGCGTCGCCGCTCGCGTGGCGCGCCATCGTCTCGGTGCGCGCGGGCGAGTCGCTGGCCGGCTGCTGCACGGTCAAGCGCGGCTACGACGCGCAGAAGGCGCCGCTCGCGACGTTCGCGACCAAGCCGGCCGAAGACTGGTCGCGCCGCTATCCGGAGCTCGCCGCGCCGATCCAGCGCTGCGTCACCGACGGCGGCGTCGGGGTGCGCGAGGTTGCGAAGGCATGGACCGCCGATGCGAACGTCGTCGCGGTCCGCCTGGTCGCGACCGACGGCAAGGCGTGGACCTGCCTCGTCGAACCCAATGCGCGCGTGCGCCCGCGCGTGGTGGCGGTCGCCGACGGCGAGCCGGCGCTTGCCGGGGCCAACGCGCCCGTCTGGTACCCGCCGCGCGAAGCGCCGATCGTGGCGTGCGGACGGCTCGAGCGGATCGCCGGCCCCGGTGCGCGCGCGCGCACCGAGGGCTGGCTGCACTACGACCGCTGCTGACCGGCACCGCCGGGCAGCCGGCGTCCCCGGCCGATAACCTCGGGGTCCGCCTTTGCCCGGCATCAAGGTCGGCGCGAACCGTTCGGCGCATCGTGGGCGCACCTCAAGGAGGCCCGCGATGCTCGTCCGTGAACGCATGTCCTCCCCGGTCGTGACCGTGTCCCGGGACACGACCCACCGTCGGGCGCTCGAGCTGATGCAGCACGAGCGCCTGCGGCGCCTGCCCGTCGTCGACCGCGCCGACCGGCTGGTCGGCATCGTCGCCGAGCGCGACCTCCTGCTCGCCGCGACGCGCTATCCGGGCGCCGGCATCGAGGTCGGCGAGGTGATGGCGACGAAGCTCGTCACCGCCACGCCCGCGATGGACCTCGCCAGCGCCGCTCGCCTGATGCTCGAACATCGCATCGGCGGACTGCCGGTCGTCGAGGGCGGCACGCTCGTCGGCATCATCACCGAGAGCGACATCTTCCGGCGCTTCGTGGAGTCGCAGGAGGGCGTCTAGGCTTCCGGTCGCCGCCTCCCGTCGCCGGCGAGCGCGCTCTGCAGGAACTCGACCGTCCGCGACCAGGCGAGCTTCGCTGCCGCCTCGTTGTAGCGGACGCCCGCGGTGTCGTTGTTGAACGCGTGCTCGGCGCCCTCGTAGGTATGCATCCGGTAGTCGACGCGCGCGGCCTTCAGCGCCGTCTCGTACCCGGGGATGCCCGCGTTGATGCGCGGATCGTTGCCCGCGTAATGCATGAGCATGCGCGCGCGGATCTTCGCGACGTCGGTCGACGGCGGTGCGGCGCCGTAGAAGGGCACCCCGGCCGCGAGCTTCGGTGACGCGGTCGCGAGCAGGTTGACCATACCGCCGCCCCAGCAGAAGCCGACCGCGCCGACCTTGGCGTTCGCATCCGGGCGCGCCGCGAGCCAGTCGACGACCGCCACCAGGTCCGCGACCGCCACCGTCGGGTCGACCTTGCCGAACATCTCGCGGGCCTTGTCCTCGTCCGCGGGTGTGCCGCCCTGCGGCGAGAGCATGTCGACGGCGACGCCGGTGAACCCCGCCACCGCGAGCCGCCGCGCGATGTCCTCGAGGTGCGCGTTGAGGCCGCGGTTCTCGTGGATCGCGATGACGCCGCCGCGCTTCGCCGGGCCGGTGCGCGGCGTCGCGACATAGACCCTCATCTCGCCGCTCGGCACCTTGACGCGCACGCGCTCGGTGGCGACGCGCGCGTCGGCGGGCTCGACGATCGCCGCGATCGCGTAGTTGTTCTCGAGCAGTGGCAGCATCGCCATGGCCGCGGCGCTTCCGCCCGCCAGCGCCGCCAGCCGCTCGAGGAAGGTGCGCCGCGGCAGCGGCGCGTGCGTGTATTCGTCGTACAACGCGATGATCCTGGGGTCCACCGTCTCTCCTAGTCCGCTTCGTTCATCCGCCCGGCGTGCGCGGAGCGCGATGCGTGAGCCAGGCGAACACACAGGCGAGCACGCCGCCCGCCATCAGGTGCTTGAGGTTGTGACCGCTCGCGAGGCCGCCGGTTGCATCCCAGACGGCGCGATCCTGGCGCTCGACCAGCGTCATCGCCACGTCGAGCGCGATCGCGGCCCACAGCCAGCCGCTGCCGCGCGTGCGGCCACGGCGCAGGATCAGAAGCCCCAGCACGGCGACCCCGGTGCCCACGCGCACGATCGCGTAGAGCGTCAGGTCGTCGCGCCCCATCGCGTCGGTCGCGGCCCACCACGCGACGCTCGCGACGCCGACGAGGCCGAACGGCGCCAGCGCCTCGCGGCCGAAGCGTGCGTCGACGCGGTCGGCGAGCACGAGTGCGAGAAGCGCGGCCATCACCAGCGCCATCGGCAAGCGGT
Organism: Casimicrobiaceae bacterium; assembly: GCA_035539315.1. Taxonomy (GTDB): domain Bacteria; phylum Pseudomonadota; class Gammaproteobacteria; order Burkholderiales; family Casimicrobiaceae; genus VBCG01. Next base: position 5,490 of record DATLIR010000332.1, read on the forward strand.
CCCAGACGAGCGTCGCGTTCGAGGGGTCGAGGTGGTACCAGCCGGAGCCCAGCGCGGTCGCGATCGTCGCGCCGACCAGCCAGCGCCAGGCGACGCGCTCGTCGTCGTCGGCCGCGAGCCGGGGCCCGAGCGTCGCGCCCCACAGCCCGGCGGCGAGGATCGCCAGGTTGGTCAACACGTCGCCGGCGCGCGGCATTCCCCCGAGCACTCGCGTGTCGGCGAGGTCGTGGTAGGACGGCCACTGCGGCAGCGGCCCCAGCACGATGCGCAGCACCGCGAACAACGCCAGCGCGACGCCGGCGAGCGCCCACGCCTGCCGCCGCACCAGCGATCGGGTCGCGCCGGCCTCGCGCCGCCCGGCCCTCCGGACGCCGGCCCCCGTCACCTCACTGGAGCCGGGGCTTCACGAGCATCGCATCGCGGTCGACGGTGTCCACCTGGACCCGGCGTGCCATGCCGTCGCGCACGACGGTCATCGGAATGGACACGCCAGCCGCCCCCTGCCGCCAGAGCACGCGCCACGCATGCGCCACCTGCACGACCGGCTGGTCGGCGAGCGCCGCGATCTGGTCTCCCGGCTTGAGGCCCGCGCTCGCGGCCGGCCCCAGCGGCGCGACGTCCTGAACGACCACGCGTCCGTCCTCGTCGTGCAGGTAGACGCCGAGCCACGGGCGCGGCGGCCCGGGGCGGCGACCTTGCCGGAGAAGATCCGGCAGCACCGGATCGAGGAGCTCCACCGGCACGAACATGTTGCCGCGCGTGGTGTCGCCGTCGATCGCCTGCTGCACGAACAGCGAGCCGATGCCGATCAGGCGGCCGCGCATGTCGACCAGCGCCGCGCCGCTCCATGCCGGGTGCAGCGGCGCGGTGAACAGCGCCTCGTCGAGCAAGTACTCCCAGTAGCCGGCGAACTCGTGCTTCGCCACGATGCGCGCGGCGAGCGCATGCTTGCGGCCGCCGTGCGAGATCGCGGTCACCGTGTCGCCGGGGCCCAGTCCCTTGGCGCTGCCCCGCGGCAGCGGCGCGACGCCGATGTCGCCGAGCGGCTGGACCAGCCCGAAGCCGCTCGGGAAATCGATGGCGATCGGGTGCGCCTCGACGGTGCGGCCCGCACGCGTGCGCAGCCGCACGCTCACCGCCTCGGTGACCAGGTAGCCGATGGTCAGCGCGAGGCCGTCCTCGCGGATCACCACCGCGCTGCCGCTGCGCTCGGTGCCGAGGATCGGCGCGGTGAACGCGTCGGCCGGCACGTCGGCGTCGAGCGCGACCACCGCCGACAGTGCGCGTTCGAGGTCGAAGCGCGTCGCGTCGGCGTCCGGCTGGAACTCGGGCGGGAACGCCCATTCCTCGTCGTCGCTCATCGCATGGTCCCCGTCGCCGTCTGACATCCCGTGGCCGTGGCCGCCGCAGCGTTCGACCCGGCGGCGCGCGGTTCGTTCAGGCCGCCATGGTGCCGTGGTGGCGGACCACGATCGCCGGGTCCACGTGGATCGCGAAGCCGAGGCGCCGCAGCGCGTCGCAGGCCCAATAGTCCTCCGACAGGTACTCGCCGTCGACGACGCCCACCCGGAACACATCGTAATGCACGCGGGTGCCGCTGTCGCCGGCGAGCGTGGCCATCCGCTCGTAGACGCGCCCATCGGCCCTGGCGTCGTCGACCAGCGCGTCGACCGCCCGGCGCGACAGCAGCAGCACGGCGGTCCCGACGCGCTCGTGCAGCGCGAGGGGGCCCGACTCGCCGACGGCGAGCCCGACGTTGAACAGGCGCTCGCCGTGCGCGCCGCGGCCCTTGAGCGGCACCGGCGCCGCGACCACGTCGCGCCGGTGCGCGAGGAGCCGCACGATCGACGCCGCGGCGATGCCCACGTCGGCATCGAGGAACAACAGGTGCGTGTGGTCGCGGCGCGCGTGGAAGGCCGCGAGGAGCGCATTGCGCGCACGCGTGATCAGGCTCTCGTTGCCCATCGTCACCAGCGAGAAGCGCACGCCCTCTCGCGCGAGGTCGAGCAGCGACATCGCGTAGTCGGTGTGCACGAGGCCCCCGTAGGCGGGCGTCGCGACCATCAGGTTGACCGGCTCGTCGCCGGACGGGCCGGGAACCTCGCTCATCGCGCGGCCGGCCGGTACTTGTCGCGGCGCCCGCAGCTTTGGCGCTGCACCTCGAACAGGCGCGCGAGCGTCTCGTCGTCGTAGTCCGCGTACTCGGCGAGCAGCGAGAGGTTCGACGCGTAATGCGAGTGCCCGGCCGCCGCCGGCAGCGCGCGCGGATGCCACAGGTGGAGCGCGGGTTCGCCGTCGAGCTCGTAGGTGGCGAGCCGCGCTCGCTCGACCTTGATCGTCATCGCATCGTCCTCGCCGCCCCAGCCGACGAAGCGCTCGTCGAAGCCGCCCAGCGCGGCGAACGCGTCGCGGCGGATGGCGAACCAGCCGCCGCACAGCACCAGGCGCTCGCCGATCCCGTCGCGGTTGCGCGGCCCCGCCGGGTCCCGGCCGGGCGCGGCGGCGGGGCCGAGCTCGCGCACACGCGCGCTCTCGTCGGGCCCAAGGTCGACGAGCTCGAGGTAGGGCTTCACCAGCTGGCCGCGATCGGCGCACAGCGCCGCGGCGGCGCCAAGCCCACCGGGGACGATCACGTCCGCGTCGCCGAACAGCAGCACGCCGCCGGCCGACGCGCGCGCGCCGACGTTGAGTCCCCATGCCTTGTTGAACGGGCCGCCGTTGTAGGCGAACACGACGCGCGCGCCGTCGTGCGCGAGCGGCGGCAGCAGGCGCGGATGCGTGTCCTGCTCGACCACGACGACCTCGATCTCCGGCGTTCGCGCGAGCCACGCGAGCACGGCGTCGAGGTTCGCGCGCCGTTCGGAGCCCGGGGCGCCGCGATAGGTGACAATCGCGCTGGCGGTCACCTTCAGCCCCGTCGTGTCGGTGGCGATGTCACGATCAGCATCTTACCTGTGCGCGCGAACAGCGAGGACGGAGGCCGCCGGAGAATGGAGAATGGAGAATGAAAGATAGGATGATCGCCGGAGCAACGATGCTGGCGAAGGCGCGCTGTTGCGCCTGAAGCATGCCGCCGTCCCCCTCTGGCCCCGAGGTCCTCTCTCCCATTTTCCGTTTTCCATCGTTCATTCTCCATTCTCCAATCTGTACGCTCCGTCCTCCCGTTTCGCCGTGACCGTCGTTCCCGCGCACGCCGCCAGGCCGCGATGCTGATCAGCGCGCTGACCATCACGCGTCCGGGCGCCCTGCCACGCCTCGCCACGGCGTTCGGCGACTTCGCGCGGCAGACATACGCGACGCGCGAGCTCGTCGTCGTGCACGACGGCGATGCCACCTTCGACGCGGCGGTGCAGCTCCTCGCGCACCGTGCAGGCATCGTCGCGTCGGTCGCGCGCGCGGACCCGGGAACGCCGCTCGGCGAGCTGCGCAACCGGTCGGTCGCGCTCGCCCGCGGCGAATGGGTCGTCCAATGGGACGACGACGACCGGCACCATCCCGAGCGCCTCGCGCGCCAGGCGGCGGCGCTCGTCCGCCAGGACGCGGCGTTCGCGTTCCTCACCGACCAGCTCCACTGGTTTCCGGCGCATCGCACGCTCTACTGGGAGGACTGGTCGGGCGAGGCCTATCCGCTCGACTTCGTGCAGGGAACGATGATGGCGCGTCGCGACCGCATGCCGGCCTATCCCCCGGCGCGTCGCGGCGAGGATACGGCGTTGTGCCTCGAGATCGTGGCGTCCGGCGCGACGATCGCGCGAGTGCGCGACGCCGGGTGGAGCTACGTCTACGCCTACCACGGCGCGAACGCGTTCCCCGAGCCGCATCACCTCGCGATCGCGGCGTCGAAGCACCTGTCCGAGGCGCGCATCCTCGCGCGCGAGCACCTGCTGCGCCGGCGCCTCGCCGAGTACGCGCCGCCGCTGCCGTTCGTCGTCGTGCCGTGCGGTGTCACGCCGATAGGGATCGGCGTTCAGGGCAACGGGCCCGTCGCCAGGTAGCGCTGCGCGATCGCGGCGACGGTCGCACCGCCCGCGGCGACCCACTCGGGCGTGAACTGCCCCGCGTGGAAGCGCGTGAAGTCCTCGCGCGTGGCGTCCCACCACAGATGCGCCCACAGGTGCAGGCTCGCGCTGCCGCGAAGGCGGTCGTCGCGCTGCTCGAACAGCGCGGCGATGCCTGCGCGCGTGGGGCCGTGGCGGTAGAACACGTGCGGAGGCAGCACGTGCAGGTCGTCGTCCCCCGCGGACCACAGCCGCGCGGCCGCGGCGCACGAATGACGGCTCCAGGTGCCGTCGAACGAGGCGCGCGCTTCGTCGAGCCAGCGCGTCACGAACGCAGCGCCGGGGCGCGCGAGGATCACCGCGTTGCACAGCGACGGGTGCAGCAGGCCGTCGACGCCGGTGAGCGCCGGCTCCTCCCCCAGCACGCACTCCCGCTCGAACCACGCGTCGGGATAGCGCGCGACGAACAGCGTGTCGATGTCGGCATACGCGCCGCCCGCATCGCGCAGGATCTCGAGGCGCAGGAAATCGGCCTCGTGCGCGTAGTCCCAGCCCCGCGCGGCGATCAGTCGGCCCTCGTCGCTGCCGGCGTAGCGCGTCGCGTCGAACCCGCGCGGCGCCGCGCCGACGCGGTGTACGTCGAGGTAGGGCGCGATCCGCTCCCACCACGGCCCCCACGGCAGGTGGCGGCAGTGCAGGTGGACCGCGCCGGCGTCCTGCGTGCGGCGGCACGACTCGAGGGCGAGCCAGTGCGCGAGGTGGAACGGCTCGGGCTGCGGTCGCAGCCCGAAGACGAAGTGGAAGTCGCGTCGCACGCTCATGCGAGCGCCGCGCAGAAGTCGTGCGCCACGCGCGGCTCGGCGTAGCGGTTCGCGATGGTCGCGGCGATCGCCTCGGCCGCGGCGCGCGCGGGCGCGGGGTCGTCGACGATCGCGCGCATCATGCGCGCGGCCGCGTCGACGTCGGGGACCGCCCAGCGCTGTGACGGCCAGTACGACGGTTTCCACGGCGGCCACGCCGGTACCGCTCCGTAGCGCCACGGCACGGCGCCGCGCCACGCCTCGCCCAGGTAGTCGACGTGGCCGCCCCACCCGGTCGCGATCACCGGCGTGGCGCGCGTCGCCGCGTCGAACATGCCGAGCGCCCAGCCCTCGCCGTGCGACAGCGACACGTAGGCGTCGCCCAGCTCGTGCAAGAGGTCGATGCCGCGGCCGCTCAACTCGTAGGGCAGCACGCAGATCGTCGGCGCATCGCGATCGACCTCGTCGGTGGCCGCGTCGACCGCGGCCTGAGCGAGCGCGAGCGTCGGGGCCGGTGCGTAGTGCGGCGGCGGCCCGTAGCCGAGCGGCCCCGTCTTCACGACCAGTGCCACCGCGTCGTCGGCGCGAAACGCGTGCACGAACGCGCGCAGCAGGCGCGGCAGCGCCTTGCGCGGATCCCAGGCGTTGATCGTGTAGAAGACGAAGCGCGCATCGCGCAGCGCGAACCGCGTGCGCGCCGCGTCGATCTCCGCGGGCGTGAAGGCGTTCCAGGCGTGGCGCCGCACGTGCGGCACCACGTGCACCGGTGCGCGCGTGCCGCTCGCGACGAATGCCTCCCGGTTGTCCGCGCAGGGCACGAGCACGCCGTCGGCGCGGTCGAGCAGCGGGCGCCAGTGCGCCGGCAGCCGGTCCGTCTCCCACACGGTCATGCCGACGTTGCGCAGGCCCGGCCGGAACAGCGCGGGCCAGTGCTCGGGCACCGTGTGCGCGACGATGGTGTCGGCGGCGATAGGCCGCGACGTGGCCGCGAGCAACGCCGGCAGGTCGACGAGCGACAGGTCGTCAGTGGCGGCGAGCGCGAGCGACAGCGGCTCGCCGGGTGGGGCCGGCACCACGTCCTCGCCGAGGCGGCGCACCGGCACCCAGCGGACCGGAACGCCCGCGTTCACCAGCGCGCGGACGTACGCGATCCCGGCCAGCCCGTAGCCGGACGGCTCGACGAACGAGTGGTAGAGGACGCCCGCGGGCAAGGCGTGCCGTCAGCGGCGACGGCGCCCGCGCACCCCGAGCCAGCCCAGCACGCCCGAGACGCCGGCGAGCGCGACGGCCGAGAGCGCGGGCACCGGCACCGTCGGTCCGAGGACCAGCAGGCTGACGGTCGTGCAGCTGTTCGCGAACGATCCCACGCGCACGCAGTACGCGAACGAGTCGTCGCCGGTGAAGCCGGGGCGGGGCGTGTAGAACAGCCCGGCCTGCTGGGCGACCAGGTTGCCGACCGTCTTGGTGATCCCGAAGAACTGGAACGGGATGACGTTGGAGATCGTGTCGTTGGCGAGCACCGGCAGCAAGGTCGGCGTGCCGAGCGGGATCGAGTAGCCGTCCGGACGGGTGATGACGGTGATCGGCTGCGCGGCGACCGGCCCCGAGACCAGCCCCAGTCCGACCAGCACCGCGGGGAGCGGCACGTGCAGGGCGGCGCGCCGGCGCCTGGGAACGTCGCTCGTCTCGGAGGGCGGGGTCGATTCGCTCATGGTGCCGGCGTGGTTTCGGTGGCGCGAGAGTCTAGCCAGAAAGCAACCTTCGCGCCATCGCACCGCCGCGGCTCGAACCGATGGAGCGCGCATGCCACAATCCGGCCATGCCGATTCCACCGCTTGCGCGAGCGATGCCACGCAGCCTTCGCCTCTGGCGGGCGGGCGTGGCGACGCTGGCGGCCGCGACGTCGATCGTCGCGGCGCAAGTGCCGCCGTCGCCTGCCGAGCGCGCCGCTTACACGGGCCTGTTCGCCGCGGCGCTCGCCGGCGACGCCGGGGCGATACGCGCGGAGGTCGCAGGCGGCGCGGCGGTCGACGCGCGCGACGGCCACGGCCGCACGCCGCTGCACGTCGCCGCCTACGCGCGAACGCACGCCGCGATGCGCGCGCTGGTCGCGGCGGGCGCGAATCCCAACGCGCTCGAGAACGACCGCTACGACGCCGTGACGATCGCGGCGGTCGCCGGCGACGTCGAGACGCTCAAGGTCGCCCTCCTGCTCGGCAACAGCGCGAAGAACGTCACCAGCCGCTACGACGGCACCGCGCTGATCGCCGCGGCGCACCTCGGCCACGATGCTGTCGTGCGCGAGCTGATCGGTGCCGGTGCGCCGCTCGACCACGTCAACAACCTGGGCTGGACGGCGCTCATCGAGTCGATCGTGCTGGGCGACGGCGGGCCGCGTCACGTCGCGACGCTGAAGGCGCTGGTCGACGCGGGGGCGAACGTCAACCTCCCGGACCGCTCGGGCACCGCACCGCTCGCCCTCGCCCGCTCGCGCGGCTATCGCGAGATGGTCGCATTGCTGGAGCGCGCGGGGGCGCGCTGAGCAGCGTCTTAAGCCCAACCGGCGACGTTCGGGCAGGATTCCCGGCGTTCCGGTCATTCGCGGCGCGCCGTTTGCGCGGAGACTGGCGTCCTCGCCACGATCGACCGCGAACGACCATGACTGCCGCAGACATCCGGGGACTCGCGCTCTCGACTTCCGGCGAGGATGCCAACGACGCCTTCGAGCGCGCGCTCGCGAGCCACATCGGCTCGCACGGCGATCCGCTCGCCGAGATCGAGCGCGGCCTCGCGCGGCACGGCGGCTTCGCGATGGGGCATGCGCTGCGTGCGGCGCTCCTGGTCGTCGGGTGGGACGAACCGCGCCCCCGTGACCTCGCCGAGGCGATCGCCGGCATCGACGCGCTCGGCACCAGCGCGACCCGGCGCGAGCGGGCCCATGCCAACGCCGCACGGGCCTGGCTCGCCGGCGCGCAGGGAAGATCCGCGGCGATCTACGGCTCGATCGTCGACGAGTATCCGCGCGATCTCGTCGCGCTCTTCGTCGCGCAGACGCTCGACTTCCACGCGGGCCGTCGCGCACGGATGCAAGGCCGCGTCGCGCGCGCCTTGCGATACTGGCGCGCGGACCTCCCGGGCTACGCCGCGGTGCGCGCGATGCATGCGTTTGCGCTCGAGGAGAACGGCGACTACGCCCGCGCCGAAGCCGAGGCGCGCGTCGCGCTCACCGCCGAGCCCGGGTTGCCAGCGGCCGTCCACGCCGTCGCGCACGTGATGGAGATGCAGGGCCGCGCGCGCGAGGGCGTCGCGTGGCTCGCCGCGACCGAGGACGCGTGGGGCGCGAGCAGCTACGCGGTCCACCACGCGTGGCATCTCGCCCTCTTCCACCTCGACTGCGACCACGTCGCCGAGGCACGCGCGATCCTCGAGACGCGCGTCGACACCGACGACGCGCCGCCGATGTCCGCGCTCGTCGATGCCGCCTCGCTCCTGTGGCGCCTCTCGCTGCGCGGCGCGGACGCGGGAGCGCGCTGGCAGCGCCTCGCGGCGCGGTGGGACGACCGGCCGCTCGAAGGCACGCGCGCGTTCAACCTCGTGCACGCGATGCTGGCGTTCGTCTCCGCCGGCCATCGCGACGGCACCCGCCGCGTCCGCCTCGCGCTCGAACGGCAGGCGACCGCTCGCGCGACGCGCGAGGACGCGCGACTCGCCCTGCCGCTCTGCGCCGCCTTCGAGCATTTCGGGGCCGGCGCCTACGCGCAGGCGGTGCGACGGCTCACCGAGGTCCGCCACCTCGCGGCCCGCTGCGGCGGCAGCGTCGCGCAATGCGACCTGATCCAGCTGACGTTGATCGAGGCGGCGCTGCGCGGCCGGCACGCGAACCTCGCCGGCGAGCTCGCGGCCGAGCGCGCCGCGCGACGGCCCGGCGGCTTCTTCAACCGCTGGCTCGCCGCCCGCGCGCGTCTGGCGGTGGCCGGCGCCTGAACGAGCTCACTTCTCGACGATGTCCTTCTTGAGCGGACCGAGGGCCGCGAGGACCTCGTCGCGCTCCTTCGCCGGCACGGCGAACTTGTCGAAGGTCCCGTTCAGGTGCCTGATCGAGGCGTCCCAGTCGCGCCCCGTGATGCCCAGGCCGGTGTGCGAGGTGTTCATGTCGCGCCCGGTGTAGACGCACGGCCCGCCGGTCGACATGCACAGGAGGTCGACGACGCGCTGGCGCAGCTTCTTCATCGAATCGGTCGCATGCCCGCCGAAGAAGCGCGCGAACTGGGGATCGGCGGCGAGCCGCCCGAGGAAATCGTCCGAGACCGCCGCCACGGCGTCATAGCCGCCGAGGCGCGTGTACAGCGTGGCGGACTGCTGCGAACAGCGGGGTCGACAGCACGGCCGCCGCGAGGCTGGCGGCCACCAGCATCCTGATCTTCATCGTTCCCTCCGGGTGGGTGAATGGCCCCCGCAGATACGGGTCGGGCCGTCCGGCGGATGCGTCCGCGCAGGATCGCGACGCGGGCGCGCTACGCTCCCCCCGGGGGGCGCCCGGGTCCCATGCCGCGCTAGCCCAGCGCAGAGGCGCGCGCGGCCTCGACCGCCGCCGTGGCGATGCGCCGCTGCTCGCGAAAGGCCGCCCACCACGCCGAGGCGTCGGCCGGCGTCCACGACAGCCGGCTCGCCACGCGGTCGAGCGCCTCGATGATCGCGTCGGCCGACTGCGGTCGGCGCGCGCGGTCCTTCTCGAGGGACGCCGCGATCAGGTGGTCGAGCGCCTCGGGCACGCCGGGCTCGCTCTCCGACACGCGCGGCGCGACGCGGTGCAGCGCCTCGTTCGCGAGCTCGAGGTCGTTCTCGCCGTCGAAGAGCGCCTTGCCGGTGAGCAGGAAGTACGCGACCGCGCCCCAGGCGTAGATGTCCGAGCGCGCGTCGACGTCGGACGGGTTGACGATGCGCTCCGGCGCCATGTAGCGCGGCGTGCCGAGCACGCGGATCTGCTTGGTGATGTCGCGCGTCTGCTCGCGCTCGAGGTTCTTGACCAGCCCGAAGTCGAGCAGCTTGACGACGTCGTCCTCGCCGCGGCGGCAGAGCATCACGTTGTCGGGCTTGACGTCGCGGTGCACGAGGCCGCGCAGGTGCGCCTCGCGCAACGCCGCCGCGACCTGGCGCAGCACGTGCACGGCACGGCCCGGCGGCAGCGCTCCGGTCTCGGCGACCAGCTCGGACAACGTGACGCCCTCGAGGTACTCCATCACGTAGTACGGCTGGCCGTCGCGGGTGCGCCCGAAATCGTAGATCTCGACGGTATTGGGATGCATGAGCTGGCTCGCGAGCTGCACCTCGCGCTCGAAGCGGTGGACGAACTCGTCGGTCGCGATGCGCTTCTTCAGGATCTTGATCGCGGTCGGCCGCTTGAGCAGCGCGTGGCGCGCGAGGTAGATCGTCGCCATGCCGCCCTCGCTGATCTGCTTCTCCAGCGTGTAGGCGCCGAGCCGCTGCAGGCGACCGAACTGGCGCCGCAGGCGCGACAGCGACAGCGACGAGTACAAGGCGGCGAGCAGCGTCACCGCGGTGAATCCGCCGATCACCGAGAAGGAGATCAACAAGTAGCGCAGCGGCGCGAACGCCTCCTGCGCCGGAATCTCGGCGATGACGCCCAGGTCGTAGGCCGGCAGCCAGCGCCACGCGCCGACCGTCTCGACGCCCGTGTAGTCGCGGTACGGCTGGTCGATCGTGCCGCTGCGGTCCGCCTCGGAGGTCTTGCTGCGCGCCGCGATCGCGAGCGCCGCGGGCTCGGTCAGCGGCCGCGCGGCAGGCTCGAGCCGCGAGCGGTGCCCGGACGACAGGTTGCCCCCCGGATCGCGGACGTGGATCGTGAACGCGCGCTCCGCGGCGAACTCGTCGGGGATCTCGCCCGCGGCGGCGAGCAATTCGCCGTAGCGACTCGGCGTCAGGAGGAGACCGTCGTCGCCGAACGCGTACGTGTCGACCTGGCCGATGATGTCGCGCGGGCTGAACAGGCGCGCGAACTCGCGGTCGGCGTAGACGCCCATCGCGAGCACGACGGCCGCCTGCCCCTCGCCTTCGCGCACCGGCGCGAGGATCCACAGGAGCGGCCGCGCCTTGCCGTCCTTGTCCTCGACCATCAGCTCCGGGTCGGGATAGGGGCGCACGAACTGCGGCCGCCCGTCGAAGGCGAGGTCCAGCTTCTGCCGGAACACGCTCGAGCGCAGGCGCCGCCCGCACGCCTCGTGCGCTTCCGCGGCGATGACGACGCCGCCGCGGTCGACCAGGCGGATCGTCGCCGCCTGCGACATGACCGTGTTGCCGCGCACCTGCCGCATCACCTCGTCCGCGTCGCTCGAGAAGCATACCGCCGCCGCGGTGGCGGGCACGCGCACCGCGTGCACCAGGCGGATCGCCGGCGCGACAACGTCGCGCTCGCGCGCGAGCCGCGACGTTTCCGCGCGATGGTCGCCGACCCACACGTCGACGGCGGCGACGACCGTCCCGAGCAGGCGCTCGAGGCTCTTGACGCGGTTCTCGCCGATCGCGTCGTGCAGCCCCATATAGGCCCAGTAGCCCAGGCCGATCAGCAGCATCCCCATCAGCACGGTGGCCGCGTTGCGCCAGGTCTCGGTCTCGACCAGGTCCGCGATGATGTTGGGGATCGCGTTGGCCGCCGCCTCGGCGTCGCCGGCGCCGATGTCGAGCACCTTCGGTCGCTCGCTTGGCGGGCGCTTCGGCGTTTCGGAGTCGGCGGTCGCCATGGCTGAGGCGTGGGGATGGGGCTGCGCGAGGATCGTGCCCCCCGCCCCGCCGCTTGGCAAGCGGAGCGGACGGGCGCGATCCGCAAGCGTCCGCTACCGTGCCGGCGGCGGGATTGCTACAGTTCAGCGCCGCGCGGGCCTTTCCCGTCCGGTCCCCCACCCATGCTGTTCGACTGGATCGCCGACCCCAATGCCTGGATCGCGCTCGCGACGCTCACCGCGCTCGAGATCGTGCTCGGCATCGACAACATCATCTTCATCTCGATCCTGGTCGCGCGCGTCCCCGAGGAGCGCCGCGACCTGGCGCGCCGCCTGGGCCTCGGCCTGGCGATGGCGTCGCGCATCGCGCTCCTGCTCTCGCTCGCGTGGATCATGCGGTTGCGCGAGCCGCTGTTCACGGTGTTCCAGTCGTTCTCCGGGCGCGACCTGATCCTCATCGGTGGCGGGCTGTTCCTGCTGTGGAAGAGCGTCCACGAGATCCACAACGCCCTGGAGGGCGAAGCCGACGGCGACGCGGCGGCGCTCGGCAACGCGGCGTCGGGCTTCGCCGGCGTGCTGGTGCAGATCGCGATCATCGACATCGTATTCTCGCTCGACTCGGTGATCACTGCCGTGGGACTCGCCGACGACGTCGAGGTGATGGTGCTCGCGATCGTGCTGTCGGTCGCCGTGATGATGTTCGCGGCGCGGCCGATCGGCGAGTACGTCGAGCGGCACCCGACGATCAAGATGCTGGCGCTCTCGTTCCTCGTGCTGGTCGGCGTGACGCTGATCGCCGAGGGGTTCGAGACGCACGTCCCGAAAGGCTACATCTACTTCGCGATGGCGTTCTCGATCGCGGTCGAGATGCTGAACATCAAGTTGCGCGAGCGCCGCGAGGCGGCGCGCAATCCGCTGCGGCTGCGCAAGCATGCCCCGGGGGCGAAGCATGCGCGGAAGGAACCGGACTAGGGCATCGGGAAGGGAAAAGGGAGAATGGCGCGGCGACTCGTCGCGCACCACGCTCCATCCTCGATTTTCCCTTTTCCATTTTCCGTCTTCCGCCTCCTCCTCACCACCTGAGCAGCTTCGGCCCCAGCACGGCCCCGATCACCGACGGGATCGCCATGCCGAGCACGTACCAGATGCCGAGGAACGGCGCCTCGAGCTCGGGGCAGTGCAGCGTGTAGACGAGCGCGCCGATGCCGCCCGCCAGGCGGCCGGCGGTCGCGCCGGTCATCACCGGCCGCGTGGGCGCGAGCCCGCGGATCGCCCACAGCACCGCGACCAGCACCGGGATCGACGCCAGCGTGATGTTGAGCGGGCAGGTCTTCCAGGTCGAGCCCAGCACCAGCATCGAGCGCATCATCGGCTCGGCGAGCGCGAGCACGATCGCCGCGAGCGCCCACATCGCGAGCATCGGCACGGCCATCGCCGCCGAGGCCCGGCCGAGCGGGACGCCCGGGCGCGCGAGCCGGGCCAGCGCGACGAACGCCGTCGCCGCGACGCTCGCCGCGAACACGAGCCGCACCCAGAACATCGGCTTCGCCGAGAGCGCCACCAGGTCGTTGTTGACGCCGAGGTACGACACGACCACGGCGACCGCGCCGAGCGAGCCCAGGGCGAGTGCCGTCGCATAGCGTTGCGACACCTCCCGCGGCATGACCGGTCCGGCGCCGGTGGCGAGCGTGCGGATCAGGTCGGCAGTCTTCATGGTTGCCTGCGGATCAGGTCGGCGAGGGCCTTCAGGCCGCGGTGGATGCCGACCTTCACCGCGGACTCGGACATCCCGGTCTGCCGCGCCGCCTCGGCGACCGACAGCCCCTGGATCTTCACGGACTCGATCGGACGGCGATGCCGGTCGGGCAGCGTGGCGAGCAGCTTGGCGAGATCGCGCTTCGCGTCGGCGGCCTCGTGGTCCGACGCGGCGAACGCGGCGACGTCGTCGTCGAGCGGCTCGTGCAGCGCGTCGCGTCCGGCACGGCGGCGGACGAGATCCACGTACTTGTACTTCGCAATCGCGTGCACCCACGCGGTCAGCGGCTGCCCCGCATCGAAGGTATGGCGCTGGTTGTGCACGGCGATCAATGTCTCCTGGACCAGGTCCTCGACCTCGTCGGGCCAGCGCGTCAGGCGCCTGCGGAAATAGGCGCGCAGCATCGCCGCGAGCTCGGTCAGGCACGACGCATAGGCGTCGCCGTCGCCGGCCAGCGCCGCGAGCCAGGGCCCGCGCAATCGCTCCTCGATGCCACCCACCCGTGTCTCCCTGCTATTCGTTCGCCGGCGGTTTTCGGTTACAGCGGGCGCTCGCGCCCCCCGGCCGGCCGCCATTGTCGCGGTTTGTCCTGGCCCCGGTGTAACCGTCGGCCGGGCCGCGCCGAACTAACGGAGGACCGCCGCTCGGACCCGCAACGAACCGCCGGCCGTCTCTTCCCACGACCCAAGGAGCTTCCATGAATCCCATGACGTCAGCCGCCGTCCTCGCCCTCGCCGCGCTCGCCTCCGGCGCCGCGTTCGCGCAGGGCATGGACAAGAAGGACGCCGCCAAGATGGCGCAGCCGGAGATGGAGAAGTGCTACGGCATCTCGATGGCGGGCAAGAACGACTGCGCCGCCGGCCCCGGCACCACCTGCGCCGGCACCTCGAAGGCCGATTACCAGGGCAACGCGTGGAAGTACGTCGCCAAGGGCACCTGCACCAAGGTGAAGACGCCCAAGGGAACGGGATCGCTCACGCCGGTCAAGGCCTAGGCTCGCGCCGATGACCGCCGCGCTGTCCGCGGGCCTGTCGCTCAAGCCCGCGCACTACGCCGAGGCGCTCGACGCGCCCGCGGACGCGCGGTGGTTCGAGGTGCATCCGGAAAATTACTTCGTCGACGGCGGGCCCCGCCTCGCGTGGCTCGACGCCATACGCGCGCGCCATCCGCTGTCGCTGCACGGCGTCGCCCTGTCGCTCGCGGCCGACGCGCCGCCCGATCCGGCGCAGCTCGCGCGCCTCGCGCGTCTGTGCGCGCGCGTCGAGCCGGCGCTCGTCTCCGAGCACCTGGCGTGGTCGGCCTGGCGCGGCACCTACTACCCCGACCTCCTGCCGTTCCCGCGCACGCGCGCCGCGCTCGCGCGCGTCGCCGCCAACGTGTCGATCGTGCAGGACACGCTGCGCCGCGAGATCGCGATCGAGAACCCGTCGCACTACCTCGCGTTCGCCGGCCACGAGCTCGACGAGGTGACCTTCCTGGCCGAGCTGTCGCGCCGGACCGGCTGCCGCCTGCTCCTCGACGTCAACAACGTGTTCGTCGGCGCCCGCAACCTCGGCTACGACGCGGGCGCGACGCTCGACGCGTTCCCCGGCGACGCGATCGCCGAGATCCACATCGCCGGCCACCGCGCGGACGCGGCGCTCGGCGCGTCGCTTCTGGTCGATTCGCACGACGCGCCGGTCGCCGACGACGTGTGGTCGCTCTACGAGCGCCTGGTCCGCCGCATCGGCGCGCGCCCCACGCTGGTCGAGCGCGACGACAACCTGCCAGCGTACGCCGAGCTCGACGCCGAGCGGTCACGCGCCGCCGCGCTTCTCGCCGGCGCACCCGCGCTGCCGGTGGCGGCATGACCGCGCTCGCGACCTTCCAGGACGCATTCGCGCAGGCGCTGCTCGCACCGGACCTCGCAACCGCCCTCGACGCGTTGCCGCCCGACGTCGCGACGCTGGCCCGCCAACCGGCCTTCGCGGTCTACCGCAACACGGTCACGCGCGGAGCGGTGGACGCGCTCTGCGCGAACTTCCCGTCGGTGCAACGCGCCGTCGGCGACGAGTGGCTGCGCGCGGCCGCGACGCTCCACGTGCGCGAGCATCCGCCGCGCGCCACGTCGCTGCTCGCGTACGGCGAGGCGTTTCCGTCGTTCCTGGCCGCGTTTCCCCCGGCCGCCGACCTTCCGTGGCTCGCCGACGTGGCGCGCCTCGATCGGGCGTGGACCGAAGCGCACGGCGCGCCCGACCAGCCGACGCTCGAGCCGGCCGCGATCACCGTGCTCGCGCCGGCCGCGCTGGCCGCCGCGGTGCTGGTGCCGCACGCCGCGGCGCGCTGGCTCGCGTCGCACCGCTTCCCGATCCACGCGCTGTGGTCGCGCAACCGCCGCGGCGAGGATCATTTCGCCGACGTCGCTTGGACGGGCGAGGCGGTGCTGGTCACCCGCCCGCGCGACGCCGTGCGCTGGATCGCGATCGACGCCGCGCACGCCGCCTTCCTCGACGCGTGCACCCGTGCCGGTTCGGTGGCCGAGGCCATCGACGCGGCGCTGGCCGCCGACAGGAACACGGATCTCGCGCGACTGATGACGACCCTGCTCGACGCGGGCGCGTTCACGCGACTGTCGGGCGCCGACGAACGCGCCGTGCGCGCACCCGCGAAGCCCTGACATGAACGCCGATCCCGCCATGCCCGCCGCCCTGGCCTCCACGCGATTGCATCGCCTGCGCAACGCCTGGAACGCGCTCGCCGCGCGCATCGACGCCATGATCGCGGACGGCGCGCTCGCCCTGGTCGCCCGCGTCGCCATCGCCGCGATCTTCCTGCAATCGGGACGCACGAAGGTCGCGGGGTTCCTCGACGTGACCCCTTCCGCGGTCGAGCTGTTCCGCAGCGAGTACCGGCTTCCGCTGGTGCCGCCCGAGCTCGCGGCGCACCTCGCCGCGTACGCCGAGCATTTTTTCCCGGCGCTCCTCGTCGTCGGGCTGTTCGCGCGCGGCGCAGCGCTCGGGCTGCTCGGCATGACCGCGGTGATCCAGGGTTTCGTCTACCCCGATGCATGGCCCACGCACCTGTCGTGGGCCGGGCTGCTCCTCGTGGTGATCGCGCGCGGCGCGGGCGCGTGGTCGCTCGACCGCGCGCTCGGCATCCGCTAGTCCCGCCCGCCGGGGCTCAGCCCGCGAGGAACGCGCCAATCTCCCGCCAGAACGCGGGATTCGAGGGCACGTCGTTGTGGCGCGCGCGCGGCAGCTCGAGCCAGCGCTTCGGTCCGCCCCACGCGTCGTGCAGGCTTCGCGAGCGCTCGACCGGAATGACTTCGTCGGCGCCCGCGACCACCGCGAGCATCGGCGCCGTCAGCGCGGGCGCGAGTGCCGCAGCGTCGTAGCGATCGGCGATCAGCGCACGCACCATCGCGCTCGGGAAATGGTGCGCGCCGACGGCCTCGATGCTGTCGTAGGGCGACACCAGGACGACGCGGTCGACCGGCCGTTTCGACGCGAGCGCGACCGCGATGCCGGTGCCGAGGCTGCGGCCCATCGCGGCGATGCCGCCGGGCGCGATGTCGGGCCGCGCGGCGAGCATGTCATGGAGCGCGATCGCGTCGCCGACGAGCGCCTCCTCGCCAGGCTTGCCGCCGCTTCCGCCGAAGCTTCGGTAATTGAGGAGCGCCACGGCGCGGCCGCCGAACCGGTCGGCGTACGCGACGAGCCACGAGACTTCCTCCGCGTTGCCCCCGGCGTAGGTGACGACGCGCGCGGGCGAAACCGGCGGCAGCACGAGCCAGCCGCGCAGCGTCACGTCGCCGGACCGCTTCAGCACGATGGTGTCGACGCGCCAGCCGGCCGGCGGCGCGGGCACCGGCCCGGCGACGGCCGCAGGATGGAACAGGAGCGCGTTCTGCAGCGGGCGGCAGCCGGTGAGCATCAGCGTCAGGGCGACGACGGCGAGGCGGAGGGCGCGATGCGCTGGCGCATTCATCGGCGTCGACGAGGGGCCCGTGGCGCTCCAGGGTTCCATCGTACCGGCACGATCGGCCGCGGGACAACGGCGGCGCCCACGCGACGCAATGCGCGACCGCCGATCGGCAGCCGTCGACGGGCTATCGTCGTCGGCGTGCGTCCGTGGGAAGATCGTCGCGTGGACGCCGGGAGGGGCCATGGACGTCGAGGGACGAACGGTAGGCGACGAGCCGTTCGGGCGGCGGCTCGGGGCGACGCGCGTCCCCTAGCCTTCGCGGTTCGCCGGCGCATGCGACGATGTCCCGCGACGTGACCGTCGATCCCCGTCGCCGTGGACTCCTCGCGCTGGCGCTCGCCGCGAGCGTCGCCCCGGCCCAGATCGCCTGCGCGCACCGGCGCCCCTGGCCGAGCGATCCGTTCGCGCTGGGCGTCGCCTCCGGCTGTCCGCGGCAGGACAGCGTCGTGCTGTGGACGCGTCTCGCGCCCGCGGCGACGCCGGGCGCGAGCGAGACGGTCGGCTGGGAGCTCGCGGGCGACGAAGCGTTCCGCACCATCGTCCGGCAGGACAGCGAAACGGTCGACGCCTCGGCCGGCCACAGCGCGCACGTCGAGGTGACCGGCCTCGAGCCGTCGCGCTGGTACTGGTACCGGTTCACCGCCGGCGGCGCGCAGAGCGCGACCGGACGCACGCGCACCGCCCCCGCCCGGGGCCGCGAGGAACCGCTCGCGTTCGCGATCGCCTCGTGCCAGCGCTACGACGACGGCCACTACGCGGCGTGGCGCCACCTCGCCGACGAGACGCCCGACCTGGTCGTGTTCCTCGGCGACTACATCTACGAGAGCGCGCCCCGGTCGAGGCGAGTGCGCATGCACTCGGGCCGGGGGCCGGCCATCACGCTCGACGACTACCGCGCGCGTTACGCGCAGTACAAGTCGGACGCGAACCTGCAGCGCATCCACGCGGCCGCCCCGTGGATCGTCACCTGGGACGACCACGAGGTCGAGAACGACTACGCGGGCGACCGCGGCCAGGACCTCGCGCCGGATTTTCTCGCGCGCCGCGCGGCGGCGTACCAGGCGTGGTGGGAGCACATGCCGCTGCCGTCGCGGATGAAGCCGCGCGATGCGAGCCTGCGAGTCTTCGATCGCTACGACTGGGGCGCGCTCGCGCGCTTCCACGTGCTCGACGATCGCCAGTACCGCGATTACCACGCCTGCCCGCCGCCCGGGCGCGCCGGCTCCACGACGGTCAACCTCGCCGACTGTCCCGAGCTCACGCGCGAGACCCGCACGATCCTCGGCCGCGAGCAGGAGCGCTGGCTGGCCGAGGGCCTGGGCGAGCGGGACGTCCGCTGGAACCTGATCGCGCAGCAGACGCTGATGGCGCCGTTCACGTGGACGAAGGAGGGCCGCCACTGGACCGACGGCTGGGCCGGCTACCCCGGCGCGCGCGATCGCCTGCTCGACGCGATCGTCGAGCGGCGCGCGATCAATCCGGTCGTGCTCTCCGGCGACGTGCACTGCAACTACATCTGCGACCTCAAGCGGCGCGTCGGGCGGATCGTCGACGCGGCGATCGCCACCGAGTTCTGCGGCACGTCGATCACGAGCTCGGGCCTCGCGCAGGACCGCGTCGCCGCGGTGCTGCCGCTCAACCCGCACATCCGCTACGGCCGCGCCGACCAGCGCGGCTACGTCGCGCTGCGCCTCGCCGCCGGAAGGCTCGACGCGGCGCTGCGCGTCGTGAGCGACGTGCTCGATCCGGACGCCACGATCGCCACCGCGGCGCGATTCAGCGTGGAGGCCGGCAAGGCGGGCGCACAACCGGCCTGACGTCAGGGGTCGGCGAGCCGTGCGCGCGGCGGTCGGGGCTGGGCCTCGGTCGTGACGGTGCTCGCGCGCGACGCGCGCCACCTTCGTCGCTCGTCGCGCGCCCGTGCTTCCGGTGCCGCACGCCGGCCGGGCGGCGCGGGATTGCGCCTGTGGGCCGAATCAGTGGATGATCGCCCCGGCGCGAAGACCCGGCCCGGGAACGCCCTGCGGGAGGACCGATGAAGCGGCGATCGTTCGTGGCGTGGATCGGCGGCGCGGCCGCGACGTGGCCGCTCGCCCCCCGCGCGCAGCGCGCGATACCCGTGCTGGGCTTCCTCAACAGCGCCGCGCCCGAGAACTACACGTTCAACGCGCGCGCGTTCCGCGACGGCCTCGCCGAAGCGGTCTACGCCGAAGGGCGCAACCTCGCGGTCGAATACCGCTGGGCGCACGGCGACTACGCCCGCCTGCCCTCGCTCGCGGCCGAGCTGGTCGCGCGCAAGGTCGACGTCATCGCCGCCACCGGCGACGTCGCGTCCGCGCGAGCCGCGCAGGCCGCCACGACGACGATCCCGATCGTGTTCACCGTCGGCGCCGATCCGGTGCGCTTCGGACTCGTGAAGAGCATGGCCAAGCCGGGCGGCAACGCGACCGGCATCACGCTCGTCACGGGCGCATTGTCGGCGAAGCGCCTCGAGATCCTG
>DATLIR010000333.1:0-3408 GCA_035539315.1 Casimicrobiaceae bacterium
CGCGAAATGCTGCAGACCGCGATCTCGGTGTCGTTCACGCTCATCAACCTGGCCGAGAGCGAGACCACCAAGCGCCTGGCCGCCTGGGGCGCGCTGTTCACGATCCCGACGCTGATCGCCGGCATCTACGGCATGAACTTCAAGTCGATGCCGGAGCTCGACTGGGCGTTCGGCTACCCGTTCGCGCTCGCGCTGATGGTCGGGATCGACGCCTACCTGATCTACCGGTTCAAGAAGTCGGGGTGGCTCTGACGAAGGGAGTCAGGGCGATGGTGAATGGTGATGGTGAACGGAGGGCATGCCGCGTGACCGCCCCATCGACCATGTTCCGTTTTCTATCATCCGTTTTTCCGTTCACGCATCGTCCTGCCCTGCCGGCGCCACCGGAATGACGCGCCGCGACATCGCGCGCGGCGGGCGTGGCCAGTCGGGCTGCAAGGCGAGATGGCGGATGCCGAACTCCTCGCGCATCCGCCGTTGCGCGGCGGCGAGCACCCCCGGCCACGCGTCTCCCGACGCGATCCCCATGTGCGCGGACAGCGCCGTCTCGCCGGCGCCCATCGACCAGACGTGCAGGTCGTGCACGTCGCGCACGCCGGGGATCGACGCAAGCGCCTGCCCGATCGCCGAATAGTCGAGATGACCCGGGACGCGCTCCATCAGCACGGCGGAGGTCTGCTTCAGGAGCTGCCAGGTCGAGCGCAGGATCAGCGCGGCCACCACGACCGACAGGATCGGGTCGATCGGCGTCCAGCCGGTGAGGACGATCACGCCGCCCGCGACGATGGCGGCGATCGAGCCGAGAAGGTCGCCCATCACGTGCAGCATCGCGGCGCGCGCGTTCACCGAGCCCGAGGCCCGCGACAGTCGCCACGCGACGAACACGTTGACCGCGAGCCCGACGACCGCCACGCCCAGCACCGTGCCGCCCGCCACCGGCTGCGGCGCGACCAGCCGTCGCGCCGCCTCGACGACGATCGCCGCGACGATCGCGAGCATGGCGATCGCGTTGACGAACGCGGCGAGCACCTCCGCGCGGCCGTGGCCATACGACGCCCGCGACGACGGCGGCCGGCTCGCGTACGCATGCGCGAACAGCGCGAGGCCGAGCGACGCCGCGTCGGTCGCCATGTGTCCGGCGTCGGAGAGCAGTGCCAGCGAGCCGGACCACCAGCCGCCGATGACCTCGACCGCCGCGTAGGCGCCGGTCAGCAGCAGCGCGAGCACGAGCGCGCCGCGCGCGCCCGCGTGCGACGCGGACGGCAGATGGTCGTGGTCGTGGGCGTGATCGTGCGCGACGTCGTGCCCGCGGCCACGCGGGGGCGGCGGAGCGTGGGTGTGGCGCATGCACCCGATTGTCCGCGATCCGGCGGGGCGGGGTAAGTCCCGCGCAGCCTCGGACCGCCATCCCCGGGACGTGGTACGTGCCACG
Organism: Casimicrobiaceae bacterium; assembly: GCA_035539315.1. Taxonomy (GTDB): domain Bacteria; phylum Pseudomonadota; class Gammaproteobacteria; order Burkholderiales; family Casimicrobiaceae; genus VBCG01. The sequence continues at coordinate 1,433 of DATLIR010000333.1, forward strand.
TAGCCTGGGGGTCACATCTGCCGGAACAGGTGCGCGAACGCGCGCGACACCGTTACCTTCTCGGGCCGACGCCGCAACGCGATCGTGACGCGGCCGGTGAGATCGCGCGTCGTGGCCGCGACCTCGCCCAGGTTGACGATGGTGCCACGGTGCACCTGCCAGAAGCGATCGGGGTCGAGCTGCGCGAGGAGCTCCTTGAGCGGCGTGCGGATCAGCGCCTCGCCGTCGGGCGTGAAGACGCTCGTGTACTTGTCGTTCGCCTGGAAGTAGCAGACGTCGTCGACCGGGATCAGCCGCACCTGCGCGCCCGCCGACGCGCGGATCCACGCGAGGCGTCCCGCCTGGACGGCCCCGCCGCCCGCCAGCGACGGCGCGAATCGCGCGAGCGTCGCCAGCGCCTGCGCCAGCTCCGGTCCGGGCGCTCCCGAGGCGAGCCGCGCCTTCAGCCGCGCGACCGTTTCCGCGAGGCGCTCGTCGGCCACCGGCTTCAGCAGGTAGTCGACGGCGTCGCGCTCGAACGCCTCGACCGCGTACGCATCGAATGCAGTGACGAACACCACGTGCACGCTGTTCGCCGCCGCGCGCGCGACCTCGATCCCGGTGAGCCCCGGCATCCGGATATCGAGGAACGCGATGTCGGGCCCCTCGGCGTCGATCAGCGCCAGTGCCTCGGGCCCGTTGGCGGCGATGCCGGCGACGAGGAGTTCGGGCCACGCCGCGCGCAATCGCTCGACCAGATACTCCGCGAGTCGCGGCTCGTCGTCGGCGACGATCGCCGTCGGCTTCGCGCCAGTCACCGGAACCCTCCCGGCGGCAACGATACGGCGACGCGCACGCCGCTCGGCGCGTTCTCGGCGATCGTCACGCGCGCCTCGTTGCCGTAGAGCGCCGCGAGCCGCGCGCGCAGGTTCGCGAGCCCGAGACCGGTCGATCCGCCGAGCGGCGCCGTGGCGGCGGCGCCGAAGCCCACGCCGGTGTCCGCGACCTCGATCACCGTCCGCCCCTGGTCGTCGCGCGCCGCGATCGCAAGCGCTCCGCCGTCGAGCGCGGGCTCGATGCCGTGCTTGATCGCGTTCTCGACCAGCGGCTGCAGGATCGCGGGCGGCAGCTCGCGCCCGGCGAGCGCGTCGGGCGCGTCGATCGACCAGCGCAGCCGCGGCCCCATCCGCATCGCCAGCACCTCGAGGTACGCGCGCATGTGCGCAAGCTGCTCGCCGAGCGTCGATCGCCCGTCGGGATCGCCGGCCGCGGATGCTCGCAACAGCACGATCAGCTTGTCCAGCATGCGCCGGGCGGCCGCGGGCTCGGCGTCGATCAAGCTCGCGACGTGCGCGAGCGTGTTGTACAGGAAGTGCGGCTCGACCTGTGCCTGCAGCGCCTTGAGCGACGCCAGCGCCGCGGTCCGCTCGGCGGTCGCGACGCGCGCGCGCTCGGCCTCGTACGCGGCCTCGGCCTTCGCCATCTTCTCGCGCGCCGACAGGATGACCGCGAGGATCGACGAGATCAGGATCGACACCGCGACGACACCGACCATGCCCGCCAGCGAGAAGATCGCACGCCGGCCGCTCCGCCAGTCGATCAGCTCGAACGCGATGTAGTAGCCGACGACGACGCCGATGATCGGCAGCCCGCTGAACACCAGCGCGCGCGGCCAGAAGCTCCACGCGTAGCAGCGGCGCCCGGTGGCCCATTCGAGGATCGCGAACTCGCCGTGCACGACGAAGCCGATGCAATTGGCGATCACGAGGTTGGCCCACGCGATGCGGCCCCACACCACCGCGTCGGTGAACGGCAGCGCGAACAGCGTGAACATCGCCGCGATGCCCGCGTTGAAGATCAGCGTGTAGACGACGTCGCGCAGCGGGGAGCGCGGAATGCGCCGCGCCCACGCGAACACCTCGAGCGGGTGGTCCCCGAGGCGGGAGACAGGCAGGCGGGCGGGCTCGGCGGGCAGGGCCATGGGCGCGGGCGGGAAA
>DATLIR010000334.1:0-4334 GCA_035539315.1 Casimicrobiaceae bacterium
GGCGCCGCGGCGCTCCGGATGCGGCTGCGCGGACTCTCGAGAGCGCGCGTCCGGACCGCGGCTCAACGGCTGGCCGGGCTGCGCCGCAGGTCGGCCCTGGCCTCCGCCTCCGACTCGAAGATGTGCGGCGCGACCGCGCGCTTGGCCAGCGAGTCGCCCAGCTTGGCGCGCATGAACGCACTGGTCGTGAAGCGGGTGACACCGAGGTAGTAGCGCCCGACGACCTCCTTGACCATCTCGACGTAGGCGTCCTCGACGTCGCGGTGGAGCACGAAGCCCTCGTAGTTGACGATCGCGTACACCTTGTGGCCGAGCGGCTCGCAGATCGCCCGCACCCGAGCCCGAATCGCCTCCACCGACTCGATCGACTTCAGTTCGAGCTGCTCGAAGTTGAGGAACAGGACGTTCTGCTCCGGCTCGTAGCGGAACCGGTCATCGAAGGGAAGCCGCAGCAGGTCGTCGCGCAGACCCATGGGCTCGGTGCGGAAAATACGTTCGTCCATCGGACGCGGGTCGCGCACGATGGGCGTGAACGCCATCCGGCCGAGGATGTCGCGCTGGACGTCGATGCCCGGCGCGACCTCGATCAGCTCCAGGCCCTCGGGGGTCAGCCTGAACACGCAGCGCTCGGTGACGTAGAGCACCGGCTGGCCGGACCGCGCCGCATGCGGACCCGAGAACGTGCGGTGCTCGACCTCGGCAACGAACTTGCTCAGCCTTCCGTCGCGCGCAATGACGAGCTTGCCGTCCGCCACCTCCACGGCCAGCTCGCCGGTAGTGAACGTGCCGACGAACACGACCTTCTTCGCGTTCTGGCTGATGTTGATGAAGCCGCCGGCACCGGCCAGGCGCGGGCCGAACTTCGAGACGTTGAGGTTGCCCTCGCGGTCGGCCTGCGCGAGCCCGAGGAACGCGACGTCGAGGCCACCGCCGTCGTAGAAATCGAACTGGTAGGGCTGGTCGATGACCGCGTGCGCGTTCGACGCCGCGCCGAAGTTCAGCCCGCCGGCGGGCACGCCGCCGATCACGCCGGGCTCGGCGGTGAGCGTGATCAGGTCGAGGATCTTCTCCTCGTTCGCGACGTCGGCCACGCCCTCGGGCATGCCGATGCCGAGGTTGACGACGCTGTTCGTCTGCAATTCCATCGCCGCGCGCCGCGCGATGACCTTGCGCTCGCTCATCGGCCTGGCGGCGATCGAACCCGTCGGCACGCGCAACTCTCCGGCGAAGGCGGGGTTGTAGGCGGTCGCGAAGGTTTGCTGATGGTGCTCCGGCTGCGCGACCACGACGCAGTCGACCAGGATGCCGGGGATCTTGACCTGGCGCGGGTTCAGCGTGCCGCGGTCGGCGATGCGTTCGACCTGGGCGATCACCAGCCCGCCCGAGTTGCGCGCGGCCATCGCGATCGCCAGCACCTCGAGCGTCAGCGCCTCGCGCTCCATCGTGATGTTGCCGTCGGGGTCGGCGGTGGTGCCGCGCACGATGCCGACATGAACCGGAAAGGCGCGATAGAACAGGTACTCCTCGCCGCGGATCGCCATCAGCTCGACGAGGTCCTCGGTCGTGCGCTCGTTGAGCTTGCCGCCGCCGAAGCGCGGATCGACGAAGGTGCCGAGCCCGACGCGCGACAGGTGTCCCGGCTTGCCGGCCGCGATGTCTCGGAACAGGTGCGTGATCACGCCTTGCGGCAGGTTGTAGGCCTCGATCTGGTTGCCGACCGCGAGTTGCTGCAGCTTCGGCACCAGCCCCCAGTGGCCGCCGATCACGCGCTTCACCAGGCCAGGTTGCGCCAGATGGTTGAGCCCGCGAGTTTTGCCGTCGCCCTGCCCTGCCGCGTACACGAGCGTCAGGTTGCGCGGCTTGCCGATGTTCGGCAGCAGCAGGTCGTCGGCGGTGAACAGATTCTCGATCGCGACCGCGACCTCTTCCGCGAAGCCGATGCCGACGAAGCCGCCGGTGGCGACCGTGTCGCCGTCGCGGATCAGTCGCACCGCTTCGGAGGCCGCCACGATCTTGCCGTCGTCGCGCGAGAACGCCGAGACGGTTCTTTTCGCACCCATGATTCCTCCTTGCGCGCTTGCGCGGAGTGGTCGATCAGTTGAACGGCTCGTCGCGGATCCGGCGCCGTTCGTCCTCGACCGGGTCGACCCTCGCCTGCTCGTAGCGCCGCCGGATCGCGGCGAGCGTGCCGTCGGCCTGCATCGCCGCGAATGCCGCCTGCCACTTGCGCACTTGCGCTTCGGGCAGGTCCTTCGACGCGGCCAGGTACAGTTCGGAGACGCGGATCACCTGGCCGAACTGCAGCACGTCGAGGTTGCCGCGCACCTCGCGCACCGCGTGGATCACCATCGAGCGCGGCGCGACCCATGCATCGATGCGACGGTCCTTCAGCCGCTTCGCGTTCATCCATTCCTCGCGCTGCGGCGAGACCTTCGAAAAGCCCAGCCCGCGCACCAGCGCCTCGGCACCGGAGCTGTACAGCACGCCGACCGGGCGTTCCCGCACCTTCGAGAGATCCGACACGTCGACGCCGGGCGCACCCGCCAGCACCAGGTCGTCGGACATCACCTTCACCATCCACAGGTACTTGTCCTCCCGCTCGGGCGAACGGGTCACGGCGAGCAGGCCGACATTCGACTCGGTCTGCGCGATCTCCTGCGCGCGGTACCACGGCAGGTACTCGATGCGACCGGAATGGCCGACGCGCCGGGCCATCTCGACGACGGCATCGTGGATCATGCCGCGTCCCGGCCCCGGGTCCTCCGACACCGAGGCCGGTGGCACCTGGTAGGTGTAGGGCGGCAGCTCGGCGGCTAGCAGCCGCAGTTCGCTCTGCGTGGCGGCGTCGAACGGGAGCCACAGCAGCGGCAGACCGAGAGCCAGGGTTCGGAGCGCTCGCATCGTGATCCTCGCTCTTGGTGGCGGGCGGCTGCGGCTCAGAACACGCCCACCGTGAGGTACAGGCCCAGCACCAGGAGGCTCGCCGTGAACGCGGTCACGCTGCCGACCATGAACAGGTCGAAGTACGACTGCTTGTGGGTCAGCTTGCAGATCGCGAGCAGCGTGATCACCGCGCCGTTGTGCGGCAGGATGTCCATCGCGGCCGAACCCATCGAGGCGATGCGGTGCATGATTTCCGGATTGATCTGCGCGGCCTCCGCGGCGCGCGCGTAGTACTCCCCCATCGCGCCGAGGGCCAGGCTCATGCCGCCCGATGCGGAGCCGGTCATCGCGGCCAGCACGGTGACCACCACCCACAACGAGATCACCGGATCGGCGGTCAGCGACCGCAGGCTCTCGCGCACGACCGCGAACGCGGCGAGCGTCGCGATCACCGCGCCGTAGCCGACCTCCGAGGCCGTATTGGCCATCGGCAGCAGCGAGCCGAGCGTGCCGTCGTTGATCGACGCGGCCAGATTGCGGATGCGGCCGCGGTTCATCGCGATGATGGCGATGATCGCCGTCGACATCGCGCCGACGATGGCCCAGATCGCGAGGACCTTCTTCAGGTCGACGTTCTTGAACTTGGCCGTCGCCAGGTAGGAATGGTCGAACGCCGGGATCACGTACTTCGACAGCACGAAGTTCAGCGCGATGACGAGCAGGATCGGCAGCAGCGCGACGGCGAAGCTCGGCAGGTCGCTGGTGTCGGGCGCGGCGACGTCCTCCTTGTGCTCGCCGTAGCCCTCGCCGCCGGCGCGCGCGGCATGCGCACGGCGGTTCAGCCACAGCATGCCGGCCGCGAACATGAACACCGCGGCGACCAGACCCATCCCCGGGGCGGCATAGATGGTCGTCTTGAAGAACGGGATCGGAATCGCGTTCTGGATCGCCGGCGTGCCCGGCAGCGCGACCATCGTGAAGGTGAAGCTGCCGAGCCCGATCGCCGCAGGGATCAGGCGCTTCGGGATCGCCGCCTCGCGGAACAGCGATGCCGCGATCGGATAGACCGAGAACGCGACGACGAACAGGGACACGCCGCCGTAGGTGAGCAGTGCGCAGGCGAGCACGACCGCGAGGATCGCGCGGTCGCCGCCGACCCAGCCGACGATCGCATGCGCGATCGCGCGCGCCGAGCCCGACTCGTCCATCAGCTTGCCGAACACCGCGCCGAGCAGGAACAGCGGGAAGTAGGTGGCGAAGTAGGAGCCCAGCGCGGGCATGTAGATCTGCGTGTAACTGGCGAGGACCGGCAGGTCGCCCCAGTTGAAGAGGATCGCCACGGTCGCGCAGATCGGCGCCACGAAGATGACGTTCCAGCCGCGCTCCGCGAGATAGATCAGCAGCGCCAGCGAAACGAAGATGCCGATGATGCCGGCCATGTCGTCCCCTCG
>DATLIR010000335.1:0-3039 GCA_035539315.1 Casimicrobiaceae bacterium
CCGATGTGCGGGTCGGCGCGCTCGATCGTCTCGCCGTCGAGCTCGAGCACGAGGCGCAGCACGCCGTGCGCCGCCGGGTGCTGCGGGCCGAAGTTCATCGTGTAGTTGCGGATCTCGGCCATGCGCTACTCGTTGTCCGCGTAGTTCTGCTCGCGCACCACGCGCGGCGTGATCTCGCGCGGCTCGATCGTCACCGGCTGGTAGATGACGCGGCCCTGCTCCGGGTCGTAACGCATCTCCACGTGGCCAAAGATCGGGAAGTCCTTGCGGAACGGATGGCCGACGAAGCCGTAGTCGGTGAGGAGCCGGCGCAGGTCGGGGTGCCCCGCGAACACGATGCCGTACAGGTCGAACGCCTCGCGCTCGAACCAGTTCGCCGACGGCCACACGTCGATCACCGACGGAAGCACCGGGAAATCGTCGTCCGGCGCGAAGCTGCGCACTCGCAGGCGCGCGTTGTTCGCGAGCGACAGCAGGTGGTAGACCGCGGCGAAGCGCGGTCCTTCGCGCGGCAGGTTGCCGTACGCGGAGTAGTCGACGCCGCACACGTCGATCAGGAGCTCGAAGCGAAAGGCCGCGGCATCGCGCAGCCGGCGCATCGTCTCGAGCAGGCGGTCGTGCGGGACGATCGCGGTGACTTCGCCGAGCGCGACGGTGACCGACGCGATCGAGTCGCCGAGCGTCGAGGCGAGCGCTGCGGCGAGGGTGTCGGAGGCGCTGGGCATCAGCGGGCGATCGTATTGGTGCGCCAGATCTTGTTCTGCAACTGCAGGATGCCGTAGAGGAGCGCCTCGGCCGTCGGCGGGCAGCCGGGGACGTAGATGTCGACCGGGACGATGCGGTCGCAGCCGCGCACGACCGAGTACGAGTAGTGGTAGTAGCCGCCGCCGTTCGCGCAGGAGCCCATCGAGATGACCCAGCGCGGCTCGGGCATCTGCTCGTACACCTTGCGCAGGGCCGGCGCCATCTTGTTGCACAGGGTGCCGGCGACGATCATCACGTCGGACTGGCGCGGGCTCGGCCGGAACACGATGCCGAAGCGGTCGAGGTCGTAGCGCGCCGCGCCGGCGTGCATCATCTCGACCGCGCAGCAGGCGAGCCCGAAGGTCACCGGCCACATCGAGCCGTTGCGCGCCCAGTTGATCACGCTGTCGAGCGTGGTCGTGACGAAGCCCTTCTCGAGGACGCCTTCCAGTGGCATGGTCCTAGCAGCCGCCCGCGGCGGCCGCCTCCTCGTGCCCACCCTGCCGTGCCACGGGGTGCGTGTCGGCCCCTGCGCCGATCCGCCTCGTCGCATCCCCGCTGCGCGGGGCCCCTGCTTCCGGGCTCACGTCGGCCGCCTCCTTGTGTCCACCCTGCCGCGTGCCGGGGCGCGGGTCGGCGGCTGCGCCGATTCGCCTCGTCGCATCCCCGCTGCGCGGGGCCCCTGCTTCCGGGCTCACGTCGCTACTCCCATTCCAGCGCGCCCTTCTTCCATTCGTACACGAACCCGACGATCAGGATGGCGAGGAACAGCATCATCGCGGCGTAGCCGAAGAAGCCGATGTCGGGGATCACGACCGCCCACGGGAAGAGGAAGGCGATCTCGAGGTCGAACAGGATGAACAGGATCGCGATCAGGTAGTAGCGCACGTCGAACTTCATGCGCGCGTCCTCGAACGCCTCGAAGCCGCACTCGTAGGGGGAATTCTTCTTGGCGTCGGGCTTGTGCGGCGCGACCAGCCGGCCGACGGTGAGCAGCATGGCGCCGAGGACGAGCCCCACGGCGATGAACATCAGGACGGGGAAGTAGGTCTCGAGCATCGTGTGCCTTCGCGCCGTCGCGGCCCGGAAGCCTCCCGGGTGCCGCGGCCGGCGTCACCGCCGGTGCTGCATGGTGCCAAGTTCTGGTGCCGACGGGGAGACTCGAACTCCCACGGCTTTCGCCACTGCCCCCTCAAGACAGCGTGTCTACCAATTTCACCACGTCGGCGGTGTTGCGCTTCCTGCGCCGGATCAAGGTTCCGGCGGGTGGGCGGCCAGCGTGTGCCCACCGTACCCCATGCTATTTCGGCACCTCGCCGGCCTTCGAGCCCTCCGGCGCCGGGGCGCCGGCCGGCTGCGCGGGCGCGCCCGCGGGAGCCGACTTGGGCACCGGCGGATTGCGGTCGAGCACGCTGCGTTCCGCCGCGCCCGGCGCGACGTGCGACGCGGCGTACCAGGTGAGCCCGACGCTCGTCACGAAGAACACCGCCGCGAGCACCGCCGTCGTGTGCGACAGGAAGTTCGACGAGCCGGACGCGCCGAACAGGCTCCCCGACGCGCCGCTGCCGAACGCAGCGCCCATGTCCGCACCCTTGCCGTGCTGCAACAGCACGAACCCGCAGATCGCCAGCGCCACGCCCACGTGGAGCACCAGCAGGAAACCTTCGAAGAGATTCATGTCCGTCCTTCACCGTCGCGCGTCATGCCCGCGCGATCGCCAGCAATTCGTGCGCGTCCAGCGACGCGCCCCCTACCAGCCCGCCGTCCACGTCGGGCATCGCGTACAGCGCCGCGGCGTTGGCCGCCTTGACGCTGCCGCCGTACAGGAGCGGCACCTCGCCAGCCCCGCTCCGCCGAAGCTGCGCGCGCACCTGCGCGTGCACCTCCTGGGCCTGCGCCGGGCTCGCCGTCCGCCCGGTACCGATCGCCCAGACCGGCTCGTAGGCGACGACGACATGGTGAAGCTCCGTCCCCATCGCGTTGACCACCGCGCCGAGCTGTCGTTCCACCACCGCGCCGGTCGCCCCGGCGTCGCGCTCGGCGAGCGTCTCGCCAATGCACACGATCGGCGTGATGCCCGCCGCGAGCGCCGCGCGCGCCTTCGCGCCGACCTCCCCGTCGCGCTCGCCGTGGTACTGGCGGCGTTCCGAATGCCCGACGATCGCGTAGCGGCACCCGAATTCCGCGAGCATCCCGCCCGACACCTCGCCGGTGTATGCGCCCGACGCATGGGCGCTCACGTCCTGCGCCCCCCATCCCACCGCGGTGCCCGCGAGCGCGTCGCGCGCCTGCGCC
>DATLIR010000336.1:0-8278 GCA_035539315.1 Casimicrobiaceae bacterium
CGCACCAGCCATGGCGATCTTGCTGGGTTCGCTCGACTTGGCGCTTGCCGCGCCGTCGCTTGCGCAAGACGCGAACGCCGACCACTATCGCAAGGTCGACGAGGTGGTTCAGATCGCATCGGAAGATGGTTGCGCTTCTGCGGTAGCGGTCTTGCATACGCGCTATGACGTCCGCAATGCCCGATGCGTCCCCGAGCTTCTGAAGACGAGCCTCCCGGCGAAGGTCCTCCTTACCTTTACGCTCGAAGGCAGGCCGTACCACCTCTACGTCACGCGTTCCGCCGGTCGGCGCGGCGAGGCGCGCAGCAAGGAAGCCGTGCCGAAGTAGGATCGACGGCACGATCGATCGTCAATGCGACGACCGTGACTCCCTCCGACTGCATGGTCATAGGGAGAGGTTCGATCCAGCCCTTGGCGAGATTGATCCTCGCAAGGGCGCTCCCGGGCCAAGTGCCGGCAGGGTGACCAAAGGGAATCATGCGTGTGCATCCGCGGTGCGTTGGCAGAGCGCTCCCATGAACAGGCGCGACACCATTGCCGCACTGCTTGCGCTTGGCGCGGCCGTGAGTCCTCGTGGGGGACGCGCTCAATCCAAGACAGCGGAACAGAGCAGGAAGCTTGGCGTCCTGGCGCCCATCTCGACTCGGGACGCCGAGGGCCTGTGGCTGAATGTGCTTCGGGCCGAACTGGGTTCCTTCGCGTGGATCGAGGGACGGAACCTGGTCCTCGAGCCCGCCTTCGCGGACTACAACTCGCAACGCCTGCCCGCGCTGGCCGAGCAACTGGTCCGCAAGCGTGTGGATGTCGTATGGGCGGTCAGCGGTGAGTCGGCCGTCGCCGCGGCACGTGCCACCCGTTCCGTTCCAATTGTCTCCGTGGCGGTTCCGTGGCCGGTCGAAACGGGCCTCATCGATTCGTTCGCCCGCCCGGGAAGGAACGTCACGGGAGTGTCTTCCTACAGTGGCATCGAGGTGTCGACCAAGCGGCTCGAGTTCCTCAAGGAAATGGCGCCGACCGCGACGCGCCTCTCCTGGATTCTCGACGCGGACATGGCGGCGACCGTGGATGGCGGGCACTTCGACGCGCGCCCCCTGCTCGACACCGAAGCCAGAAGGCTAGGCTACGATGTCCGATACCACATGGTGGGGAAACAGGCTGACCTCGACGCGGCGTTCGCGGACATCCTCCAGTGGAAGGCGCACGCGATCGCGGTGGCCGGCAGTGCCACGACTTATGCGGCGCGCGACCGCATCGCCGATTTCGCCCTGCGCCACCGATTGCCGAGCTCGTGCGCTTCGGCGAGCAACGTCGATTCGGGCGCCCTGTTTTCCTACAATACCGCAGGCGACCTTGCGGCGAACGTCAAGGGAAGCGTCGAGTACGTCGACCGCATTTTCCGCGGCGCTCGTCCCTCGGACTTGCCCGTCAGTCGCCCGAACCGGTATGCCCTGGTGATCAACCTCAGGACTGCCGCGGCCCTCGGACTGGCAATCTCGCCATCCTTGCGGCAACGCGCCGATCGCGTGATTGAATGAGGGTCGGCCGACGGCCGCCTCGGGAGGCGACGAGTTTGCTTCGATTCCCTGATTCGGAGATCAAGCGGGCCCGAGGTTGATGCCCCATGCGGGGATGCACCGGATGCCGCGTCTTGCGCCGCGCCGGTCACCAACGACGTCAAGGCGCGTGGGCGCCTTCGGCTGTCATGCTTCGCGCGCGCGAGTCTCGCCTGCCGGCGTCGGCGCCGTCGTCGTTTCGCTCGTCGCCTGTCGCATATTCTCGGCGCGTCGTCCCAGGATCGCCTTCGCACGCTCCTGCATCGAACGGAACGACTGCTCCCATTGCCCGTCGCGCGGCGTGATACCCGCGAGCTGCCGCACGAACGCGTGCAAGGCAGCGCTTTCGTCCCGCAGCGAGGCGATGCGCGCGAGCGATGCCTTCAACTCGGACGCGTAGACCAGTTCGACCTTGCGGTCGTGACAAACGCCGATGCAGTTCTGCGGGCCGTCGATGCGGCCGCAACCGATGCACTGCCAGGCCTTGAAGGTTTCGAAGGTCATCTCGATGGACGCCTGATCGCAAGCGAGGCGAGCCGCGATGCGTCGGTCGGCCGGCATCCCGCACCCGTCGATTGTAGGCCCGGCGCATCGCGCGCGTCGTGCCTCGCGTTGATGCCGGTCAAGCCCTTCCGCCGCCGTCGCCGCCCGTCGGACCTACACCGTTCGTTGTAGGAACCGCTCGCCGTCTGGATGACCCCCGACGCACCGTCGGTGGAATTCACGCGACCCTCGCCGGCGAGCACGATGCCTCCGTCGCAAACGTTCGCGACGCTCCTCCGGAGAACACCATGAACCGCTACAGGCTCGATCCCGAAAGCGCCACCCGGACGGCGGTCGCCCGCACGCTGGTCGGAACCGCGTTCGTCGCCGGCTTTGCCGCGCTGGTGTGGGCACATGTGGACTTCGACACCAGGTCCGCCCCGATCCTGGAGCACGCCGTGCTCGCGCCGGCGTGTGCCGGCAACGATTGCCTCCACGTGCCGGCCGGCGATCCGTCGGTGCCGGCGGCCGACCGCGTGTTCGTCCCGGGTAGCGAGACCTTCGCACCCCCCGTCCCGACGTTCTAGGACGACGACCATGCGTTCGGGCCGCGGTTGCTGTCGGGCGCTGGCCGGCGCGCTTTTCGCCGGTCCTGTCGCGGCACTTGCCGCGATCCAGGTCGTGGGCGACGCCGCCTGCGGCTACTACGACGTGGACATCGCCGCGTTCGCGACCTGCGTCGACGGGCGTGTCGTGAAGCCCGAGCCTCCGGCTACGCGTACGGCGGCGACACGCGAGCCGCGCGCCACGCCGGATGCCGTCGACGTAGCATCGACGCCTTCAACGCCGGCGCGCCCGCGCGCCGGCGCAGCGTCGACGAGTGCCGCCACTCAGCGCAGGTAACGCTGCGCCGCGAGCACCGCTGCGGTGCGGTTGCGCACGTTGAGTGTGCGGAACACGGCGATCAGGTGCACCTTGACCGTGCCCTCGCTGACGCCGAGTGCGTTGGCGATCGACTTGTTGGGCAATCCCTGCGCAAGCAGGCGCAACACCTCGGCCTGGCGCGGCGTCAGGCCGGACTGCGGCGCCGCCGGCGCCGCACCTGTCATCAGCCGCGGCGGCACGTAGATACCGCCGGCGAGCACGAGTCGCACCGCGGACACGATGACCGCCGGCGGCTCGCTCTTCGGCACGTAGCCCGACACGCCGAGGCCGAGCAACGCGGCAACGTCCGCGCGATCCTCGTCGGCCGAGACGACGACCAGCGGCACCTGCGGCGCACGTGCGCGCAACGCGCGGATCGTCTCGGTGCCGTCGGCCCCCGGCATCCGCAGGTCGACCAGCAGCAGGTCGAGGTCGGGATGCGCCTCGAGCATGGCCAGCGTGCCCGTCGCGTCGGAGGCCTCGACGAACCGCGTCGGGCCAAGCGTGGACAACGCGGAAGCGAGCGCGCTGCGCATGATCGGGTGGTCGTCGGCCAACCCGATCTTGAGAGCCGTGTCGCCGGGTTCGTCGCTCATCGTTCCGGGCCGTGGGCGATTGCGCGCGTATCGGGCACACAGGCATTATAGGTGGGACGACGCCGCGCACCCATGCTCACGCACCGCGAATTTTCCTCGCCGGGCCGGCGCATTTTCACCGCGATCGTCCTTGCGTGCACGCTCGCCCTTGCGCCGGCCGCAGGTGCCGTCGCGCCGCCGCTCCAGGAGCTAGTGTCGGGCCGCTTCGTGCAGAACGACTCTCCGCTCCCGCCCACCGCGGCGAACGCGGGCGAGCCGATCATGCTGCCCGATCCGTGGAGCGTGAACCGCCCGGCCGCGAAGGGGTATGCCTGGTACCTGTTCGACTGGACGCTCGCCGAGCCGCCCGAGGCCGTGTACGTGGTCTACCTGCCGGGCACCAACGTGCAGGCACAGGTCTTCGTCAACGACACGCTGGTCGGTGCGACCGGCGACCTGGGCGGCAGGCTACCGCGCAGCTGGGAGCGATCGCAGGCGTTCGCGATCCCGTTCGCGCTGCCGCACCAGGGAAGCAACCGCATCGCGGTGCGCGTCAACGTGCCGGCCGCTTGGGCCGGCGGCCTCGCGCCGATCGTCGTGGGGCCCTCGGTCGAGGTGCGGCGTCTCGCGTTCGCGGACTTGATGGTCCACGAGATCGGCCCGGCACTGGTGTCGGTGACGATAATCGTGCTGGGCCTGTTCATCCTCGCGCTCTGGACGCGACGGCGGGAACCGACCTACGCACTGTTCGGTGCAAGCGCCATCCTCTGGGGCGCCCACACGCTGGTGTCGGCACTGCCGGCGATCCCGATCCCGCAGCCGCACTGGAGCGTGTGGTGGCACGGCATCTACCTGGCCTTCGTATGCCTTCTGTGCCTGTTCTGCCTTCGCTTCACGGGCGCGCGCTGGCCGCTGTACCAGCGCGTTGTGATCGGCTACGCGTTCGCCGTCGTCCCGGTGCTCTATCTCGCCGTGGCGGCCGACGTTGCGGCGGACACGGCGGTCGCGATCCGCGCCGGCGGTATCCTACTGGTCGGCGTCGCGCTGTTCGCCGTTGCCCGCTACGCGGTCCGGATGCGCAACACGGAGAGCGCGCTGCTGCTCGGCGCGGGAGCGGTCTCGACCGCGTTCGCGGTGCACGACTGGCGCGCCGCGAACGACCCCTACCAGATCCGCGAGGTGTGGCTCGTTCCCTACGCCGCGCTCGCGTTCCTGGTGCTGGTCGGCTGGATCCTGATCGACCGCTTCGTACGCGCGCTGAACGAGGCCGAGCGCTCCAACGTCGAGCTCGAGCGGCGCGTGACCGAGAAGAGCGCCGCGCTCGCGCTCCAGCTCGCGCGCACGCAGGAGGCGCGCGACGCCGCGCAGGCGGCGGACCGCGCCAAGTCGCGTTTCCTCGCGGCCGCGAGCCACGACCTGCGCCAGCCGCTGCACGCGCTCGGCCTGTTCGCCGCGCAGCTGCCCGCGCACGTGCGCGACGCCGAAGGCACCGGGCTCGCGGATCGCATTCGCGGTTCGGTCGAGTCCCTCGAGAGCCTGCTCTCCGCGCTGCTCGACATCTCGAAGCTCGACGCCGGGGCGGTCGAGGCACATCCGCAGCCGGTCGCGCTCGATGCCCTGTTCGCGCGGCTCGCGTCGGATTTCGCGCCGATCGCGCTCGAGCGCGGCCTCAAGCTCGCGCTGGTGCCGACGCGGCACGTCGTGCGCTCCGACCCGGTGCTGCTCGAGCGCATCCTGCGCAACCTCGTCGACAACGCGCTCAAGCACACGACGAGCGGCGGCGTGGTCGTCGGCGCACGACCGCGCGGCGCGGCGATCGTCATCGAGGTGCACGACAGCGGAGCGGGGATCCCCGCTTCCGAGCGTGAGCGCGTCTTCGAGGAGTTCTACCAGATCGCGAATCCCGAGCGCGACCGCTCGCGCGGCCTCGGGCTGGGCCTCGCGATCGTGCGGCGGCTCGCCGGGCTCCTCGGACACCGCATCGAGGTGGATTCCGAGCCGGGGCGCGGGTCGACGTTCCGCGTCTTCGCCGAGCGGGACCGGACAACCCGCCTCCCCCGGGCAGAAAGCGTCGCGACGCCGGCTGGATCGCTCGCCGGCCGCCGCATCCTCGTGGTGGACGACGAGGCCGACGTACGCGTCGGAACGGCGAACCTGCTCGCGTCGTGGGGCAGCGATTGCGTCGCCGCGGCAAGCGTCGACGAGGCGATCGCGAGCGCCGGCCACCGCCCGCCCGACGCGATGATCGTCGACTGGCGGCTCGCCGCCGGCGCCACTGGCTTCGACGCCGTCGCCCGCCTGCGCGCCGCGTTCGGCGCAGCGATTCCCGCGTTGATCGTCTCGGGCGCGAGCGCGCCCGAGGACCTCGCGCTCATCAAGGCTACCGGGATGCCGCTCCTGCACAAGCCGGTCGCGCCCGCGAAGCTGCGCAGCGCGATCGCGTTCCTGCTCGGCGCCCGCTAGCCGGTACCGGGTTTCGTAACCTGGTACCGGACGCGTTCATCTACCTCCGCCCCCCCTGCGCCATCCGCGTGAAATCGCCCATCACCTTCTGCATCTGCTCGAACGCGTTGCCGCCGGAGCCGACGACGCCCTTCATTGCGGCGACGACGTTCTCGAGCGGCTTGAGGTCCGGGAGCATCGCCATCGCGGCCTTCGCCTGCTTGACGCCCGGCATCCCCTCCGCCTGCTCCTCGATCAGCGTGAACACGCGCTTCTGGATCTCGGCGATCAGGTCGAACATCTCGCCCCAGTAGTGCATCGACTTCTCCATCGCTTCCTGCGCCGCGCCCTGCCCCGCTGCCATCAGCGATTGCGGGTCGCGCGCCTCGGCGGCCGAGCGCACCGCCTTCTTGTGGAACGCGCGCGCGGACTCCTCGCCCTCGAACTGCAGCCGTCGCAGCTTCGCGGTGCTCTCGATCGCCGCGTTGATCACGTCGAGCGCCATGCGGGCGTTGGCCTTGTAGAGCTCGATCGCCTGCTCGGGCGTCAGCATGTTGGCCATCTTCGACATGTCCGCGTAGTTCGCGCCGGCGGGCATCGCGTACGACGCCGGGCCCAGCGCCTTCTTCGCGGGCGGACGCCGCTTGGTCTTGCGTGTGGCGGCCGGCCGGGTCGCGGTCGGGGCGGGAGCTTTGGTGGACTTCCGTGCCATGGTCGACTCCTTGCGTGGGCGAAGAACCGATTTCAGTTGACGCCAATCGGCGGGCATCGTCAAGACGCCATGGCGATGGGAAGAGCGTCGGGCTGAAGCCCGACCCACGACGCTGAAGCTCGACCCACGACGCTGAAGCCCGACCCACGCGGCTGGAGCCGGACCCGCGAGACCGAAGCCCCACCCACGGGGGGCCATGCGTCCCCGCGCGCTACATCGCGGCGCCGGCGAAGCGGGGAGCGATCACCGCGCCGGCGAGCGCCGGTTCCTTGACGGTGATGCGCCACAGCGTGCGTGGATCCTGCGGGTCGGTGAGCGTCGCCGAGTGCAGCAGCGACGCGTTGTCCCAGATCACCACGTCGCCGACGCCGTAGCGGAAGCGCAGCACGTACTTCGGCTGCGTCGCGTGCGTGGCCAGTTCGTCGAGCAGCGCTCGCGCCTCCCGTTCCGGCATGCCGACGATGCCGAACGAGCTGCCCGACACCGCGTAGAGCGCCCTGCGTCCCGTCATCGGATGCGCGCGCACGAGCGGGTGGGTGACCAGCGGCATCTTCGCCTGCTGGTCCTCCGACAGGACCGACGCGACCGTCCGCGACGCGGTGTCCGTGTCGTTGCGGTTGCCGTAGTGGTGGATGCCCACGAGGCCGTCGATGCGGCGCTTGGTCGCGTCGGGCAGGTCGTCGTACGCGGCGTACTGGTTCGCGAACAGCGTGTCGCCGCCGCGTCGCGGCACCTCGACCGAGTAGAGCGTCGTCGCGCGCGCCGGCACCTGCAGGTACGAGTAGTCGGTGTGGAAGTAGGTCCCGGCGTCCGCCAGGCCGACGGGCTGGCCGTCGCGCCTGCGGTTGGACAGGATCAGGATGTTCGCGTCCTCGGGATGGTGGAACTGGTCGATCACGTGCGGCTCGGGCGGGCCGAAGCGGCGCGCGAACGCGGCGAACTCGTGCGGCGCGAGCGTCTGCCCGCGCAGGGCCAGCACCTGGCCGCGGTAGAACGCGCGCTCGACCTCGGCGAAGGTCGCGTCGTCGAGCCGCGCGACATCCACGTCGCGCGTCTCGAGGCCGAAGCCGCCGGACAGGGGAGCGAAGGTCGGCACGCGCTGATGCGTCACTTGAGGAAGTCGGGGCGGATGAGCTCGGGCAGGAGCAGCGGGATCCCCGGCCACACGATCATCGCGGCCAGCACGAGGAACATCGGCACCAGCATAATCATCGTATCCTTGAGCGCGTAGCGCAAGCGGACCTTGGCGATCGCGCACGAGATCATCAGGCACAGCCCGTACGGCGGCGTCACGAGCCCGAAGGCCAGCGCGACGATGCTGATGATCGCGAAGCTCACCGGGTGCATGCCCACCGACGCGGCGAGCGGCTGCAGCGTCGTGCCCACGATGATGATCGCGGGGATCGCGTCGAGGAAGCAGCCGACGACGAGGAAGACGAACACGATGAAGAAGCCCACGCCGATTGGCCCCAGGCCCCATTGGGTGACGTTGGCGAGCAGCGACTTGGGAATCTGATAGTAGGCGAGGAGCCACCCGAAGATGGACGCGGTGCCGACGCAGAAGAGCGCAATCGCGGACAGCTTCCCGG
>DATLIR010000337.1:0-30022 GCA_035539315.1 Casimicrobiaceae bacterium
GCAGCGCGAGCCCGACCGCGATCAGCGTCCGCAGGGTCGGCAGCCACGCCTCCACGGGCGTCTAGCCTTCGTCCATGCGGAGCATCGCGAGGAAGGCCTCCTGCGGGATCTCGACGCTCCCGACCGCCTTCATGCGCTTCTTGCCGGCCTTCTGCTTCTCGAGCAGCTTCTTCTTGCGCGTGATGTCGCCGCCGTAGCACTTGGCGAGCACGTTCTTGCGCATCGCCTTCACCGACTCGCGCGCGATGATCTGCGCCCCGATCGCCGCCTGGATCGCGACGTCGAACATCTGGCGCGGGATCAGGCCGCGCATCTTGTGCACGACCTCGCGGCCGCGGAACTGCGACACGGACCGGTGCACCATCACGGACAGCGCGTCGACGCGGTCGCCGTTGATCATGATGTCGAGCTTCACGACGTCCGCCGCGCGGAACTCGCGGAACTCGTAGTCCATCGACGCGTAGCCGCGCGAGACGCTCTTCAGCTTGTCGAAGAAGTCCATCACGACCTCGGCCAGCGGGATCTCGTAGTGGATGATGACCTGCCGTCCGCGGTACTGCATGTCCTTCTGCACGCCGCGCTTCTCGGTGCACAGCGTCAGGACCGGCCCGACGTACTCCTGCGGCACGAGGATCGTGACCGTGATGACCGGCTCCCGGATCTCCTCGACGCGCGACAGGTCCGGCAGCTTCGACGGGCTGTCGATCTCGACCACGCTGCCATCGCGCATCAGCACCTGGTAGATGACCGAGGGCGCCGTCGTGATCAGGTTCATGTCGTACTCGCGCTCGAGCCGTTCCTGCACGATGTCCATGTGCAGGAGGCCGAGGAAGCCGCAGCGGAAGCCGAAGCCGAGCGCCTGCGACACCTCCGGCTCGAAGTGCAGCGACGCGTCGTTCAGCTTGAGCTTGGTCAGCGCCTCGCGCAGCGCCTCGTACTGGTTCGACTCGACCGGGTAGAGGCCCGCGAACACCTGCGGCTTCACCTCCTTGAACCCGGGCAGCGGCCCGGGCGCCGGCTTCGCCACGTGCGTGATCGTGTCGCCGACCTTCGCCTCGGCGAGCTCCTTCACGCCGGCGACGATGAAGCCGACCTCGCCGGCCGACAGCGACTCGCGCGCCACCGCCTTCGGGGTGAACACCCCGACCTGCTCGCACGTGTGCACGACGCCGGTCGCCATCAGGAGCACCTTGTCGCGCGGCCGGAGCGTTCCGTTCACCACGCGCACGAGCATCACGACGCCGACGTAGTTGTCGAACCATGCGTCGATCACCAGCGCCTGCAGCGGCGCGGCGTCGTCGCCGGTCGGGGGCGGGATGCGCGCGATCACAGCCTCGAGGATCGCGTCGACGCCCTCGCCGGTCTTGGCGGAGGCGCGGATCGCGTCCTTCGCGTCGATGCCGATGATGTCCTCGATCTCGGCGATGACCCGCTCGGGCTCGGCGGACGGCAGGTCGATCTTGTTGAGCACCGGGATCACCTCGACCCCCTGCTCGGTGGCCGTGTAGCAGTTGGCGACGGTCTGCGCCTCGACGCCCTGCGACGCGTCGACCACGAGCAGCGCGCCTTCGCACGCGGCGAGCGAGCGCGACACCTCGTAGGCGAAGTCGACGTGGCCGGGGGTGTCGATCAGGTTGAGCCGGTAGGTCACGCCATCGCGGGCCGTGTAGGCGAGCGCGGCGGTCTGCGCCTTGATCGTGATGCCGCGCTCGCGCTCGAGGTCCATCGAATCGAGCACCTGCGCTTCCATCTCGCGGTCGGCGAGGCCCCCGCAGCGCTGGATGAACCGGTCGGCGAGCGTCGACTTGCCGTGGTCGATGTGCGCGATGATCGAGAAGTTGCGGATGGGCTTCACGGTGTCCTGCCGGGCGCCGCGACGTCGGCGCGGCGCGCGGCCCGCGGCAGGTCGCCCGCGGGCAATGCGGAAAACCTTGAATTCTAACGGAAATCGGGGCCGGACGCGAACGGCGGCCGCGCGAGCCGCCGCTCGAGTGACGCCGTGTCGAGCCGCAACTCGGCCAGGACCTCGCCGAGCGGCGCGGAGCCCAGCATGAGCACCGGCACGCGATCGCCGAAGCGCGTTTCCCACTCGGGTCGGGCGTCGAGGTCGATCTCGACGACCTTCGCGCCGTGGCGCGCGGCGACCGGCGCCAGGGCGTCGCGCATCTCGTCGCACAGGTGGCAATACGAGCGGACGAGGAGCGTGAGGATCATGGGGCCGCGCGCCGGGTCATGCGTCGGGCCGCGCATGGCGTTGCCAACGCCGCTCGCTGCGACCACGATACGCGCAGGACGCTGACAGGCGCCCGCGACGTCGACCGACCCACCCTGGAGGAGGACATCCCCATGCTGAAGAAGATCGGACTCGCGTTCGGTGCGGTATTCGTGCTCGTCGGCCTCGCGGGCTTCGTACCCGCGCTCACCCCCGACGGCAAGCTGCTCGGCCTGTTCGCGGTGAATGGCGCGCACAACCTGGTGCACATCGCCACCGGCGCGATCGCGCTGGGCATCGCGCTGGCGAGCCCCGCCGCGCTGGCGCTGTTCTTCAAGGTGTTCGGCGTCGTCTACGGGCTGGTCGCCATCCTCGGGTACTTCTCCGGGGACCAGCCGATCCTCGGCATGATCGCGCACAACATGGCCGACATGTGGCTGCACGTGGCGATCGCCGCGGTGTCGCTGTGGCTGGGCTTCGGCATGAAAGAGGACGTCGTCCGGGCCGCCTGATCGCCCGCGACCGTTGCCTCGCGCCCGTGCGGCGCGGGGCAACGCGACGCCCGCGGCTACTGGTCGCCGTTGAGCAATCGCACCGTCGCGTAGAACTGGTTGTCGCCGCGCTTGAGGCGCAGCGTCACCGCGGCGCCCTTCTCGAGCTTCGCCAGGAAGTCGTTCATCTGCGCGGCGGTCCTCACCTCGCTCGTCACGCCCTTGCTGACGATCTCGAGGATCACGTCCCCGGGCTGCACGTTGCCGCGCACCCCCGACGCCACGTCCTCGACCAGCACGCCCGACTTCACGTCGGCTTCCTTCTTCTGCTCGTCGGTCAGGTCGGCGAGGACCAGCCCCATCCGGTTGGGCTTGGCCTTTTCCTTCGGCGCCGGCGTCGGGCGCGTACGCGCCTGCACGGCCTCCTCCTTGAGCTCGGCCACCATCACGCTGACCTCGCGCTGCGTGCCCTTGCGCCACACGGTGAGCTTCACCGACTTGCCCGGCGCGACGGACGTGATGATGCGCGGCAGGTCGTTGCTGTTGCGCACGTCGCGGCCGTCGGCCTTGAGGATGATGTCGCCCGCCTCGACGCCGCCCTTCTCCGCCGGACCGCCCTTCTCGACCGAGTTGACCAGCGCGCCGACGGCGGACTTGAGGCCGAACGCCTCGGCGGCCTCCTTGCTGACCTCCTGGATCGTCACGCCGATGCGCCCGCGCGTGACGCGGCCCTTCTCCTTCAGCTGGTTGACCGTGTTCATCGCGACGTCGATCGGGATCGCGAACGCGAGCCCCATGTAGCCGCCGGTGCGCGAGTAGATCATCGAGTTGATGCCGACCACCTCGCCGCGCAGGTTGAACAGCGGCCCGCCGGAATTGCCCGGGTTGATCGCGACGTCGGTCTGGATGAACGGGACCAGGTTCTCCTGCGGCAGGTCGCGGCCCTTGGCGCTGACGATGCCGGCGGTCATCGTGTTCTCGAGACCGAACGGCTTGCCGATCGCCACGACCCACTCGCCCACCTTGAGCTTGTCGGGATCGCCGATCGTGACCTTGGGCAGGTCCTTCGCATCGACGCGCAGCAGCGCGATGTCGGTGCGCTTGTCCGCGCCGACCACCTTGGCGATGAACTCGCGCCGGTCGGACATGCGTACGCGGACCTCGTCGGCGCCGTCGACCACGTGCGCGTTGGTCACGATGTAGCCGTCAGCGCCGACGACGAAGCCGGAGCCGGTCGACTGCTGGTCGAAGTCGCGCGGCGCGCCGCCCCGGCCGCGCGGGATCGGGCCGAAGCGCCGGAAGAACTCGTAGAACGGGTCGTCCTCGGAGATCTCGGGCGCGGCCTGCGACCGGCGCTGGCGCTGCGTGACGTCGATCGAGACGACCGCCGGGCCCTGCTTCTCGTAGAGCTCGGTGAAGTCCGGCAGCACGACCGTGCGGCCCGGCGCCTGCGCCTGCGCGAGGGGCGCGGCGAGCGGGACGGCGAGCGCGGCGGCGAACGCGAGCGCGAAGGCGGGACGGGCAAGCATGCGGTTCATGGTTTCCTCGGGACGGGGAAAGCCTCGCTTGGCGATGCGCAGGGGGGCGACGGTCGACATCGAAGGCGGTTTGCGGGGGGCAGTCGCCTCGAAGCGCCAGATGGGGGCGGCGGGCTGCGGCGTCAACGGCGCGTGACCGAGGTCGCGATCATCCTGACCGCCTCGGCCGGGGCCTCGCCCAGCGCGGTGATGACATAGTCGTCCTGCTTCACCGAGTACTGGTTGATGCCGCCCTGGCGTGCGCGCCCGACGTAACGCTGCGAGCCGCCGCGGGCCTCGATGAACACGCTGACGGCGACGAGGCCGTCGGAGAGCACGATCTGCATCAGTGCGTCGGGCCGGTCGCGCAGCCCGCGCCGCCCTTCCATGATCCGAGTGAACCCGGGCGGCACGCGCGTGACGGTCCAGCCGGTCTCCTCGATGAAGCTGACGCCCATCTTGGTGTGCTTCACCTGCCAGTCGGCGGGCGCGCTGGCCCAGGTCGGGCGCGCGGCGTCGCGGTCGAGCTTCACGCCCTGCGCGATCTCGAGAAACGCGAACTGCTCGATCACTTCGCCCGCCTCGTTGAGCGTGCGCGCCTTGAGCAGCATGCCGGTCGCCGGGTCGGTCCAGAACTCGTGCCCGTAGCGCAGCCCGTCGCGCGGCACGAACGTCCACGCCTGCGCCTCGATGCCGGCGACGCGACCGGTGCCGCCCTTCTTCACCGCGTAGAACTGCGCGAGCGACGCCTGCTGCTTGGGCGACAGCGACGGAAACGCGTTGCGGAAGGTGCGCGGCTCGATGCGGACGAGCTTCGCATCCGGGTAGTAGCAGCGCACCTCGCCCTGGTTGCGGATCACCTCGCGGGCCGGACCGTCGAGGTTGACGAGCTTCTCGAGCTCCTCGCCGCCGTCGCTGACGTGCACGATGCGCGTCGTCTCGACGACGGAGCCACGCTGGTAGACGATCGTGCCGGTGTAGGAAAGCGTGCGCGCGGCGGTCGCCGCGCGATCGAGCATCGCCTGCGCGTCCTGGGCGAGGGCGTGCGGCGCGAACGCGAGCGTGACGACGGCAGCCGGCGCGAGCAGCGCGCGGCGCAGCGAGCGGCCGGTTGCGCGCGTCGCGGCCGCGAAGCTCGGGGATGCGGTCATGGACGCAACGGAACGTCCGCGACGGCCCGCTGCAGCGGCGAGACCACCTGGATCGGCGTGCCCGGCGACGCCTCGCGGTGCGCGAGCAGGTAGTCGGCCGGGATCACCTGCGATCGCAGCGCGTCGGCGCGCACCGAGGCGGCTTCGCGCGCGAGCGCCATCGCGGAGGGCGGCGTGTCGGTCAGCGAGACCGCCGTCCAGCCCACCACGGCCACCGCGGCGACGGTCGCCGCGGCCGCCCACGCCCAGGCGGCCGGGCGATCGACGCGCCGCTGCGGCGCGAGCACCGTCGGCTCGCTCGCGAGCGCAGTCGCCACGCGGCGCGACAGGCGCGCCGACACGCGGCATTCGCCGCGCAGCGTGTCGCCGATCACGTGGTAGCACGCCCAGGTCGCCATTGCGACGTCCTGCCGCAATCCGGCGACGACGCGGTCGACCGCAGGCTGGTCGTCGAGCTCGCCATCCATCAGGCGCGAAATGTCCTCGTTCATCACCATCTCCGGTTCTCGTCCGTGCCGAGCAGGGGCCGCAGGTCGGCGGCGATCGCCTCGCGCGCGCGGAAGATCCGGGAGCGCACGGTGCCGATCGGGCAGTTCATCACGCTGGCAATTTCCTCGTAGCTCAACCCTTCGATTTCGCGCAGCGTGATCGCCGTGCGCAGATCGTCGGGCAACGCTTCCATCGCGCGGTTCACCGTCGTGGCGATCTCCCGGCTCAGGAGCTCGGCCTCCGGCGTCGCGGTGTCCCGCAACGCGTCGGCATCCTCGAACGACTCCGCTTCCTCGTGATCGAATTCCGTCGTCGTCGGCGCCCGCCGTCCGAGCGCCACCAGGTAATTCTTCGCCGTGTTGATGCCGATGCGGTAGAGCCACGTATAGAACGCGCTCTCGCCTCGGAAGTTCGGGAGCGCGCGGTAGGCCTTGATGAACGCCTCCTGCGTCACGTCCTCGACCTCGCCCGGGTCGCGCACCAGCCTCGACAGCAGCCGCCCCAGCTTGCGCTGGTATTTCATGACCAGTAGCTCGAACGCGCGCTTGTCGCCCCGCTGCGCGCGCTCGACCAGCTGCTGGTCGACCTCGCGATCACCCATCCGCCGGTCTGCTCTTCCCTGATTCGTACGTTGTTATGCCCGCCGGCCGGCAGGCGCGCGTCCGGGGAGTCCCGGGTAGCGCCCGAGCGGCCTGGGACGCCGACCGCCGGGGCACGCGCTTGCCTTCAAAGACCACGCCGGCGTCCCCAAGTTCACCGGCGCCCCCGGCCGTCGGGAGATGACCGGCCCTCGACCGCCTTGTCCAGGACAACGACCGGACGCAGGCGGCCGACGGCGAGGCCACGCGCATTGTGCAGCACCGGCGCCGCCCACGGGGCGAGATCGCTCCGCGCGGCGTCGTCGAGCGCGCCCAGGGCGTCGAGCACCGCGATCGCGACCGGGACCACCGCCCGCCCCGCCCCGTCCGCCACCTTGATCGCCACGCCCACCCCGGACGCCCGCAGCCCGATCGCCTGCATTCCCTCGGCACCCACCTTGCTGATCCACGCGCCGCGCCCGGCGCGCATCAACACCAGGTCGCCGCGCCGCTCGCCCGAGACGTAGTCCGGGTGCGCCGCCATCGCGCCGGCGATCGCGCCGCTGGCCGTCGCATCCGCATCGTCGCCCTCGCGCACCAGCCGGGCGTAGGCGCGGGCGAGGCCGGTGAGCGGCAGCGCGTAGTTGGGTGCCGAGCACCCGTCGATCACCGCGTCGAGCGTTGCGCCCGGCACGCCGGCGTAGCGCGCGACCGCCGCCCGGATCGCGACCTGCAGCGGGTGGCCGGCGTCGAGATAGCCCTCGCGCGTCCAGCCGTGCAGCGCGCAGCACGCGAGCATCCCGGCGTGCTTGCCCGAACAGTTGTGGCCGAGCGCGGAATACGGCGGCGGCGGCGGCGCCTCGCCGAGCGACTCGTAGACGTACGGGGCGTGTGAACCGCATCGCAGCTCGTCCACGTGGCACCCGGCGCGCCGCATGAGGTCGGCCACGCCCGCCTGGTGGCGAGCCTCGCCCGAATGGCTCGCGCACAGGAGCGCGACCTGTTCGGTCGCCAGGCCGAAGTGCGCCGGGCCGCCGGCGAGGACGAACGGCAGCGCCTGCAGCGGCTTCAGCGAGCTTCGCGTGAACGCGACGGTGTCGGGCGACCCTGCCGACGCGACCAGCGCGCCGTCCGCATCGACGACTGCCACCGAGCCCAGGTGGACGCTCTCGATCGCTCCGCCGCGCTCGACGACGGCGAGCGGGACGTGCGGCCCGGCCAGGAGCGCGGCACTCAACGCGGACCTGCGGCGGCGCGGCCGCCGGATACCTGCCCGACCCATGACCGCACGGTGTGGTCCGGGCAGTCGGATGCCCGCGACCGCCGTGGCCAGAGTGCCGCTGCCGCGGCTCCGCCCGGGAACGCGCGCCGCGACCAGTGCGGCGCGGACACACGGCGGCTCACGCCGGCACCCCGACGGCGCGCGCGAGCGCCGCGCGGATCGTCGCCGCCAGGTCGCCGACGTGCCGCGTGATCAGCGTCGTGTGGTTGCCCGGAATGAAATGCGCTTCGACCGACGACGCGAGGCGCGACCAGCCCATGTCGAGCGGCGCGTCCTGGCGCCGCTCGTGCGCCTTGATCACGACGACGTGGCCGTCGTAGGGCCGTCCGACGTAGCGGTGCATCGCCTGCACATAGCGGAGCTCCGCGTCGGAGGTGCGGTCGCGCGCCTCGAGCAGGCGCGGGCCGCCGGGGGCGTTCATCCGGAGGAACGAGCCGGGCGCGTCGTCGCGATCGCCCTGCGTGTCGGGCGCGCGCGCCTCGATCAGCACGACGGCCGGGACGCTCTCTCCCGCCGCGGCGAGCTGGCGCGCCATCTCGAAGGCGACCAGCGCGCCGTTGCAGTGTCCGCCGACCAGGTAGGGTCCGCTCGGCTGCACCGCGCGCACCGCGCGCAGGCGGTCGGCGGCCATCTCCTCGATGGTGGCGGGGATCGTGTCCTCGACGAGCCCGTGCGGATGCACGATGAGCGTCGGCTGGTCCGCACCGAGCGCGTGCGCGATGGTGCGGCTGTAGAAGCCGCCGCCGCTGAAATCGCCGTGCAGATAGACGAACGGCGTCCTCGATCCGCCGACGTTCACCGGAAGGATCGGCTCGAGCGCCTCCGGCGCGCCTTCGCGCAGCACGCGAGCAAGGCCTGCGATCGTGTCGTCGGCGAACAGCGCGGTCAGCGGCACCGCGTAGCCGGTCTCCTGCTCGATCGTGTCGACCATGCGCGCGGCGAGCAGCGAATGGCCGCCGCTCTCGAAGAAGTGATCGTGCACGCCGATCTCGCCGCGCCCGAGCAGCTCCTGCCAGATGCGTACGAGCACGCCTTCGATCAGGTCGCGCGCCGGCACCACGACGCCGCGCTCCGGCCGCGCGGCATCGACCGGCGGCGGCAGCGCGCGGCGGTCGACCTTGCCGCTCGCGTTGAGCGGGAGCGTCGGCATCCAGACGATCGCGCCGGGCAGCATGTACTCGGGGAGCAGGCGGCGCATCTCGCGCAGCAGGTTCGCCGGCGGCGGACCGCTCGGGTCGGCGGGCACCAGGTAGGCGACCACCTGGCGCGTGTTGCTGGTGTCGCCGCGCAGCATGACCACCGCCTCGCGCACCTGCGACATGCGCGCGAGCGCGGCCTCGATCTCGTCGAGCTCGATGCGATGGCCGCGCACCTTCACCTGCCGGTCGCGGCGGCCGAGGAACTCCAGCGAGAGATCGTCGCGCCAGCGCACCCGGTCGCCGGTGCGGTACAGCCGCCGGGCAGGCAGCGGCGCGATGGTGCGCTCGACGAAGCGCTCGGCGGTGAGCTCGGGCCTGCCGAGGTAGCCGAGCGCGACGCCCGGACCGCCGAGGAGGAGCTCGCCGGGCTCGCCGGGCGCGGCGGGCTCGCCGTTGTCGCGCAGCACGAACGCCTCGGTGCGGGCAATCGGCGCGCCGATCGGCACGGTCTGCGCGTCGGGCGGGACCGACTGCACGCGATGCCAGGTCGCGAACGTCGTCGTCTCGGTGGGCCCGTAGACGTGCACGAGCCGCGCCGGTGGCCCGGCGCGCAGCACCTCGCGCACCCAGCGCGGCTCGGCAGCCTCGCCGCCGAACAGCACCGTCGTGCAGCGCGCGAACGCGGCCGGCTCGTCGCGCGCGACGGCGTTGAACAGCGCGGTGGTGAGGAACAGCGTCGTGACGCCCTCCGCGGCCAGCGCTCCCGCAAGCGCGCGCGGCACGAGCGCCGTGGTCCTGGCCACGGGCACGAGTCGCGCGCCGTTCGCGAGCGGACCCCAGAATTCGAACGTCGACGCATCGAAGGCCGGGTTGGCCAATTGCGCGACGACATCGCCGGGTCCGATCGCGACATAGTCGGGGTCGCACACCAGGCGCAGCACGGCGCGGTGCGGCACCACCACGCCCTTCGGCGTCCCGGTGGACCCCGACGTGTAGATCACGTACGCCGGATCGTCCGGCCCGACGTCGGCGACCGGCGGCTCGGCGGCGAGCGCGGCGAGCCGCGGCGCGATCGCGTCGGGGCACAGCAGCACGACCCCGGGTTGCGCGAGGCGGCCCGCCACGACGTCGTCGGCGACGACGACGCCGATGCGCGCATCCGCCAGGATGAACGCGAGGCGCTCGGCGGGCAGCTCGGGATCGATCGGGACATAGGCCGCGCCGGCCTTCAGCACGGCGAGCCAGGCGACCGCAATGTCGGCGGCCTTCGCGCGGACCACGCCGACGAAGCGCCCCGGTCCGGCGCCCGCGCCGACGAGCGCATGCGCGAGGCGGTTGGCGCGCGCGTCGAGCGTCGCGTAATCGAGCGTGGCGACGGCGAGCGCCGCGGGCCTTTGCGCCGCCTGCTCGGCGACGCGCCGGTGGACCGTCGCGTGGGCCGGATACGTGGTCGACGTGACGCGCGCCGCGTCGAGGATGCGCCGGCGCGTCGCGGCATCCATCAGCGCGTGATCGTCGACGCTCGCGCCGGGCGCCGCGGCGAACGCGGCCACGAGCGTCTCGTACTGCTGCGCGATGCGCTCGACCGTCGCGCGGTCGAAGAGGTCGGCACAGTATTCCCAGTGCGCCGCGACGCCGTCGCGGCCGTCGACCAGCGACAGGAGGAGGTCGAACTTCGCGCGCCCGTGGCGGCCTTCGTCGCGGCGCACCGTGGCGCCGGCGAGCGCGAGGTCGCCCGCGTCGGACTCGCGCATCGAGAAGGCGACCTGGAACAGCGGATTGCGCGACGGGTCGCGTGCGACGCCGAGCGCGTCGACCAGCCGCTCGAACGGCACGTCCTGGCGCTCCAGCGCGTCGATCATCGTTGCGCGGGTGCGCTTCAGGAGGTCGACGAACGACGGCGCGCCGGCGAGGTCGACGCGCACCGCGAGCGTGTTGGCGAAATAGCCGATGAGGCGCGCGAGCTCGGGGCGCGTGCGCCCGGCGACCGGCGTGCCGATCGCGAAGTCCGTGTCGCCGGACAGCCGCGCGAGCAGCGCGGCGTAGGCCGAGAAGAACGCGATGAAGGCAGTCGCGCTTTGTTCTCGCGCGACCGCCTTCAGTGCGGCGGCCGGCACGGCCGGCAGGCGCCGCGAAACCACGGCACCCCGGAAGCTCTGCGCGGGCGGACGCACGCGATCGGTCGGCAGCGCCAGCGTCGGCAGATCGGCGAGCTTCGCCTTCCACGCGCCGATCGCGCGATCGAGCGCGTCGCCACCGAGCGCCTGTCGCTGCCAGACGGCGAAGTCGGCGTAGTCGACCGGCAGCGGTGTCCACGCGGGCGGCCGGCCGCCCCGCGCCGCCGCATAGGCTTCCGAGAGGTCGTCCTGCAGGATCGCCGACGACAGTCCGTCGTTGGTGACGTGGTGCCACACGCGCAGGAACGCGTGGCGGCCCGGGCCGAGCGTGAAGAGGACCAGGCGCACCGGCGCCCCCGCGGCGAGGTCGAACGGGCGGGACATGCGCTCGGCGACCGTCGCGTCGAGCGCCGCCGCGGGATCGGGACCGGCGAGGTCGACCACCTCGAGCGCGAGGCTGGACGCCGGGCCGACGACCTGGCGCGGCTCGCCGTCGACCACTACATAGCGCGTCCGCAGGATCGCCTGGCGTTCCGCCACCATGCCGATCGCCGCGCGCAGCGCCTCGACGTCGACCGCGCCGTCGATGTGCCACAGGCGCGACTCGTTGTAGGCGTCGCTGTGCGGATCGAGCCGGTGCAGGAACCAGGCACGCGACTGCGTGTGCGACAGCGGCACCGGCACGCCGGGCGCACGCCGTGGCAGCGTGCTGGGCGCGTCGGATCGTCGCTTCGCCGTGCGCTCGCGCTCGATGCGCCGCGCCATCGCGGCGACGGTGCCGGCGTCCTCGAAGAGCGCCTGCACGGGCAGGTCGACGCCGAACACCGCCTGCACCTGCTCCAGCAGGCTCGCGCCGCGCAGCGAGTCGCCGCCCAGCATGAAGAAGTCGGCGTCGCGCTCGACCTTCGCGACCTTGAGCACGCCGGCCCACAGCCCGCCCAGCGCGAGCTCGAGCGGCGAGGCGGGCGACGCGTCCGGCGTGTCGGTCGTGGAGAACGTCGCCGGGTCGAAACCGACGGTGTCGCGCAGCGCGGTACGCTTGAGCTTGCCGGTGTCGGTGCGCGGCAGCGCCTCGACGATCCACACGCGCCGCGGCGCATAGCGGGCGCCGAGGTGGTTGCGCACGTGCGCGCGGACCGCCTCGGCATCGACACTCGCGCCGGGCTTCACCACCACGGCGGCGACGATCTCCTCGCCGAGCCGCGGGTGCGGCACGCCGAACGCGGCGCCGTCGACGAGTTGTGGCATCCCGCGCAGCACCGCATCGATGCGTGCCGGCGCGATCTTCTCGCCACCGCGATTGATGAGATCGTGGAGGCGTCCGCTGACGCGGATCTCGCCGTTGGCCTCGAGGCTGCCCAGGTCGCCCATCCTGAACCAGCCGTCGTCGAAGGCCGCCGCGGTGAGCTCGGGGTCGTCGAGGTAGCCGTCGAATACCTCCGGGCCGCGCACCTGGATCTCGCCGATCGCGCCCTCCGCGCATGGCACGCCGGTGGCGTCGACGATCCGAACCTCGGCACCCACCGGCAGCCCCGCATTGCCGGGCCGGCGACGCGCCGCGTCCAGCGATTGCACCAGGGCGATGCCGATCTCGGTGGCGCCATAGGCCGACAGCACCGGGACGCGCAGCGCGCGCTCGAGCGCTTCGCACTCGGCGGTCTCGAGCGCCCCCGACGCGACGCACAGGAAGCGCAGCCGCTCGCTCGCCACGGGGACGGACTGGGCGCGCGTCAACAGCTCGCGTTGCACCGCGAAGGTCGCCGGGACGAGCGACACGCGCTCGTCGCGGATCGCAGCGTGCAACGCAGCGCCGTCCGACTCCGGCAGGCAGTACACGCTCGCGCCGTTCAGCACCGGCACCAGGAACGCCGTCCGCTTGCCGAGCGAGAACTGGATTGCCGACGTATACGCGGTGACGTCGTCGCCGGACAGCGCGAGCCACGCCCCCATCGCCTGCGCCTGCACGAGGAGCTGCCGGTGGCCGTGCGGCACGAGCTTCGGGCGGCCGGTCGTGCCCGAGGTCACGTCGATGTACGCCCACGCCGCGTTGCCCGTGCGCGGCCGCTCGAGAGAAGGCGCGCTCCGTTCGAGCGCGAGGTCGAACGCTCCGGCCTCGCCAGCCGGGTCGGGTGTCATCGCGATCTCGGCGATGCCCAGCTCGCGTGCTGCCGCCACGATCGGGTGGTCGCGCTGCGTCGGCACCAGCACCGCGCGCGGCCGGATGCGCCCGAACAGCTCGACGAACGACGCCAGCGGGCGCGCCGGATGCAGCGGCGCGAACGTGCATGCCGCCGGCAGGATGGCGAGCGCCGCCACGCATTCGAGCCGGTCGACGACGGCACCGGCGACGACGTCGCCGCGCACGATGCCCAGCGCACCGAACTGCGCGCGCATCGCCGCGATGCGCTGCGCCAGGACGCCGAAGCTCATCGGCGTGCGGCCGCTCGCGTGCAGGAACGGCGCACCGGGCTGGCGCGCGGCGAGCGCGGTGAGCCGGTCGGTCAGGTCGTCGAGAGCGAGGTCGGTCACGAGAGTCGCGGCGGCGAGCGGGGCGCCGGCCACTCGCGCCGACGGGCATGCCGCCGGGCGCGACCCGTCGACGGTCGCGTGGCGCGGAGCATCCGGGAGCGCCGATTATACGACGCGGTCGCCCGCGACCCCGGCCCGGAGCCGGGCGACGCTAGACCGCGCGTGCGCGCTCGATCAGGCGGGCCATCGCGGCGAGCGTTGCGGCTTCGTCGCGCAACGCGTCCGGGGGCAGCGCGACGCCGAACACCGCGCCGACCTGCGCGACCAGGCGCGCGGCGCGCTCGTCGTCGCCGCCCTGCGCGTAGAACGCCGCGTCGCGCGCGACGCGATCGCACGCGAGCACCGACGCCCACAGTGGCGCGAGCGCGTGCTCGAGCGGCGATCCGTCGAACGCCGGGCGCGTCGCTTCGGCGTCCTCGGCGGGCCGGAAGCCGACCCAGTCGGGCAGCGCCGTGCGCTGGAGCTTGCCGACGTCGGTGCGCGGCAGGCTCGCCACGAACCACAGGCGTCGCGGCGCCCGCCGCGCGCCCAGCGTCTCGCGCAGCGCACCGAGGATCGCCTCGGCGTCCGCTTCGACGCCGGCCTCGAGCACCACTGCCGCGACGACTTCCTCGCCGAGCCGCGGGTGCGGTACGCCGAATGCCGCGGCGTCGGCAACGCCGGGCTGCGCCAGCAGGACCGCGTCGATCTCCAGCGGAGCGATCTTGTCGCCGCCGCGGCTGATCACGTCCTTCGTGCGGCCGACGATGAACAGGTCGCCGTCGTCGTCGATGCGCACGACGTCGCCCATGCGGTACCAGCCATCCACGAACGACGCGGCGTTGAGCGCGTCGTCGTCGATGTAGCCGTCGAACAGCTGCGGGCCGCGGACCTGGAGCTCGCCCGCCTCGCCGGGGGCGACGATGCGCCCATCGGCGTCGACGATGCGGATGTCGCTGTCGACCACCGGACCCACGGACCCGCGCTTGCGCCCCGCTCGCGGCGACTGCTGCGCGGTGGTACCGGTCTCGCTCGACGCGAGGCCCGTGACCACCGGCACGTCGAGCGCGCGCTCGAGCCGGTCGAGCTCGCCGGGCTCCATCCGGCCCGATGCGATGCGGACGCAGCGCAGACGGCCGCGGACATAGCGTCGGCCCGCTTCCAGGCGAGCGAGAATCTCGCGATGGATCGCGAACGATGTCGACGTGTAGGTCACGTCGCCGTCGCCCACGGCATCGAGGAACGGCTCGATCTCGGCTTCCGGAAGGCAGTTCACGCCGCCGCCGTTCACCAGCACCTGGAAATACGCGTTGCGCATGCCGCCGGCCAGGTGGAGCGGCGTGACATGGCCGGCGATGTCGTCCGGGCCGAGGCCGAGTCGTTCGCCCACCGCGAAGGCCGTCCGCAGGATCTGCCGGTGGCCGTGCGAGACCAGCTTGGGCTTGCCGGTGGCTCCCGACGTCGCACCGATGCACGCGTACGACGCCGGGAACCGCGTGGCGCGGTCGAGCGACGCGGTCGGCTCCTGCAGCACCAGGTCGAAGGCGCCCGCCTGGAGGTGCGCGCCGGGCACGGTCGTCAATGTGGCAAGGCCCAGCAGGCGCGCGGCGCGCACGACCACGGCATCGTCGTGCGCGGGCACCACGACGGCCTTCGGCGCGAGGCGCCGCAACAGGTCGCACAGAGCATCGAAGGTCGCACGCGGCGCCAATGGCGCGATCGTCGCCGACACGGGCAGGATGGCGAGAGCCGCGGCGGTCTCGGCGCGATCGCCGTTGGCCCACGCGACCACGTCGCCGCGACCGATCCCCCATTGGGCGAGCTGCGCGGCGGTTCGCTCGATGTGGCGTCCGAGCGCGCCAAACGACATCGTCGCACGACCTGGCGCGAGTAGCGCCGGCCGCGCCGGCTGGCGCTGCGCGAGCGCGAGCAGGTGGGCCGTCAGGTCGACGCCGTCCATCATCGTCGTGAGATCGGGCGCCCGCGCAAGCGGCGCGCGCTCGCCGCTGCGCGATCGCGCAGGCGGCCCCGCGCGGCACAGGCCGTCCCCCTCGTGCCCGGCATGGTCGTCCCCCCCTTGCAGCGGCGAAATTATAGGCTCGCGCGGAATGGGTGGCGCGGGACCGACGTAGAATCAGCGTCCCGCGCTGCGACCGGAACGCTCCCCCGGCCGCCCCACGAAAGGATCGACGTGATGACCCGCTCCCGCATGCTTGGCCGTCCGGGGATGGCGGCGATCTCCCTCGCCGCGGCAACGCTTGCCGCGGTGTCCGTCACCGCATCGGCGGCCGACAACCGCCCCTACCCGCAGCGTCCGGTCCGGATCGTCGCCGCGCAGCAGGCCGGAAGCGCGACCGACAACGTCGCGCGCCTCGTCGCCGACGCGCTGGAAGCCCACTGGGGCGTCGCGGTCACGGTGGAAAACCGTCCCGGCGCGGGCGGCACGATCGGCGCGGAAGCGGCAGCGCGGGCGACGCCCGACGGTTACACGCTGCTGGTCGGCGGCACGAGCAACCTCGTGATCGCCGCGGCCACCGAACCGGAGCTGCGATACGACCCGCCGAAGGATTTCGTGCCGGTCGGCCGCTTCGCCCACGTCCCGTTCGCGTTCGCGGTCAATCCCGAGGTTCCGGCGCACTCGCTGCGCGAGCTGGCGGACCTCGCGCGCGCGGAGCCGGGCAAGCTCACCTACGCGACGGTCGGTCCGACGACGTCGAGCGGGTTCGGCATGGCCATGTTCCTCTCGCAGGCGGGCATCGACATGCTGCCTGTCGAGTACAAGGGCATCACCTCGGCGCTTCCCGACATGCTCTCCGGACGCGTGAACGCCATCTTCAACGAGGTCGCCGTGCTCTCCGCGCATTCCGGCAAGCTCCGCGTGCTCGCGGTCGCGAGCCCGCGGCGCGTCGCGCGGCTGCCTGACGTGCCGACGACCGCCGAAGCCGGCTACCCCGGCGTCGTGATCGCGCCATGGTACGGCCTGCTCGCTCCGGCCGGGACGCCTCCGGAGGTCCTCCAGCGCCTCGGCGAAGCCTACGAGGCCGCGATGCGCTCGCCGACGACACGCAAGCGCATCGACGCGCTGGGTTACGTGCCGATCGACGACATGCCCGGGCAGTTCGCCTCGGCGTTGCGCGAGGACATCGCCGCGATCCGCGCGATCGCGCGCCGCTCCGCATCGGCTGCGCCGCGATGATCGATGCCGCGATGCCCATGGCGATCCCGCCGGCCCGGGCACGACGCCGTCGCTTCGGGCGTGTCGCCGCGTGCGTGGCCGGCGCGCTGCTGTTCGCCATGGTCGGCACCGAGACGCTGGCGCAAGGGTGGCCGGCGCGCACCGTCCGTCTTCTCATCGGCCAGCCCGCCGGGAGCGGCGTCGACAACACCGCGCGCGTGCTCGCGAAGGCCCTGTCGGATCAGTGGGGGCAGGCCGTGGTGGTGGAAAGCCGCCTGGGGGCGGGCGGCACGATCGCCGTCGAGGCAGTGGCGCAGTCCGCGCCGGACGGCTACACGCTGCTCTTCGCGGCACCGCCGAACCTCATCATCCCGGCCGCGGTCAGTCGCGACCTTCGTTTCGACCCGGTCAAGGACTTCGCGCCGATCGGGCGCGTCGCGCAGGCGCCGTACGTGATCGCGGTGGGTGCGCACGTGCCCGCGCGCAGCATCGGCGAGCTCGTGGAGCTCGCGCGCGCGCGGCCGGGCGTTCTCACGTACACGTCGCCGGGTCCCGGATCGCTCACGGAGTTCAACATGGCGCTCCTGTCCAAGGCCGCGCGCATCCAGATGACCCCGATCGAGTACAAGAACCTCGCCAACGGCATCGTCGACATGATCGCCGGGCGGGTCGACGTGTCGGTGAACGACCTCGAGGTGATGGCGCCGCACGCCGCGTCGGGCAGCGCCCGGTTGATCGGCATCCTCGGCAAGCGACGCGCCCCGCGCGCGCCCGACGTGCCGACGGTCGCCGAGCAAGGCTTCCCGACCACGTCGATCGGGCTGTGGTACGGACTGCTCGCGCCAGCGCAGACGCCTCCGGACGTGCTCGCGCGGCTGCACGCGTCCTACGAGGTGGCAATGCGCAGCGCGGAGCTGCGCGAACGCGTCGCCGCGTTCGGCTACGAGCTCGTGGTCGACGGGCCCACGGAATTCGCCGCGGCGATCCGCGACGACCTCGGCAACGCGCGCGGACAGGCGCCCGAGCGCGCGCCGGCGGCCCCGCGCTGATGCGCGCGTCGCGGCGCTAGCGTCCCGCGAGCGCCGCGCGGATCTGCTCGAGCGCGCCCGGGTCCTCGATCGTAGTGAGGTCGCCCGGGTCGCGTCCTTCCGCGAGCGCCTGGATCGAGCGGCGCAAGAGCTTGCCCGAGCGCGTCTTGGGCAGCAGTGTCACGAAGTGCACCTGGCCGGGCCGCGCGATCGCGCCGAGCTCGCGGTCGACGGTGTCCATCACTTCCTTGCGCATCACCGCAGCGTCCTCGGGCGTCGCCGCGCGTGCGGGGTCCTTGAGCACGGCGAACGCGACCGGGACCTGACCCTTGACGGGGTCCGCGACGCCGACCACCGCGACCTCGGCCACGCCGCTGTGCGCCTGCACCGCCTCCTCGATCTCGCGCGTGCCGAGCCGGTGGCCGGCGACGTTGATGACGTCGTCGGTGCGCCCGAGCACGAAGTAGTAGCCGTCCGCGTCGCGCGTCGCCCAGTCGAAGGTCGAGTACAGCTCGCGGCCCGGCACGGTCGAGAAATAGGTCTGTACGAAGCGCGCGTCATCGCCCCACACGGTCGACATGCAGCCCGGCGGCAGCGGCGGCGCGATCATCAGGACGCCCTTCTCGTCCGCCGGCACGTCCTCGCCGGTCGTCTCGGAGACCAGTCGCACGTCGTACCCGTACACCGGGAACGACGGGCTGCCGAACTTGCGCGGCGTGTCCTCGACGCCCGGCTGCGCCGACAGGATCGGCCAGCCGGTCTCGGTCTGCCAGTAGTTGTCGACGATCGCGACGCCGAGCGCATCGCTCGCCCAGCGCGCGGTGGGCTCGTCGAGCGGCTCGCCGGCGAGGAACAGGTACTTGAGCGAGCGGACGTCGTGCCGCTTCATGTACGCCGGGTCCTGCTTCTTCAGGACGCGGATCGCGGTCGGCGAGCTGAACATCGTCTTCACCTTGCGCTCGGCGACGATCTTCCACCAGATGGCCGGGTCGGGCCGGATCGGCAGGCCTTCGTACATGATCGTGGTCGAGCCGTTGATGAGCGGCCCATAGATGATGTACGAGTGGCCGACGACCCACCCGATGTCGGAGGTCGTGAACATCGTCTCGCCCGGCGCGAGGTCGAAGATGCGGCGCATCGAGCTCGCCAGCGCCACGAGGTACCCGCCGGTGTCCCGCTGCACGCCCTTGGGCTTGCCGGTGGTGCCGGACGTATAGAGGATGTACGACGGCTCGGAAGACTCGAGCCACACGCAGGGAACGCGCGCGTCGAGGTGCTTCGTGCGAAGCTCCGCATAGTCGACGTCGCGGCCGGCCGTGCGCGCCATCGCCCGGTCGATCCCGCGGTCGACGATCAGCACCTTCGCCGGCGGGTGCTTCGCGAGGCGCAGCGCCTCGTCGACCAGGTGCTTGTACGGGACCGGCTTGCCGCCGCGCATGCCGGCGTCGCTGGTGACCATCGCCGCCGGCCGCGCGTCGTCGATGCGCGTGGCGAGCGACGCCGCCGCGAACCCGCCGAACACCACCGAGTGGATCGCGCCGATGCGCGCGCAGGCGAGCATGGCGAACAGGGCCTCGGGGACCATCGGCATGTAGATCAGCACGCGATCGCCGTGGCCGACGCCGAGCGATTGCAGCACCGCGGCCATGCGGTTCACCTCGGCGTGCAGCGCGGCGTAGGTCCACGCCTTCTCGTCGCCGGTCTCGCTCGACAGGTAGACGAGCGCTTCCTGCGCGGCACGGTCCTTCAAGTGCCGGTCGACGGCGTTGTGGCACAGGTTGGTGCGCCCGCCGACGAACCAGTGCGCGAACGGCGGCCGCGAGAAATCGAGCACCTGGCGAAACGGCGTGTGCCACTCGACCAGCGCCGCCTCGGTGCGCCAGAACGCGTCGCGGTCGGCGAGCGAGCGGTGATGGAAGTCGCGGTACTTGTCCATGCGGGGAGCGCCCGAAGGCGGCGATAGGCGATGGGCGATGGGCTGTGCGGACACTAGCCCGAATTGCCGCCCGGGAACATGACGTCGGTCAATGCAGGGGAATGGCAGCCGGCCAGGTGGCGTCGTCTCGCCTGTCGCCCATCGCCTATCACCGCCTTCGACTCAGGGATGCGTGTCCCGCCCCACCCGCACCACCGTCCGGCCGCGCACCATCCCTTTCAGGTAGGCGTCGAAGTGCGTCGGGAGGTCGTCGAAGTCGATGGTGCGCACCTGGTCGTGCACGCGATCCGGGCGCCACGCGACCGCGAGCTTGTTCCACAGCGTCTGGCGCAGCGCCATCGGGCAGTTCGCGCTGTCGGCGCCGAGCAGGTGGACGCCGCGCAGGATGAAGGGCGCGACCGTCGTGTTGAGCTTCATGTCGGCGGCGAGGCCCACTGCGGCGACCGTGCCGCCGATCTTTTGCATCGACAGGAGCCAGGCGAGTATGTCGCCGCCGAGGTTGTCGACCGCGCCGGCATAGGTCGCCGGCCCGAGCGGCCGGATCTTCTTGAGGTCGATCGACTGGCGCGCGAGCACCTCCTTCGCGCCGATCGAGCGCAGCCAGTCGCCCTCCTCGCGCGCCTTGCCGGTGATCGCGACGACGTCGTAGCCGAGCTTGGCGAGGATCTCGACGGCGACGCAGCCGACGCCGCCGGTCGCACCGGTCACCGCGACCGGTCCGCCGTCCGGCGCGAGCCCGTTGTGCTGCATCAGGTGGATCGCCAGCGCCGCGGTGAAGCCGGCGGTGCCGAGCGTCATCGCGTCGAACGCGGTCATGCTCTCGGGCCGGCGCACGATCCAGTCGCCGGGCACGCGCACGAACTCGCTGTAGCCGCCGTCGTGCGCCACGCCCATGTCGTAGGCGTGCACGATCACCTTGTCGCCCTTGCGCCAGCGCGTGTCCGACGAGCTCTCGACGGTCCCGGACATGTCGATGCCGGCGATGGTCGGGAACTTGCGCATGATGCGGCCGGTGCCGTTGTACGAGAGCGCGTCCTTGTAGTTGATGGTCGAATACTTGGTGCGCACCAGCACGTCGCCCGGATCGAGCTCGTCGACCTTCATGTCCACGAAGCGGCTCGCCACGATGCCCTGGTCCTCGAACGTGCGGTAAGCCTTGAATGTCTGCATCTGCACGGGAATCTCCTGATGGAAGGTCGTGGTGAGGATCGTGGCGTCAGGCGGCCTCGGCGGCCGCGCGCGCGGCCGTCGTGTCGCCGCTGGCATGGGGGCGGGCCATGTAGTCACGCGTGCGCATTTCGACGAGCCGGCTCGCCGTGCGCGGGAATTCGTGCGCCGCGGGTCCCTCGCGGTAGAGTGCGTCGGGCTCAGCCGCCGCCGAGGCGACGAGCTTGACGTCGTGGTCATACAGGATGTCGACGAGCCAGGTGAAGCGGCGCGCCTGGTCCGCGGTGGCGGGACCCAGCGCCGGAATGCCCGATACCATGACCACGGCGAAGCGGCGCGCGATCTCGAGGTAGTCGCGCTGCGAGCGCGGCCCGTCGCACAGGGCGGCGAACTCGAACCACACCGCGCTGCCGGCGCGCCGGCGCGCGAGCATCGTGCGCCCCTCGATCGCGAGGCGATGGTCCTCGTCGGGCCCCGCCGCCATTGCATCGAAGGTGTGCGTGAGCGCCTCGTCGGCGTCCCGTCCTGCGGGCACGAGCCAGGTCGGCGCCTGCTCGAGCGTGCGCAACCGGTAGTCGACGCCGCCGTCGACCTCGACGACGTCGAGCTCGCGCGCGAGCGCATCGATCGCGGGCTGGAAGCGGTCGCGCTGGAGACCGTCCGGCCACAACCGATCCGGCCGGAAGTTCGACGTCATCACGAACACGACGCCGTTGCCGAACAGGTGGTCGAGCAGGCGGCCCAGGATCATCGCATCGGCGATCTCGGACACGTGGAACTCGTCGAAGCACACGAGGCGATGGCGCCTGGCGATGTTCGCGGCGACGGTCGCGAGCGGATCCTCGACGTCCTTGAGCGTCGCGAGCTCGACGTGGACGTCGCGCATGAACGCGTGGAAATGCACGCGCACCTTGCGCCTGATCTCGACCGCGGCGAAGAAGGCGTCCATCAGGAGGCTCTTGCCGCGGCCCACGCCTCCCCACAGGTAGACGCCGCGCGGGACATCGGGCGGCGACAGCAACCGCTTGAGCGTGGACTGGCGCGCCGCCTTGAACGACTCCAGCTCGTCGGCCAGTCGATCGAGGCGCGCTGCTGCGGCGCGCTGCGCGGGGTCCGGCGCGCTGCCACGCGCGGCGAGCCGCCGCGCGAGCATCGCGCCGACGCGCTGTCCGGCGGCGGCTCCGAGTTCCCCCACGAGCCCCATCTTACCGCGACCGCCGCGGGAAGGCTTGTCGCGCTGCCGCAGAGGCGCGAAGGCGTTGAAAGGAGGAGGGAGAACGGGTTAGGCGTCGGGGTGTCGGGACGGTCGAGACACCGGGGCGTCAATCCCTTTCTCCCTCCTCCTTTCTCCGCTTTTCAAAGGTTTAGCGTGCGCTTGTCCACCGCCAGGGCTGCCTCCCGTGTGGCCTCCGAAAGCGTCGGATGCGCATGGCAGATGCGAGCGATGTCCTCGGACGAGGCGCCGAACTCCATCGCCATCACGCCCTCGGCGATGAGCTCGGAGGCCATCGGCCCGATCGCGTGCATGCCGAGCACGCGATCGGTCGCGGCGTCCGCCAGGAGCTTGACGAACCCGACCGGGTCGCCGATCGCGCGCGCGCGGCCGTTGGCGCTGAATGGGAAGCTGCCGGACTTGTAGGCCACGCCCTGCGCCTTCAGCTGCTGCTCGGTGCGGCCGACCCAGGCGATCTCCGGCGAGGTGTAGATCACCCACGGGATCGTGTCGAAGTCGATGTGCGGCTTCTGGCCGGCGATGCGCTCGGCGACCGCGGCGCCCTCGTCCTCCGCCTTGTGCGCGAGCATCGGCCCTCGCACGACATCGCCCACCGCCCACACGTTGGGAAGGCTGGTCCGGCAGTCGTCGTCGACCACGACGAAGCCGCGCTCGTCCAGCGCCAGCCCGACCGCCTCGGCGCCGAGGCCCTGGGTGTGCGGGACGCGGCCGATCGACACGATCAGGCGGTCGAAGGCGCTCGATTGCGCCGCGCCCTTGGCGTCGGTCCAGGCGACCGTGACGTCGCGCTTGCCGGTCCTCACCGCGGTGATCGTCGCGCCGGTATGGATGGCCAGCCCCTGCTTGGCGAACGCCTTCTGCGCTTCCTTCGCGACCGCGTCGTCGGCCGCGCCGAGGAAGGCCGGCAGCGCCTCGAGGACCGTCACCTCGGCGCCGAGGCGACGCCACACGCTGCCCATCTCGAGGCCGATGACACCGGCGCCGACGACGCCCAGTCGCGCGGGCACTTCGGTGATCGCGAGCGCACCGGCGTTGTCGAGAACGCGCTCGTGATCGAACGCGACGCCGGGGAGCGGACGCGGCGAGCTGCCCGTCGCGA
The DNA here is from genome assembly GCA_035539315.1 of Casimicrobiaceae bacterium. GTDB lineage: Bacteria > Pseudomonadota > Gammaproteobacteria > Burkholderiales > Casimicrobiaceae > VBCG01. The sequence goes on from DATLIR010000337.1 coordinate 23,124, forward strand.
CGATCACGTGCGTCGCGACCAGCTCGCCCGGGGCGGCGCCGTCCACCTTGATGCGCCAGCGCTCGCCGTCGCGGCCCGCGAAGCTCCCGCGGCCGTGGTGGAACGCGATCTTGTTCTTCTTGAACAGGAACAGGATGCCGTCGTTGTTCTGCGCGACGACCTTGTCCTTTCGCGCGAGCATGCGTCCGACGTCGATCGACAGACCCTTGACGTCGATGCCGTGCTGCGCAAAGCCGTGGCCGGCGTGCTCGAAGTTCTCGGACGACTGCAGCAGCGCCTTCGACGGGATGCAACCGACGTTGGTGCAGGTGCCGCCCGGCGCCGGCTTGCCGCCGTCGCGCGTCCAGTCGTCGATGCACGCGGTCGCAAAGCCGAGCTGCGCGGCGCGGATTGCCGCGATGTAGCCGCCGGGGCCGGCGCCGATGACGACGATGTCGTAGGAATCAGCCATGGAAGACCAACAGCGGCGATGGGCGATGGGCGATGGGCGATGGGAAAGCAGCGCGTCGCTTCATGTCCGGACTCGGGTGTGATGAAGCGGCGCGACGGCGGGCGCTGCGCGCGGTCCCTATCGCCCATCGCCTATCGCCCATCGCCGCTCTTCGCGTTCAGAGATCCAGCAACATGCGCGCCGGATCCTCCAGCGCATCCTTGATCGCCACCAGCGACAGCACCGCCTCGCGCCCGTCGATGATGCGGTGGTCGTACGACTGCGCGAGATAGTTCATCGGCCGCACGACGACCTGCCCGTTCTCGACCACCGCACGGTCCTTGGTCGCGTGCACGCCCAGGATCGCCGACTGCGGCGGGTTGATGATCGGCGTCGACAGCATCGACCCGAACACGCCGCCGTTGCTGATCGTGTAGGTGCCTCCGGTCAGCTCCTCGACGGTGAGCTTGCCTTCCTGCGCACGCTTGCCGAAATCGGCGATCGCCTTCTCGATCTCGGCGACCGACAGCTGGTCGGCGTCGCGGATGATCGGCACGACCAGGCCGCGCGGGCTGCCGACGGCGATCCCGATGTCGTAGTAGCCGTGGTAGACGATGTCGGTGCCGTCGATCGACGCGTTGACCAGCGGGTACTTCTTCAGCGCGTGCACCGCCGCCTTCACGAAGAAGCCCATGAAGCCGAGCTTCACGCCGTGCTCCTTCTCGAAGCGGTCCTTGTACCGGCCGCGCAGCTCGATCAGCGGCGCCATGTTCACTTCGTTGAACGTGGTCAGGATCGCCGCGGTCGACTGCGACGCGACCAGGCGCTCCGCGACGCGCTGGCGCAGGCGCGACATCGGCACGCGCTGCTCGGGGCGCGCGCCTTGCGCGGCGGACCGCGCCACGGCCGGCGCTGGCGCGGGGGCCGGCCTGACGGCGGGAACGGCGGGCGTCGCGGCCGGCGCCGCGGGCTTGGGTTGCGCCATGGCGCCCAGGACGTCGCCCTTGGTGATGCGTCCGCCGCGCCCGGTGCCTTCGACGTCCGCCGCGCCCATCCCCTGCTCCGCCATCATCTTGCGGGCGGCTGGCAACGCGCCCGGCGCGGGCGCCGTGGCGGCGCCCGGTTTCGTTGCGGCGGGTGCGGCCGCTGCCACGGGCTTGGCCGCGGCGAGGGACGTCGATGCCGCCGCGCCCTTCGCCTCGGTGTCGATCACCGCGATCACGTCGTTCGACGTGACCGTCGCACCGTCGGGCTTCAGCACCTCGACCAGCACGCCGTCGGCGGGCGCGGGCAACTCGAGCACGACCTTGTCGGTCTCGATGTCGATCAGGTTCTCGTCGCGCTTGACCGCGTCGCCGGCCTTCTTGTGCCAGCTCACCAACGTCGCCTCGGCGACGGACTCGGGAAGCTGCGGTACCTTGACTTCGATCTTCATGGGGGCTGGGGCTCGTGTTCCTGGACGGCGCTTTTGGTCAATGCGCTACGACCATCTCGCCGGACGCGAGCTTGGTCGCGAAGGCGTCCTCGATCAGCTCCTTCTGTTCGGCATTGTGCTTGGCGGCGTACCCGACGGCCGGCGACGCGGAGATCTCCCGTCCCGCGTAGGCGAGCACCTGCGTGTCCAGGATGTCGGCGCGAAGGTAGGCGCGGAGCCGATACCAGGCGCCCTGGTTCTGCGGCTCCTCCTGGCACCACACGACCTCCTTTGCCGTCGCGTACTTCGCAATCTCGGCGGTGAAGTCGGCGTGCGGGAACGGGTACTGCTGCTCGATGCGCACGATCGCAATGTCGTCGATCTTGCGATCGCGCCGGTACGCGAGCAGGTCGTAGTACACCTTGCCCGAGCAGACGACGACGCGCCGCACCTTCTTCGCGTCGATCGCGTCGACCTCGCCGATCACGCACTGGAAGCGGCCGACGGCGAGCTCGTCCATCGTCGAGACCGCCTCCTTGTGGCGCAGCAGGCTCTTCGGGCTCATGACGACGAGCGGCTTTCGGTAGGGGCGGATCATCTGCCGGCGCAGCATGTGGAACACCTGCGCGGGCGTCGACGGCACGACCACCTGCATGTTGTGCTGCGCGCACAGCTGCAGGAAGCGCTCGGGCCGCGCCGAGCTGTGCTCGGGCCCCTGCCCCTCGTAGCCGTGCGGCAGCAGCAGCACGAGCCCGCTGATGCGGCCCCACTTGACCTCGCCCGCGCTGATGAACTGGTCGATGACGACCTGCGCGCCGTTGACGAAGTCGCCGAACTGCGCCTCCCAGATCACCAGTCGCTGCGGATCGGACGTCGAGTAGCCGTACTCGAACGCGACCACGGCCTGCTCGGTCAGCACCGAATCGATGATCTCGAACGACGGCTGGTCGGGCTTGACGTGCTCGAGCGGCACGAAGCTGCCGCTGTCCCATTTCTCGCGATTCTGGTCGTGCAGCACCGCGTGCCTGTGCGAGAACGTGCCGCGCCCGACGTCCTCGCCGGACAGCCGCACGCCGAAGCCCTGGTCGAGCAGCGTCGCGTAGGCGAGCGTCTCGCCCATGCCCCAGTCGAGCGGCTGCTTGCCCTCGCCCATGGCCTTGCGGTCGGCAATCACCCGCTCGACGCGAGAATGCAGCTTGAAATGGTCGGGCACCGTCGCGAGCTTCGCCGCGATCGCCTCGAGCCGCTTCTTCGGGACCTTGGTGTCGCACGGGTCGGTCCAGTGCCGGTCCTTGTACGGCGACCAGTCGACGGTGAACGGCGGCTTGTAGTTCGACAGCACGGTCTTGTTGGTGTGCTGCCCGCGGTCCATCGCCGCGCGGTACGCGGCCACTTGCGCGTCGGCGTCGCCGGCCGGGATCACGCCGGCCTGCTCGAGCCGGTCGGCGTAGAGCTTGCGCGTGCCCGGGTGCTGGTGGATCTTCTTGTACATCAGCGGCTGCGTCACCATCGGCTCGTCGGCCTCGTTGTGGCCATAGCGGCGGAAGCACACGAGGTCGATGAACACGTCCTTGTGGAACTTCTGCCGGTACTCGAGCGCGATGTCGACCGCGAGCAGGCAGGTCTCGGGATCGTCGGCGTTGACGTGCAGGATCGGCGCGTCGACCATCTTGGCGACATCGGTGCAGTAGAGCGTGCCGCGCGTGTCGCGGGGGTCCGACGTCGTGAAGCCGATCTGGTTGTTGACGACGATGTGGACCGTCCCGCCGGTGTAGAACCCGCGGGTCTGCGCCATGTTCAGGCATTCCTGGACCACGCCCTGCCCGGCGATGGCGGCGTCCCCGTGGATCAGCACGGGCAGCACCTGGTCGCCCTCCGTATCCTTGCGGCGATGCTGGCGCGCGCGCACGCTGCCCTCGACCACCGGGTTGACGATCTCGAGGTGCGAGGGGTTGAACGCGAGCGTCACGTGCGCGGGGCCGCCCGGCGTCGCGATGTCCGACGAGAAGCCCTGGTGGTACTTGACGTCGCCCGCCGGCAGCTCCTGGGCCGCCTTGCCCTCGAATTCGGAGAAGAGGTCGGCGGGCATCTTGCCCAGCGTGTTGACCAGCACGTTGAGGCGGCCGCGGTGCGCCATGCCCATCACGATCTCCTGCACGCCGGCCGTGCCCGCGCGCTGGATCAGGTGGTCGAGCATCGGGATCATCGTATCGCCGCCCTCGCCGGAGAAGCGCTTCTGCCCGACGTACTTGGTGTGCAGGTAGCGCTCGAGCGTTTCGGCGGCGGTCAGCCGCTCGAGGATGTGGCGGCGCTGCTCGGGCGTGAACGAGGGACGCGCGCGCGTCGGCTCGACGCGCTCCTGCAGGAAGCGCCGCGTCGCCGTGTCCGAGATGTACATGTACTCGAGCCCGAGCGTGCGCGTGTACGTCTCCGTCAGCGCCGCGTGGATGTCGCGCAGGCGCATGCGCGCCGGACCCGCCTTGAACGAACCGACGTCGAACTCGGTGTCGAGGTCCGCGTCGGAGAAACCGTAGGTGCGGAAATCGAGGTCGGCGACGTACTGGGGCTCGTGGCGCTTCAGCGGGTCGAGGTCGGCGTGGTAGTACCCGAGCGTGCGGTACTTGCTGATCAGCCGCAGCACCAGCACCTGCTTCGCCATCGTGGTCGAATCGACCATCGCGCCGCGCACGCGGCCGCTCTTGCCCAGCTCGACGAACGACGCGACGACCGGCCCGTGGGGGACGTCGGGCGAATCGCCGCGCAGCTCGGTGAAGTAGCCCGCCCACTCGGCGGGTACCGACTCGGGATGCGCGAGCCAGGTCTCGTAGAGCTCCTCGATGAACGGCGCATTCGCGCCGAACAGGCTCGAGCTCCCTTCCCATTCCTTCATGATGCCCATGGCTTCACCTCATGGTGTCGGACAAGCGTCCGACACCGGCGGGTTGAGACTGGCGGCGGTCCGCTACCGCTGGTCGATCGGCGGGACGCTCCGCCGCGTCGCGCCCTTGTAGAGCTGGCGCGGCCGGCCGATCTTGTACTCGGGGTCGGCGATCATCTCGTTCAGCTGCGCGATCCAGCCCACGGTCCGCGCCAGCGCGAAGATCGCCGTGAACAACGACGTCGGGATGCCGATCGCCTTTTGCACGATGCCCGAGTAGAAGTCGACGTTCGGGTACAGCTTGCGCTGCACGAAGTAGTCGTCCTCGAGCGCGATCTTCTCGAGCGCCATCGCGAGCTTGAACAGCGGGTCGTCGTGCAGGCCGAGCGCCTCGAGCACCTCGTGGCAGGTCTCGCGCATCAGCTTGGCGCGCGGGTCGTAGTTCTTGTAGACGCGGTGCCCGAAGCCCATCAGCTTGACGTTGGAGTTCTTGTCCTTCACCTTGGCGATGAACTCGCCGATCCTCGCGACGCCGCCGTGCGCCTGGATCTCGAACAGCATGTTGAGGGCCGCCTCGTTGGCGCCGCCGTGCGCCGGGCCCCACAGGCACGCGACGCCGGCCGCGATCGCGGCGAACGGGTTGGTGCCCGACGACGCGCACATGCGCACCGTGGACGTCGACGCGTTCTGCTCGTGGTCGGCGTGCAGGATGAAGATGCGGTCGACCGCGCGCACGAGCACCGAATTGACCTTGTAGTCCTCGCACGGCGTCGCGAACATCATCCGCATGAAGTTCCCCGCGTAGGAGAGCTCGTTGCGCGGGTACATGTACGGCTGGCCCATCGAGTACTTGTAGGCCATCGCGACCATCGTCGGCAGCTTGGCGATCAGCCGGATCGCCGAGATGTCGCGCTGCTTGGGGTCGTGCAGGTTCATCGAGTCCGGGTAGAACGCGGACAGCGCGCCGACCATGCCGGTCAACACCGCCATCGGGTGCGCGTCGCGCCGGAAGCCGCGCATGAAGAACTGCATCTGCTCGTTGACCATCGTGTGGTAGGTCACGCGATTGTCGAAGTCCTTGCGCTGCCCCTCGCTCGGCAGCTCGCCGTAGAGCAGGAGGTAGCAGACGTCGAGGAAATCGCACTTGACCGCGAGCTCCTCGATCGGGTAGCCGCGGTAGAGCAGCTCGCCCTTGTCGCCGTCGATGTAGGTGATGGTCGACTGGCACGACGCCGTCGACAGGAAGCCCGGGTCGTAGGTGAACCTGCCGGTCTTGCCGTACAGCGTGCGGATGTCGATCACGTCCGGCCCCACCGAGCCGGGGATCAACGGAAAGGTCACCGAAGGCGAGCCGTCGGAAAAGCTGAGCGTGGCGGTACGGTCGGTCATGGTTGGCTCCGGGGCCAGGGCGTCGGACGTCGGTTTCGTGCGTTCAGGTCGGGCAGGTCACGCGGCGCGCAGCGCGTGCACGAGGGGCGCGAGCGTCGCGTCGGGCGGCTCGGCGCGCCCGGCGATGAGGTCCCACAGGTCGTTGTCGGTCAGGTCCAGCAGCCGGTCGAGCATCGCCACCTCGTCGTCGTTCAGGCTCTCGCCGCGCGCCGCGAGGAAGCGCTCGAGGACGAGGTCGTTCTCGAGCATGCCGCGGCGACAGCGCCAGCGCAGGCGCGCGAGGACGATGGGGTCAGCGACGATGGTCGCCTCCAATGGGGTCAGAGACGATTCTCCACGGAGCGGGCCCGCAGCGCGCGGAAGGCCCAGGTGGAGAATCGTCTCTGACCCCTATACGGCGCGCTTCAGCATGATCTCCTTGATCCGCCCGATCGCGTTGGTGGGATTGAGGCCCTTCGGGCACACGTCGACGCAGTTCATGATCGAGTGGCAACGGAACAGCCGGTAGGGATCCTCGAGGTTGTCGAGGCGGTCGTTGGTCGCGAGGTCGCGCGAGTCGGCGATGAAGCGGTAGGCCTGCAGCAGGCCGGCCGGGCCGACGAACTTGTCGGGGTTCCACCAGAACGACGGGCACGCGGTCGAGCAGCACGCGCACAGGATGCATTCGTAGAGGCCGTCGAGCTCCTCGCGCTCGGCCGGCGACTGCAGCCGCTCGCGCTCGGGCGGCGGCGTGTCGTTGACGAGGTAGGGCTTGATCGAGTGGTACTGCTTGTAGAACTGGCTCATGT
>DATLIR010000338.1:0-8539 GCA_035539315.1 Casimicrobiaceae bacterium
GGCACCGACGACGTGCCGGTGCCCGACAGCGACACCACGTTCGGGCTGCCGAGGCCGTTCGACGTGATCGTCACGCTGCCGACGCGCGAGCCCGCGGCGAGCGGCCGGAACGCGACGGTGATCGTGCAGGTGCTGCCTCCCGGCACGGTGCCGCAGGTGTTGCCGACGATCGGGAACTCGGAGGCCGAGCTCGACGTGATGCTCGACACCGTGATCGACGAGCCCCCCGGGTTCGACACCACGATCGCCGAGCCGGCGGACTGGATGCCGACGTTCTGGCTGCCGAGCGCGAGGCTCGACGGGACCGAGAGCCCGGACGGCGGCGGCGTTGCGATGCCGGTGCCGAAGAGCGGGATGGTCTGCGGGCTGCCGGCACCGTTCGACGTCACGGTGACGCTGCCGCTGCGCGCACCGCCCGCCGCCGGCTTGAACGCGACGGTGACGTTGCAGCTGCCGCCCGCGGGCACGGTGCTGCAGCTGTTCCCGATGATCGGGAACTCGGCGGCCGAGCTCGACACGATGCTCGTCACCGTGACCGCGTTTCCCGACGGGCTGCTGATCGCAAAGCCGGTGCCGCTGCTCTGCACGCCGACGGCTTGCGAGCCGAGGTTGACGGACGCAGGGACCGACAGCGAGCCCTGCCCGCCGCCGGCGCGCGCAGCGGCCAGATCACCGTCGTCAGCAACGGCATCGGCAGCCCGCAATCGTTCGCCGTGTCCGGCACGAACTGGACGCTGATCGAGCACGAGCCGGTGGGCGGCAGCACGAACGTCCCGGACGTGCAGGTCGTGCTGACGATCGGGAACTCGAGCGGGTTGCTGCTGGTGGCGGTCGAGCTCAGCTGGACCGCGGCATTGCCCGTGATCGTCACGTTGCGCGTCTGGACGGCGCTGCCGACGCCGACGGCCTGCGAGCCGAAGTTGATGGTCGACGGCATCACCAGCGACGCCGAGGCGCCTCCGCCGAACGTCTGCAGGTAGCCCGCGATCGACATGAAGTCGGCATCGTCGATGATGCCGGCGTTGTAGATGGGGCGAAGCTCGGCGGTCATTTCCGGCTTCGTGTCCATCGCGAGCTTGATGATGTTCCAGTCCTTGCCGCCCAGCACTCCGTCCTTGTTGTTGGTCGGGTTCCCGTGGCAGGTCCCGCAATAGGTGTTGTAGAGCTGCTGCCCGGTCTGCGCGAGCGCGTCGGGCGCCCCCGCGAGGGCGGCGACGAGAAGAACGGCGAGGACGCGCAGGACGATCATGGGACGCACCGGTCGACAGGCGGGCAATCAGGGCGACGGCGGCCCTTGCCGCGCCGCGCTATTCCAATGTCATAGTATTCCAATGTCATGAGTGGCGACAAGTCTCCGTCTATCGGCGGCGCCAGGTCCGAGCCGACCGAAAAGCGAAGGTCGGCCCACGGCCGGCCCGCCGACTACCACGGGTCCGGGCCGCCGCCGCCGTTCCGGGGCGCAAGGCAACTTTCCCTCAGGTACGTCGGTGGGGCCCGCCCGGAGACGCACCATTGCGGGGCCGCCATACCCAGCGGGCCGACGAACGGCTAGACTTCGGCGCGTCGCGGCAGGCGACGTCGGGCGGTCGTCGGCGGGGAAACCCCCGGCTTCCACCGCCCTTCCGGGGTTTCGGCCCGGGTCCCTGCCCGGAGGGTCGCCTGGGGCGATGGTGAGTTTCGCGGCAACGACGGGAGGCGGAGAGGCGCGGGGGACCGATCACCGGACGGTGGGCGTGGTCACGCCCCAGGTCGCCCGCTTCGACACGCCGCTCAAGCTCGCCTGCGGGAAGTCGCTTCCCGGCTACGAGCTCGCCTACGAGACCTACGGCGAGCTCAACAAGCGGCGCAACAACGCCGTCCTCGTGTGCCACGCGCTCAACGCGTCGCACCACGTCGCCGGGACCTGGGCGGACGAGCCGGAAAACGTCGGCTGGTGGGACAACATGGTCGGGCCGGGCAAGCCGCTCGACACCAACCGTTTCTTCGTCGTCGGCGTCAATAACCTCGGCAGCTGCTTCGGCTCGACCGGACCGGTATCGATGAACCCGGCCACCGGCAAGACCTGGGGCGCGGAGTTCCCGATCGTCACCGTCGAGGACTGGGTCGACGCGCAGGCGCGCCTCGCCGATTTCCTCGGCGTCGAGGACTGGGCCGCGGTGATGGGCGGCAGTCTCGGCGGCATGCAGGCGCTGTGCTGGGCCACGCGCTACCCGGGCCGCATCCGCAACGCGCTGGTGATCGCGGCGGCGCCCAACCTGTCGGCCGAGAACATCGCGTTCAACGAGGTCGCGCGCCAGGCGATCATGACCGACCCGGATTTCCACGACGGGAACTTCGCCGAGGCCGGCACACTGCCGCGCCGCGGCCTGCGCGTCGCGCGCATGATCGGCCACATCACCTACCTGTCCGACGAGCAGATGGAGGCGCGGTTCGGCCGCCAGCTGCGCGAGGGCCTGCAGTTCAGCTTCGCGCCCGAGTTCCAGATCGAGAGCTACCTGCGCCACCAGGGCGAGAAGTTCGCCGACTACTACGACGCGAACACCTACCTGCGCATCACCAAGGCGCTCGACTACTTCGACCCGGCGCTCGCGACCGGCGGCGACCTTCCGCGCGCGCTCGCGACGGCGGCGTGCCGCTTCCTCGTCGTGTCGTTCACGACCGACTGGCGCTTCCCGCCGGCACGCTCGCGCGAGATCGTCGAGGCGCTGGTGGCCAACCGGCACGACGTCGCCTACGCCGAGATCGTCGCGCCGCACGGCCACGACGCGTTCCTGCTCGACACCGAGCAGTACCACGCCGTCGTGCGCGCCTTCTTCGAGCGCATCGCGCACGACTTCAAGGACTACTCGACGTTCCGGCTCGGCAAGGCGTTCACGCAGGCGGTCGAGGAGCGCACCAAGGTCGCGCAGCGCAGCGACTACGCGACGATGGCGAGCTGGATCGGCGACGGCGCGAACGTGCTCGACCTCGGCTGCGGCGACGGCAGCCTGCTGGCGTTCCTCGCGCGCGAGCGCAACGCGCGCGGCTACGGCGTCGAGATCGGCGAGGCCGGCGTGCGCGCGGCGATCCAGGCGGGCGTCAACGTGATCCAGCGCGACCTCGAGGGCGGGCTCAAGGGCTTCGCCGACGGCGCGTTCGACTGCGTGATCCTGTCGCAGACGCTGCAGGCGATGCGGCGCGTCGAGACGATCATCGACGAGATGCTGCGCGTCGGGCGCGAGGCGATCGTGTCGTTCCCGAACTTCGGCCACTGGCGCCACCGCGTGCAGATCCTGCGCGGGCGCATGCCGGTCTCCGAGAGCTTGCCCTACCAGTGGTTCGACACGCCGAACGTGCACCTGTGCACGGTCGCCGACTTCGACGCATTCCTGGAAGAGCGCGGGCTGACCATCCTCGACCGCGTCGTCCTCGCCGGCGGCCGCGAAGTGAACGGCCTGGCGAACCTGCGCGGCGAGCTGGCGATCTACCGCTTCCGGCGCCACGACGCGCCGCGACCGCCGGTGGCGCGCCGGGGCGTCGCGTGACGGCGGGCGGCGCGGCGAGCGCGCGCTCGCCGGATCCGCCGCCCGCGCCACGCACGCCGCTTCTGCGCAACAAGCTGTTCTGGGTCGGCGTCCTGTACTTCTCGGAAGGCTTCCCGCTCGGCGTCTTCTACGAGATCTTCCCGGTCTATTTCCGGCAGCAGGGCGTCGAGCTGCGCCAGATCGGCGTGCTGTCGCTGCTCGGGCTCTCGTGGACGCTCAAGTTCCTGTGGGCGCCGGCGATCGACTACTGGCGCCACCACCGCCGCTGGATGGCGGCGGTCGACGTCGCGATGGGCGTCGCGATGATCCATTTCGCGATGCAGGCCGGCTTCGGGCCATGGGTGTGGATCGCGATCGGCGTCTTCACGATGCTCTCGGCCACCAACGACATCGCCATCGACGGTTACACGATCGAGCTCTTGTCGAAGGACGAGCTCGGCATGGCGAACGGCATCCGCATCGGCATGTACCGCGTCGGCATGCTCGCGTCGGGCGCGCTGCTGATGGCGTCCGACGCGCTCGGCTGGAGCGGCGCGTTCGTGTGCGCCGCGGTCATCTTCTTCGGCCTCGCGGCGGTCAGCGTCACCGCGCCGCCGGAGCGCACGATCGAAGTGCCGCGCGTGTCGTTCGGCGCCGAGATCGCGACGCTCGCGCGCTCGCCGTTCGCGCTCGCGATCATCGCCGCGTTCGCGCTCGGCGTCGTCGCGCTGGTCGACGGCAACGTGCACTGGTCCGCGCAGGTGCCGGGGTTCTGGGCCTGGGCCGCCGGCGGCGCCCTCGGGCTCGCGGCGCTGGTCGCGCTCGCGGGACGCTTGCGGTCGCCTCCGGCGCCGGTGGCGTCCGGCGCTGCCACGCCGGCCGGCGACGCGCTCGAAGGCGGCATCGTCTTCGGCGCGCTGATGGAACTGCTGCGCCGCCCCGGCATCGTGCCGGTGCTCCTGTTCATCCTGATCTTCAAGCTGCCCGACGCGGCCATGGGCTTCATGGTGAAGCCGTTCTGGGTCGACGCCGGCTTCACCGCGGCGCAGATCGGCCTGGTGTCGGTCAACATCGGGCTCGGCCTGTCGATCGCGGGCGGCATCGCCGGGGGCTGGATCACCGACCGCATCGGCATCCTGCACGCGCTGTGGATCCTCGGCATCGTGCAGGCGGCGTCGAACCTCGGCTACTGGGTGGCGGCCCTCGCGCTCCCCGTGGTGGCGCCGGGGACGCCGGTGCCGCTCGAGCACCAGACGATCCTCTACGCCGCCAGCGCGCTCGAGTCGTTCACCGGCGGCCTGGGCACGGCCGCGTTCCTGGCGTTCCTGATGGCGATCGTGCGCAAGGACCGCGCCGCGACCGAGTACGCGCTGCTGTCGTCGGTGTTCGCGCTGTCGCGCTCGGTCGCCGGCTGGACCGGCGGGCTCGGCGCGCAGGCGATGGGCTACGCGAACTGGTTCCTGCTCACGTTCTTCTTCGTGTTCCCGGCCCTGATCTTGCTTCCGTGGGTGAAGCGAATGCTGAATGCGGAAGGCGGCGATAGGCGATAGGCGATAGGAGAACCGGCGCTTCGCCCCGACGGCGGTGTGCCCATCGCCTATCGCCCATCGCCCATCGCCGCCTTCCTGCTCGTCATGTCCCCCGACAAATTCAGCGCGATCGCCCACCGCGACCACGACTACTGCAACCCGGTCACCGCGGCGAAGATCGAGCGCATCCTCGACCTGATGCCGCTCGACGCCGGCGCGCGCGTGCTCGACCTCGGGTGCGGGCGCGCCGAGCTCGCGCTGCGCATCATCGAGCGTTTCGGCTCCACCGTCGTCGCGGTCGAGCGCTCGCCGTACATGCTCGACGCTGCGCGGGAGCGCGCCGAATGGACCGGCGCGCTCGCGAAGCTGCACCTCGACGACCGCGACATCCGCGCGTTCCGCGCCGATCCGGAGACCTTCCACCTGACCGTCATGCTCGGCGCGTCGGGCATCGACGGCGGCATCGGCGGCATCTGTCGCACGCTACGCGGCTGGACCAAGCCGGGCGGCTATGTGCTGGTGGGCGAGGGCTACTGGAAGCAGAAGCCCTCGCACGACTACCTCGCCGTGCTCGGCGGCGACGCGAGCCAGAGCCTCGACCACCGCGGCAACGTGCAGGCGGGCATCGAGGCCGGGCTCACCCCGCTGCACGCGGTCGCCGCGAGCGACGACGAGTGGGATGAATACGAGTGGAAGTACGCGCGCGCGATCGAGCGCTACGCGGGCGAGCAGCCGGCCGATCCCGACGTGCCGGCGATGCTCGAGCGCGTGCGGCGCTGGCGCGACGCCTACCTGCGCTGGGGCCGCGACACGCTGGGCTTCGGCGTCTACCTGTTCTGGCGGCCGGGCAAGTAGTTGGGGCCACCACCACGGCTCGGACTACCACCACCGCCGGCTACTCGGGCACGCCGCTTCCCGCGAAGCTCGGCGTGAAGGCGGGACGACGAACGCTGCTCGTCGACGCGCCGCCAAGCGTCGAGGCCGCGCTTGCGCCGGCGCTCGGCGCCACGACGCGCCTCGCGCGCGCTGCGCGATTCGACTTCGCCCTCGCGTTCGTCGCCTCGCGCGCGGCCCTCGCGACGACGCTCGACCGTCTCGCGCCCAGGCTCGACGACGCCGGCATGCTGTGGATCGCGTGGCCGAAGAAGGCGTCGGGCGTCGCCACCGACATGACCGAGGATGCCGTGCGCGCCGACGCGCTGCCGCGCGGGCTCGTCGACGTGAAGGTCTGCGCGATCGACGCGACCTGGTCCGGCCTCAAGCTGTGCCGCCGGCGCGAGCTGCGTCGATCGTGAAACGGGCGCAGGCGCCCCGTTCCCCTCTCCTGCCCAAGCAGGGGGGCGACCTGCCCCGCGCGCTGGCGTCCGCGCCAGCCCGTCCCGACGTCAGCCGGGCGCGTCGATCCTGTCGAGAGCTTCGGCGAGCTCGAGCCAGGCCGCTTCGCGTCGCGCTAGCTCCCAGGTGATCTCGCCGGAGCGCTCGATCGCCGGCTTGAGCTTCTCCTTTGCGTTCTCGGCGTAGGCGTCGGGCGTCGCGAGCCACGCGTCGAGCGCGGCCTTCTCGGCCTCGAGCGCGCGCATCTCGCCCTCCAGCTTCGCCTGCTGCGCCACGAGCGGCTTCTTCGCGTCGGAGCGCTTCTGGCGCGCCGCAGCCTCGGCGCGCTTGACCGACCGGCGGCCCGGCGCATCGCCCGCGCGCTCGGCGCCGTCGCGCCGCCGCAGCGCGAGCACCCAGTCGCGGTAGTCGTCGAGGTCGCCGTCGAAGGGCACGACGCGCCCGTCGTTGACGAGCAGCAGCGTGTCGGTGGTCGCGGCGATCAGGTGCCGATCGTGCGCGACGACGATCAGCGCGCCGTCGAAGTCTTGCAGCGCTTCGGCGAGCGCCTCGCGCATCTCGATGTCGAGGTGGTTGGTCGGCTCGTCGAGGATCAGGAGCTGCGGGCGACGGCGCACGATCATCGCGAGCACGAGCCGCGCCTTCTCGCCGCCGGAGAACTGCGCGACCGGCGCGTCGGCCATCGCGCCGCGGAAGTCGAAGCCGCCCAGGAAGTCGCGCAGCGCCTGGTCGCGCGCGAGCGGGTCGATGCGCTGCAGGTGCAACAGCGCCGACGCGTCGGCGTCGAGCTGTTCGAGCTGGTGCTGCGCGAAATAGCCGATGGCGAGGTTCTGCGCAACATGGCGCTCGCCGCGGGCCAGCGGCATCGTGCCGGCGAGCGCCTTCACCAGCGTCGACTTGCCGGCGCCGTTGGGGCCGAGCAGGCCGATGCGGTCGCCGGCGAGGATCGACAGCTCGAGCGACTCGAACACCGGCGCCGCCGCGCCGTAGCGCAGCGTCGCGTGCTCGAGCCGCACGAGCTGGCGCGCGTGCGTGCCGGCGGGCGCGAACTCGAACCCGAACGGACTGTCGACGTGCGCCGCTGCGATGCGTTCCATGCGCTCGAGCGTCTTCAGCCGGCTTTGTGCCTGCTTGGCCTTGGTTGCCTTGGCGCGGAAGCGGTCGACGAACGACTGCAGGTGCGCGATCTGCCGCTGCTGCTTCGCGTAGGCGGCCTGCTGCAGCGCGAGCTGCGCCGCGCGCTCGCGCTCGAACGCCGAGTAGTTGCCGCCGTAGTGCTTGAGCTTGCCGCCGTCGACGTGCACGATCGATTGCGCGACGGCGTCGAGGAAGTCGCGGTCGTGCGTGACCAGGAGCAGCGTGCCGGCATAGCGCTTGAGCCAGTCCTCGAGCCACAGCACGGCGTCGTGGTCGAGGTGGTTGGTCGGCTCGTCGAGGAGCAGGAGGTCCGAGCGCGCGGCGAGCGCCTGCGCGAGGTTGAGCCGCATGCGCCAGCCGCCGGAGAAGCTCGCCACCGGGTCGCCATGCCGCGCGTCCGCCACCCCGAGGCCGGCGAGGAGCTCCGCGGCGCGGGCGCGCGCCGCGTAGCCGCCGATCTCCTCGTACTGATGGTGCAGCTCCGCGAGCGCGTGGCCGTCGGCATGGTGCGCGCGCTCCTCGGCCGCGAGCGCCGCCTCGACGGCGCGCAGCTCGACATCGCCGTCGAGAACGAAGTCGAGCGCTGCGCGCTCGACCGCGGGCGTCTCCTGCGCGACGTGCGCGATCGTCCAGCGCGGCGGGAGGTCCACGCTGCCCGCTTCCGGCAGGAGCTCGCCGCGCAGGAGCGCGAACAGGCTCGATTTCCCCGAGCCGTTCGGCCCGACGATGCCGACGCGATGACCGGCGTGTACCGTCAGCGACGCGCCTTCGAGGAGGCGCAGCGCACCGCGGGCGAGGGTCAGGTTGGCGAGGCGAAGCATGAAGGTCGATCGTGGATGGTGGATCGTAGGTCGTGGAGGGTGCGCCGCATGGCACCGCGTCCGACCCTCCACGATCCACGATCGCGTTTTCAGCGCAGCTCGTAGTCGTAATCGATCACCAGCGGCGCGTGGTCCGAGAAGCGCCGGTTGACGTAGATCGATGCGGCGTGCGCCTTCGCCGCGATGCCGGGCGTGGCGATCTGGTAGTCGATGC
>DATLIR010000339.1:0-7616 GCA_035539315.1 Casimicrobiaceae bacterium
GCCTGCTCGTCGTGCAGGCGCGCGCCGTCGATCAGGAACACGTCCTCGGCGCGCTCGCCAAGCGTGTTGATCTTGGCGCTGGCGACGTTCACGTTGGCGTTGGCGAGCACATAGGCGATCCGCGCGAGGAGGCCGGGCCGGTCGCCCGCGACGACCTCGAGGATGTAGTGCGTTCCCTTGTCGTCGGGGAAGATGCGGATCTCCGGCGTCAGCGGGAAATGGCGCAGCTGTCGCGGCACGCGACCGGGCACCGGCGGCTCGACGGGGGCATCGGCCACCAGCAGCTCGTGCAGGTCGTGTTCGATGCGGGTGACGGTCTCGCGCGACCCGGTGCCGGCGCTCCCGGCCTCCTGCACGGCAAACGTGTCGAGCGCGTAGTCGTGCGTGGTCGTGTGCACCTTGGCGTCGACGATGGACATGCCGGCGCGCCCGAAATACCCGCAGATGCGCGCGAACAGCGCCTTGCGGTCGGGCATGTAGACCAGCACCTGCAACCCGGCGCCGGTGCGCGCGAGGCGCGCCTTGACGACCGGCGCGGGACGCTCGACCCGCCAGTAGAGGTTGCGGGCGTGCCAGGCGATCTCCTCGGCCGTGTGGCGCTGGAAGTACGGCGTGTCGAGGTGGCGCCACAGCGCCTGCTCGGCGCCGTCCGGCACCGCATAGAGCCGCAGCAGGCGCTGCGCCTCCGCCTGCCGCAGCTGCAGCGAGTCGCCGAGCGTGCGCTTGGCATCGGCGCCCCCAAGCACGCGGCGCGTCGCATGGAACAGGTCCTCGAGGAGCTGCGCCTTCCAGGCGTTCCACACCTTCGGGCTGGTGCCGCGGATGTCGGCCACCGTCAGGATGTAGAGCAGCACGAGTCGCTCCTCGCTGCCGACCTTGCGCGCGAACGCCGCGACGACGTCGGGGTCGGAGATGTCCTGCTTTTGCGCGGTCGACGACATCGTCAGGTGGTGCTCGACCAGCCAGGCGACGTTGTCGGCATCCGGGCGCGGCATGCCGTGGTCGCGGCAGAAGCGACGCGCATCCGTCGATCCGAGCGTCGAATGGTCCCCGCCGCGTCCCTTCGCGATGTCGTGGAACAGCCCGGCGAGGTAGAGCACCTCCTTGCTCGGGACGTCGGCGATCAGCCGCGAGCACAGCGGGTACTCGTGCGCGTGCTGCGCCTCGGTGAAGCGGCGCAGGTTGCGGATCACCATCAGGATGTGCTCGTCGACCGTGTAGACGTGGAACAGGTCGTGCTGCATCTGGCCGACGATGCGTCCGAACGCGGGCAGGTAGGCGCCGAGGATGCCGTACAGGTTCATCCGCCGCAGCTCGTGCGTGATGCCGCGCGGCTCGCGGAACAGCGCGAGGAAGCGCGCGCGGTTGCCCGGATCGCGCCGGAACGCGGCGTCGATGCGCCCGCGCGAGCGCCACAGCGCGCGCAGCGTGCGCGCGCTCATCCCCTTGAGCTCGGGATGGCGCTCCATCAGCAGGAACGCGTCGAGCATCGCGGAGGGGCGCCGGTCGAACAGGTCCTCGCTCTCGACGTGCAGGAGCTCGTCGATCGAGCAGAACGGGCCCTCGATCGGCACCGGGTCGCGCGCGATCGGGAACAGCCGAGCATGCAGGTTTTGCAGCAGTATCGTGTTGACCTGGCGTACCGTCTTCGCGGCACGGTAGTAGCGTTGCATCAGCTGCTCGCTCGCGCGGCGCGTGGGCGTGTCGACGAAACCGAGCTGGCGCGCGAGCGCCGACTGCAGGTCGAACACGAGGCGGTCCTCGCGCCGCTCGGACAGATAGTGCAGCCGCACGCGCAACGCGCCGATGAAGCGCTCCTGGCGCGACACCGAGCGCGCCTCGGCCATCGTCATCAGGCCCGCGCGTGCCAGTTCGCGCCAGCTGCGTCCCAGTCCCGCGGCGCGAGCGATCCAGACGACCGTCTGCAGGTCGCGCAAGCCGCCGGGGTTCTCCTTGACGTTGGGCTCGAGGTTGTAGGCGGCGTCGTGGTGCTTCAGGTGTCGCTGCTGCTGCTCGAGCGCCTTCGCCTCGTAGAACGCCGCGGGGTCCATCGCCTCGTCGAACGCCCGCACGAAGCCGAGGTACAGCTTGCGGTCGCCGGCGAGGAGCCGGTGCTCGAGGAGGCTCGTGCGGATCGTCGCGTCGCCAGCCATCTCGACGAGGCACTCGTCGGTCGTGCGCACCGCGTGGCTCACCTCGAGGCCGATGTCCCACAGCGCGGCGAGGAAGCGCTCGATCGATGACCGATCGGCGTCCAGACCCGCAGCGCCGTCCGGCGGCAGCAGGACCAGGACGTCGACGTCCGAGTGCGGGAAGAGCTGACCGCGCCCGTAGCCGCCGACGGCAAGCAGCGCGGCACGCGCGGGCATCCCGGCGGCGCGCCAGACGTTGCGAATCGCGCCGTCGACCAGCCGTGCGTGCTCGCGCAGGAGCCTCGGGGTGTCGGGACGGGCGAGGAACGAGGCGCGCAGCGTGTCGCGCCCGGCCCTGAGCGCGTTGCGCCAGCTCGCCAGCGTCGCCGCCGCAGGCGCGGCCGCCGTCTCGGCGGACGCCGCGAGGTCCATCGGGCTCACTCCGGCGGGGCCGGCGTCCCCGCGGACAGCGTCAGGATCTCGAAGCCGTCGGGGGTGACGAGCACGGTGTGCTCCCACTGGGCCGACAGCGAGTGGTCCGCGGTCACGATCGTCCAGCCGTCGGCGAGGCAGCGAATGCCCGGACGTCCAGCGTTCACCATCGGCTCCACGGTGAAGACCATGCCCGGCTGCAGCCTGAGGCCGGTGCCGGGACGACCGTAGTGCAGGACTTGCGGCTCCTCGTGGAAGTTGCGACCGATGCCGTGGCCGCAGAACTCGCGCACGATCGAATAGCCGTGCCCCTCCGCGTGCTTCTGGATCACGTGGCCGAGGTCGCCGAGGTGCGCGCCCGGCTTGATCGCGCGGATCCCCTTCCACATCGCCTCGTAGGTGATCTCGCACAGCCGCCGCGCCTGGATCGACGGGGCGCCCACGTAGAACATGCGGCTGGTGTCGCCGTGGTAGCCGTCGGCGATCACGGTGACATCGACGTTGACGATGTCGCCCGGCTTGAGCTTGCGGTCGCCGGGAATGCCGTGGCAGACGACGTGGTTGACGGACGTGCACAGCGACGCCGGGTAGGGCGTGTGGCCGGGCGGCGCGTAGTTGAGCGTCGCGGGGATGGTGTGCTGCACGTCGACCATGTAGTCGTGCGCGAGCTGGTCGATGTCGCGCGTCGCGATCCCCGGCTGGACGTGCGGCGTCAGGTAGTCGAGCAGTTCGGACGCGAGGCGTCCGGCCGTCCGCATGCCCGCGATGTCTTCCGCTGTCTTGATCTGGACGGACATGGGCAGGGGGGCTCTCATCGGAACGTCGACCGACGGGCCGTCCCGAGGTCCACACGCCCCCCGGGGGGAGGCGAGCGCAGCGAGCTTCGGGGGGAGGTCATCGTCAGATGCGCAGGAGCTCGTTGATCGCGGTCTTGGCGCGCGTCTTCGCGTCGACGCGCTTGACGATGACCGCGCAGTACAGGCTGTGGCTGCCGTCGGCCGCGGGCAGGCTGCCGGCGACCACCACCGAGCCCGCCGGGACGCGGCCGTAGGTCGTCTCGCCGGTCGCCCGGTCGTAGATCTTGGTGCTCTGCCCCAGATAGACCCCCATGCCGAGCACGGAGTTCTCCTCGACCACCACGCCTTCGACCACCTCGGAGCGCGCGCCGATGAAGCAGTTGTCCTCGATGATCGTGGGGCCGGCCTGCACCGGCTCGAGCACGCCGCCGATGCCCACGCCGCCGGAGAGGTGCACGTGCTTGCCGATCTGCGCGCACGACCCCACGGTCGCCCAGGTGTCGACCATCGTGCCTTCGTCGACATAGGCGCCGATGTTGACGAACGACGGCATCAGCACGACGTTCTTCGCGATGTACGCGCCGCGCCGCGCGACCGCGGGCGGGACCACGCGAACGCCGGACTGCGCGAACGCCGCGTCGTCGAAGTGCTGGAACTTGCTCGGTACCTTGTCGTAGAAGCGGAACGGCGCCCGCTCGGGCGGCGGTCCCATCGATTCGCTGTCCGCGAGCCGAAACGACAGGAGCACCGCCTTCTTGATCCACTGGTGCGTGGTCCAGGCGCCGTCGCGCTTCTCCGCGACGCGCAGGCGGCCCGCGTCGAGGTCGTCGATCACGCGCGCGACGGCGTCGCGCACGTCGGCGGGCGCGCCGGACGGCGTGAGCGACGCGCGGTCGTCCCACGCGCGGTCGATCGTGGCTTGCAGGGCGTTCATCGGCGGCAGGGCGGCGGCAAGGCGCGCCATTCTACCGTGTCGCGCGCCCGCCCCCGGTGAGCCGCGCATAGACGGGCTTGAGCAGCGCGGGCAGCGTGTACATGGGAATCTGCGCGAGCGCGAAGAAGACCGTCACGTCGAAGCTCGCGCGTCCGTCGAGCGCCACCAGTACGAGCCCCATGTTGCAGTTGCCGGCCAGAAGCGCGACGGTCAGTGCCCGCGTCGTGCCGAGCCCGCGAAACGCGAGCCCCGCGGCGAGTTGCAGCAGCAGATTGGACGCGTACGCCGCGACGATCGCGAGCGCCACGTAGCCGGGTCGCTCGAGCGCGTAGGCGGTGACGCCGTCCATGATGGCGAGGCCGAACAGCAGCAGGTTGATCACCGTGAGCCCGTCGAGGAGCTCGTGTCGCGCGGCGAGCGCCGGGGCCGGAACGAAGCGCCGCACCAGCCACGCCGCGGCAAACGCGCTGCCGACCAGCAGGGCGAGGCGTCCCATGAATGCGGCGAGCGGCAGCTCGAGGCTCATCCCAACCAGGGCCTGCGCCGCGATCGGCAACGTCAATGGAACGAGGGCGGTTCCGGCGAGCACGACGACGACCGAGAGCGCCGCGTCCAGCCCGAGCAGCAGCGCCAGCGCGACGTTCGACACGATCGGCGAGCTCGCCGCCATCAGCACCAGGGCCTGCGCGAGCGGAACGGGGAAGCCGGCACGCGTCATCGGTCCGGTGACGAGCCCCACCAGGACCGGAGATACGCCTAGGATCCAGACCAGCAGCAGCACGACGATGCCGGGACGGCGTCGCCACGCGGCCGCGGCCGACCAGTCGAGCCGCACCAGCGCGAGCGCCAGCGGGATCAGGAGCGTGGGGACGAGCAGCGGGCGCGCCAGCGAGGCGAGCGGCGGGATGACGAGCCCGACGAGCACGCCCGCCGCCATGAACGAGGTCGCGTGCCGGCCCGCGAAGGCGAGGAACCGCACGGGCGGAGGTCAGTTGCCCGATGTCACAATTCGGAGGTCAGCACGATGTGTCCGGGCGCGAGGTTCCCGACCTCCGGCATCACATGGCCTTGAACAGGTGCGCGAACGTGCGCGACACGGTCAGCTTCTCGTTGCGGTTGCGCAGCGTCAGCAGCGGCTGGTCGCGCCAGTCGCGTTCCACCTTCGCGATCGCGCGCAGGTTGACGATCGTGCCGCGGTGCACCTGCCAGAACTGCTCGTGGTCGAGCTCGTCGTAGAGCTCCTTGATCGTCTTGCGGATCAGCGCGTCGCCCTCGGCGGTGACGACCTTGGTGTACTTGTCCTCGGACTGGAAGTACAGCACGTCGTCGATGGCGATCAGCTTGAGCGCGGTTCCGAGCGTCGCGCGGATCCACTTGAGCGAGCCGCCCGTGTCGCGCGCGGCCAGCCGTTCGAGCAGCGCCGCGAGATCGGCGGGCGGCGTGCCCAGGCGCGCCTTCAGCCGCTCGACTACCTTGGCGATCCGCTCGGGTGCCGGCGGCTTCAGCACGTAGTCGACCGCGCCTTCCTCGAACGCGGCGACCGCGTACTCGTCGTAGGCCGTGACGAACACGATGTGGGGGCCGCCGGCAATCGCTTTCGCGACGTCGAGGCCGGACAGCACCGGCATGCGGATGTCGAGGAACGCGATGTCGGGCCGCTCCTCCTGGGCCAGCATCACCGCTTCCTCGCCGTTCTCGGCCTCGGCGACGATCGTCAGCTCGGGCCACGCCTCGGCGAGGCGGGCCTTCAGCTGGCTCTTCAGCATCGGCTCGTCTTCGGCGATCAGCGCAGTGGGCACGGTCAGGAATCGACGGGGATCTCGAGGGTAGCGCGGGTGCCGCGCGGCTCGACCGGCGAGAGTGTGAACCGCGCGCGCGACCCGTACAAGGCGGCCAGGCGCTCGCGCACGTTGGCGAGACCCACGCCGCCGCCGGGGCGTGCCTCCGCCTCGATGATGCCGCGGCCGGTGTCGCTCACTTCGACGATCAGGCGCTCGGCGACCTGCCGCGCGCGCACCTCGATCGTCCCGCCGTCGGCGGCGGGCTCGATGCCGTGCTTGATCGCGTTCTCGACCAGCGAGATCAGAAGGTTCGGCGGGAACGCATGGCCGCGCAGCGCGGCGGGCACGTCGAGGGAGAACGCGAGGCGCGCGCCGATCCGCGTGTGCAGGATGTTGAGGTAGGCCTCGGCGAGCTCGACTTCCTGGCCGAGCGTGGTCGACGAGGCGCGCAACTGCGGCAGCGCGGCGCGCAGGTAGGCGATCAGGTGGCCGAGCAGCCGGTGTGCGGCGGGCGGGTCGGTCTCGGTGAGGAACTGCACCGACGCGAGCGTGTTGAACAGGAAATGCGGCTCGACCTGCGCCTGCATCAGCTTGAGCTCGGCTTCCACCGCCTGCTTCGACAGCAGGTGCCGCTCGGCCTCGGCGCGCGCGAGCGTCGCCCTGGCCCTAGCCGCGGACAGCTTCACGTAGAAGAACAGGCTGATGAACACGCCGTTGAAGAACGAGACGACGACGTTGAACATGAAGTTGCCGCGCCGCTCGACGACGTGGGCCCAGCTGTAGTTCTTGACGAGGATCACCAGCAAGACGCCGAGGACCGCGCCGATCGCGACGGCGACGATCAGGCGCCGCAGCGGATGGTCGCTGTCCCACGGCCGCGCGACGTTGACGCAGTAGGCAACCGCGAAGCCCTGGAGCTGCACCGACAGGAACGGATGCCAGAACGGGCGCATGTCGTCGATCCACAGCACGCCGGCGATGCCGGTGTTGATCGCGGCGATCAGCGCGATCGTCACCCACGACGCGCGCAGACCGCGGACGAGGGCGGCCCAGACCGGCGAGGGCGACGACGGGGAGGCGACGGACGATGTCATGGCCGCGGATTGTAGGCGGCCCGGCCCCCGGGGGCCGCGGTCCCCGACGAAGCGCCTTCGGGGGGGATGGAACCGGGCCGCGGGCGACAGGATGGCGCCGTCGCTGCGTGGGCGAGGGGCCCCGGCGCGTAGCGACGGGGATCGACGACGCGCGCTTGCGATCGGCGCGGCAGCCGACGCCCGACCGCAGGCACTGGGATACGGAGCAAGGGCCGCCGCCCGCGGGCGACGGCGATCAAGGCGCCAGGCGCCGCGCGAAGCGCACGATGCGCTCGACGCCCTCGGCGCATTCGGCCTCGTCGGCCACCAGCGCGATGCGGATACGACCCTTGCCGGGATTGACGCCCTGCGCGTCGCGCGCGATGTAGCTGCCCGGCAGGACCGTCACGTGCTCCTCGGCATGGAGCCGCCGCGCGAACTCGGCGTCGTCGAGCGGCGTATGCGCC
>DATLIR010000340.1:0-4954 GCA_035539315.1 Casimicrobiaceae bacterium
ATCGACCTGCGCCGCCCGCTCGCGACGTCGGTGCCGCTCGCCGGCGCGCACGCGCGCATCCGCGCCGCGGCACGCTACTGGGATCGCGACCGTGCCTTCGCGCCGGACCTCGCCGCCGTCCGGTCGCAGGTCGAGCGCGGCGACTATGCCGACGACGTGCCGGAAGCGCTGGCCGACGGCTGAACGTCGGGTCGACCAACCCCTTTCGCCCCGGAGGCCCAATGCATCGCGACGATTCCAAGGAGCTGGCCGGACGGACGGCCGACCCGCGGCACGCCGACCGCGTCGTCCGTGCGCCTCGCGGCACCGCGCTCACGTGCCGCTCGTGGCTGACCGAAGCCGCGTGGCGAATGATCCAGAACAACCTGGATCCCGAGGTCGCCGAGAACCCGAAGGCGCTGGTCGTGTACGGCGGCATCGGGCGCGCGGCGCGGGACTGGGCGTCGTTCGATGCCATCCTCGCGGCCCTCGAGGATCTGCGCGACGACGAGTCGCTCCTGATCCAGTCGGGCAAGCCGGTCGGCGTGTTCCGCACGCACCCGGACGCGCCGCGCGTGCTACTCGCGAACTCGAACCTGGTGCCGCGCTGGGCGACGTGGGAGCACTTCAACGAGCTCGACCGCAAGGGCCTCATGATGTACGGCCAGATGACCGCGGGCAGCTGGATCTACATCGGCTCGCAGGGCATCGTGCAGGGCACCTACGAGACCTTCGCCGAGGCCGGGCGCCAGCACTACGGCGGGATGCTGGCCGACAAGTGGATCCTGACCGCCGGCCTCGGCGGCATGGGCGGCGCCCAGCCGCTCGCCGCGACGATGGCCGGCGCCTCGATGCTCGCGATCGAATGCCAGCGCACGCGCATCGCGATGCGCCTGGCGACACGTTACCTCGACGAGGAGGCCCGCGACCTCGACGATGCGCTCGCGCGCATCCGCGCCGCGTGCGCCGCGCGCCGGCCCCGCTCGGTGGGCCTGGCCGGCAACGCCGCGGACATCCTGCCCGAGCTGGTGCGCCGCGGCGTGCGGCCCGACATGGTCACCGACCAGACGTCGGCGCACGACCTCGTCAACGGGTACCTGCCCGCCGGCTGGACGGTCGAGCGGTGGCAGGCCGCGCAGGCGGATCCGTCGCAGCACGCCGCGCTGACGCTCGCCGCGCAGCGATCGTGCGCCGTGCACGTCGAAGCGATGCTCGCGTTCAAGCGCCAGGGCGTGCCGACCTTCGACTACGGCAACAACCTGCGGCAGGTCGCGCACGACGCCGGCGTGGCCGACGCGTTCGCGTTCCCCGGCTTCGTGCCCGCGTACATCCGGCCGCTGTTCTGCGAAGGCAAGGGGCCGTTCCGCTGGGTCGCGCTCTCCGGCGATCCGGACGACATCCGCCGCACCGATCGCAAGGTGAAGGAGCTGTTTCCGCACGATGCGCACCTCAACCGCTGGCTCGACATGGCCGGCGAGCGCATCGCCTTCCAGGGCCTGCCGGCGCGCATCTGCTGGCTGGGGCTGGGCGAGCGCCACCGTGCCGGCCTCGCGTTCAACGAGATGGTGGCGACCGGCGAGCTGAAGGCGCCGATCGTGATCGGCCGCGACCATCTCGACACCGGATCGGTCGCGAGCCCCAATCGCGAGACCGAGGCGATGGCGGACGGCTCGGACGCCGTGTCCGATTGGCCGCTCCTCAACGCGTTGCTCAATACGGCGGGCGGCGCGACCTGGGTGTCGATCCACCACGGCGGCGGCGTCGGCATGGGTTACTCGCAGCACGCGGGCGTGGTGATCGTGTGCGACGGCACCGACGCCGCGGCCAGGCGCATCGAGCGCGTGCTCTGGAACGACCCGGCGACCGGCGTCATGCGCCACGCCGACGCGGGCTACGCGAAGGCGATCGAGGTCGCGAAGGCGTGCGGCGTGCGCATGCCCATGCTTCGATGAGCGGCACGAGCCGCTTCACGGCGCTGGTCGAGACCTATTTCGACGAGCTCGCCGACGGCGAATTCGAGCGGCTCGCTGCCGCACCGATCCAGGAGATCAGTCTCCACATCCACGAGACCTGGCTGCGCCGGCGCATCGCCTCGGGGCAACGCGTGCTCGAGATCGGCGCCGGCGGCGGGCGCTTCACGCAGTCGCTGCACGCGCTCGGCGCGCGCGTCGTGGTCGCCGATCTTTCGGGCGTGCAGCTCGACATCAACCGTCGCAATGCCGGCCCGCTCGGTTACGCGACGTCCGTCGAGTCCTGGGAGCGCGCGGACATCTGCGCGATGCCGCAGTTCGCCGACGCGTCGTTCGACGCCGTGGTCGCCTACGGGGGGCCGTTGTCGTACGCGCTCGAGCGGCGGGATGCGGCGCTCGCCGAATGCCACCGCGTGCTGAAGCCGGGCGGGACCCTGCTCGCGAGCGTGATGTCGATGTGGGGCACCTTCAACCGCTGGTACGCGACGTTCCTCAAGGCGCCGGCGTCGCAGATGCGCGAGATCATCCGCACCGGAGACGTCACGCCCGAGACTGCCCCGGGCACCGTGCACCCGCACCACCTGTTTCGCGCGTCGGAGCTCGCCCAGCTCCTGGTCCGTCACGCGTTCCGCGACGTCCGGCTGTGCTCGTCGCACGGCATCGGCCACCTCTACGATCCCCTGCTCGCGGAGGCGCGGCCGCGTCCGGACGTCTGGGCGAACGTGCTGTCGTTCGAGCTGGCGGCGGCAGAGTCGCCTGGGTACGTGGAAACCGGAACCCACATCATCGCGACCGCGACCGCCTGACGCTCCGGGCGGCCCGGCCGGGCCGGCGTGCACCCGGCGGTCTGCGCGCCGCGTCGTCGCGCGCGAACTCCTCGCGAAGCCACTGGCGCACCGCGACGATCTTCGGCGCGCCCACATCGCGGGGCAGGCACACGAACCAGAACTGGCGCGGGGTGGGCACCGCGATGTCGGAGAGGCGCACCAGGAGGCCGTTGGCGAGGTCGTCGCCGAGCAGCACGCGGCGGCCGAGCGCCACGCCCTGGCCGGCAATCGCCGCCTGCGTCAGGTGGGACGAATCGTTGAACATCGGCCCGCGGTCGGGCTCCGGCCAGTCGAGCCCGGCCGCCTCGAACCACGGACGCCACGGCTCGTCGTCGGTGCGCAGGAGCGTGAAGTTCGCGAGGTCGTGGGGGCGCCGGGGCCAGCGGGAACCGACCAGGCGCGGGCTCGCGACCGGGAAGAACTCGTCGTCCTGGAGGAAATCGGCGTGCAGGCCGGGCCAGTGGCCGAGACCGTAGCGGATCGCGACGTCGATCTGGTCGCGCGCCAGGTCGACGACCGCTTCGCTGGCGCTGACGTCGAGGTCGATGTCCGGGTGCGCCTTGATGAAGCGGCCGATTCGCGGCAGGAGCCAGCGCGCCGCGAACGACGGCATCGTCGTGATGCGCAGCCGCCGCGGGTTGGCGCGATCGCGCGCTTCGCGCAATGCCGCGTGGAGCTCGTCGAACGCGACGCGCACGCGCGAGGCGAGGCGTTCGCCCGCGTCGGTCAGCCGGATGCCGCGTCCGGCGCGCTCCACGAGGGCAACGCCGAGCTCGTCCTCGAGCGCCTTGATCTGGTGACTGATCGCGCCGTGCGTCAGGTGCAGCGACTCGGCGGCTCGTGTGAGGCTCCGGAAGCGCGCGGTCGCCTCGAACGCGCGGAGCGCCTGCATGCCGGGGAGGCGGGGGGAGGGCGGGTTGGTGTTCATATGTCAATACATCTCACATGTCGGGCGAAAACAAATCGCTGGTTCTTCGGGTGCGCCCGCTCTACAGTCGCGCCATCGGACGCAAGTCCCCGTGAGGCCAATCATGACAATACAGCTATCGATTGAACGCCCGGCCGGCCACCTTGGCAACCCCCCGGCCACCGTGCCGGCCTGGCGGCCGCTCCCCGCGCCGCCGGCCGCGAACGACGCCGCAGTCGCCGCGATAGCCACGGACGTGCGCCTGCCACGGGTCGCGCTGCACGACGTGCGCTACGCCATCGACGCGGACGACCGCGTCGCGCGGGTGATCGCGGCTGCGGTGGCCGCCGTCGGCGCGGTCACGCTGCTCGAATCGGTCGC
The DNA here is from genome assembly GCA_035539315.1 of Casimicrobiaceae bacterium. GTDB lineage: Bacteria > Pseudomonadota > Gammaproteobacteria > Burkholderiales > Casimicrobiaceae > VBCG01. The sequence continues at coordinate 4,065 of DATLIR010000340.1, forward strand.
GCGCCTCGCCGCGCTCTACGCGTAGCCGACGCAGCCCAGGGCCCGTCAGCGCGACACGGGCGCGACTGCCCCCCGCAGCGGTCTAACAGGCCTAGTCGGCCTTAGCGCCGGCGCGGAACCAGGCGTCGATCGTCGCGCGCTCGGCGTCGCTCATCGCCGTCAGGTTGCCGATCGGCATCACCTTCAGCACGACGGTCTGCTGGTGCAGCGGCTGCGCCTGCGCGAGGATGCGCTCGGGCGTGTCGAGCATGACGTTCTTCGGCGCCGACGCGAACCCGGTGAAGGTCGGATGCTGCGCGTGGCAGGCCACGCAGCGCGCGTCGACGATCGCGCGGACGTCGGCGAAGCGCGCGCCGCCTGCGCCGGCCGGCGTCGCGCGTGGCAACAGCCAGACGAACACCGCGGCCATCAGCGCGAGGGCGAGCGCCCAGAACGAGGGGCGGACGACGCCGCGATGGCGGAACGTGAAGAACAGCCGGACGAACACACCCGCGAGCGCGATCGCCACCAGCACTAGCCAGGCGTGCGTCGCCGCCGTGAACGTCGCGTAGTGGTTGCTGATCATCGTGAACAGCACCGGCAGCGTGAAGTAGGTGTTGTGCACCGACCGCTGCTTGCCGACGATACCCGGCGTCCGGTCGGGCTCGCGTCCGGCGCGGATGTCCCGGACCATCGCCTTCTGCCCGGGGATGATGTGGAAGAACACGTTCGCCACCATCATCGTGCCGATCATCGCGCCGACGTGGACGAACGCCGCGCGGGCGCCGAACACATGGAACAGCGCGCACGCCGCAGCCATCACGAGCACCAGCATCGCGATGGCCAGGACGTTCTCTCGTCCCACGAGGATCCGGCACAGGAAGTCGTACACGAGCCAGCCGCCGGCGATG
>DATLIR010000341.1:0-3810 GCA_035539315.1 Casimicrobiaceae bacterium
GTCGTCGTCGAGAACAAGGCGGGGGCGTCCGGAATGATCGGCCTCGCCGAGGCGGCGAAAGCGTCGCCCGAAGGCTACGACATCGTGATGGGGCAGGCCGACAACGTGATCATCGCGGCGCCCACGATGAAGTCGCCGCCGCTCGATCCGCTCAGGGACCTGACGCCGGTGATTCAGATCGCGAGCTCGCCGTCGCTGATCATGACGCGCGCCGACTCGCCTTTGAAGACGCTGGCCGACGCCATCGCCGCGGCAAAGTCGGGCTCGACGCCCATCAACTACGGGACCGCGGGCCACGGCACGTTTCCGCAGCTCGCCGTGGACCTCCTGATGCAGAACGGCAACTTCAAGTGGGTCGAGGTGCCGTACAAGGGCGCGTCGCCGGCCATCACCGACCTGCTCGGTGGCCACGTGCAGCTGGCCGCGCTGTCGGTCGCGTCCGGAATTCCCCACATCAAGGGCGGCAAGGTCCGCGGCCTCGCGGTGACCTCGCCGACACGCAGCGCAGCGCTACCCGACGTGCCGACGGTGGCGGAGTCCGGGTTCGCCGGCTTCGACGCGACCGGCTGGCTCGGCATCTTCGTGCCGAACGGCACGCCGCCGGCCGTGATCGCGCGCCTCCAGACCGAGATCGCCAGGGTGATGCAGAAGCCCGAGGTCCAGCAGCAGATGGTCGCCAACGGCGTCGAGGCGCGCTGGACTCCGGCGCCCGAGTTCGGCGCGATGGTCCAGCGCGAAGCCATGAAGTGGCACAAGATCATGAAGGACGCGGGGATCCAGCCGGAGTGACGGTCGCGCGTCGGCGGACCGCACAGATCGCAACGTTCGATCAGCGGATGATCCGGTCCGCCCGCTGCAGCAGTGCGTCGGGAAGGGTCAGGCCGATCGCCTGGGCCGTCTTGAGATTGACCGCGAGCTCGAACCGCGACGGCTGCTCGACCGGAAGATCGCCGGGGTTGGCGCCCCTCAGGATGCGATCGACGTACCGCGCGGTGAGGAGCGCGTACTGGTCGGTCGTCGGCCCGTAGGTCATCAGCGCGCCCTCCGACATATAGAGGCTGCTCCCCGTGATGGCCATCGGCAGCCTATGGGCTTGGGCGAACGTCGAGATTTCAACGCGGTGATTGCGGATCAGCGGTTCCGGGGGAAGCAAAATCGACTCGGTGCCCTCGCGGCGAATGGCCGCGAACGCGGCCTCGAAATCGCCCGGGCCCGTCACCTCGACGACCTGCACCCGCATTTCGTGTGTCACGACCTCGACCCGGAATCGCTTGACCAGCGTGACCGCGGCGTCGTTGCTGGGGTTGACGAAGACCGCGACGCTCCGCAATCGGGAGACGGCTTCCTTGAGCAGCTGCAGGAGCTTGAGGACCGATTCGTCCGCGAGGTAGCTCGAGCCGGTGACATTGCCGCCCGGCTTGACCAGATTCGCGACGAGGCCGGACTCGACGGGGTTCCCCGCCGAGACCATGACGATGGGGATCGTCCTCGTCGCCTGCATGGCCGCGCGAGTGGCGGGTACGCTCTGGACAAGAACGACATCGGGACCTTGTGCGACGAGCTCGGCCGCCATCGACGGCAGGCGCTCGTTCCTGCCTTCCGCGGTGCGCAGCTCCAGGAACACGATGTTGCGGCCATCCGTCCAACCGAGCTTGTCGAGCTCGGGTCGCAGCAGCCCCAGCAAGATCTCGACGTCGGCGCGCGCAAATGCCGTGAGGACGCCGATGCGGCGTATGGTGCCCGGTCGCTGGGCCTGCACGCCGGCGGGCAGCGGCAGCACCACGCTTCCGGCCAGCGCAACAAACCTCCTGCGGTCCATGGGAAAGCTCCCGCGCGACGAACGGCCGCGCACCCATGCTAGCACCGTGCGTGCGCGCTGCCCGTGCCTAGCCGGATGCGCGCGGAGAAGCTGGTCCTCGCGACGAGCCTCGCGCCGCCTGCTACTCCACTGTCACGCTCTTCGCCAGGTTGCGCGGCTTGTCGACGTCGGTGCCGCGAATGACGGCGGCGTGGTAGGCGAGGAGCTGCAACGGCACGACGTGCACGATCGGCGACAGCGCGCCGGCGTGCTCGGGCAGCCGGATCACGTGGATGCCGTCCCCCGCCCGGATCGCGCTGTCGCGGTCGGCGACGACGTAGAGCTCGCCGCCGCGCGCGCGCACCTCCTGCAGGTTGCTCTTGAGCTTCTCGAGCAGCGCGTCGTTGGGCGCGATGGCCACGACGGGCATCGCAGCGTCGACCAGCGCGAGCGGGCCGTGCTTGAGCTCGCCGGCCGGGTACGCCTCCGCGTGGATGTAGCTGATCTCCTTGAGCTTCAGCGCGCCTTCCAGCGCGATCGGGTAGTGCATCCCGCGTCCGAGGAACAGCGCGTGCTGCCGCGACGCGAAGCGTTCCGCCCACGCGATGATCTGCGGCTCGAGCGCGAGCGCCGCCTGCAGCGCGACGGGAAGGTGGCGCATCGCCTTCAGGTACTGTTCCTCGCGCGCCTCGTCGAGCCTGCCGCGCACCTGCGCGAGCGCGAGCGTGAGCAGGAACAGCGCCGCGAGCTGCGTCGTGAAGGCCTTGGTCGACGCGACGCCGATCTCGACGCCCGCGCGCGTCACGTAGGCGAGCAGGCACTCGCGCACCATCGCGCTGGTCGCCACGTTGCAGATCGTGAGCGTGTGCTCCATGCCGAGCGCGCGGGCGTGCCTGAGCGCCGCGAGCGTGTCGGCGGTCTCGCCGCTCTGCGTGATCGTCACGACCAGCGACTTCGGGTTCGGCACGCTGTCGCGGTAGCGGTACTCGCTCGCGATCTCGACCTGCGTCGGGATGCGCGCGATCGCCTCGAGCCACACCTTGGCGGTGAGCCCGGCGTAGTAGCTGGTGCCGCAGGCGAGGATCAGCACCGAGTCCACCTCGCGGAACACGCGGTGCGCCTTGTCGCCGAAGAGGTCCGGCGTCACGCCCCCGACGCCTTCGAGCGGGTCGGCGATCGCGCGCGGCTGCTCGAAGATCTCCTTCTGCATGTAATGGCGGTACGGACCGAGCTGCGTGGCGCCGGTCCAGGCGGCTACGCGGCGCACCTCCCGGTCGACGCGCTGCCAGCGATCGCTGCCGTCGACGCGGTGCTCGATCCAGTGGCGGCCGAGCTGCAGGTCGGCGACGTCGCCCTCCTCGAGGTAGACGATGCGCTCCGTGACTCCGGCGAGCGCCATCGCGTCGGAGGCGAGGAACGTCTCGCCGTCGCCGATCCCGAGCACCAGCGGCGAGCCGAGCCGGGCACCGACGACACGATGCGGCTCGTCGCGGCAGAACACCGCGATCGCGTACGCGCCGGTCAACTCGAGCGCCGCGCGCTTCACCGCCTCGAAGAGATCGCCGTCGTAGTGGAGATCGACGAGGTGCGCGATGACCTCGGTGTCGGTCTGGCTCGCGAACGCGTAGCCGCGCGCCTCCAGCTTGTCGCGCAGCGCCTCGTGGTTCTCGACGATGCCGTTGTGCACGAGCGCGATGCGCCCGGGGCGCTTGCCGGTCGCGTCGGGCCCGGTGCCGTGCGAGAAGTGCGGATGCGCGTTGTGCACCGCCGGCGCGCCGTGCGTCGCCCATCGCGTGTGCGCGATGCCGGTGCCGCCCGCCACGCCGTCGCGATGCACCAGCGCGTCGAGCTCGGCGACGCGCTCGGTGCTGCGCGAACGCCTCAGCGCCCCGTCCTGGAAGACCGCCACGCCGCAGCTGTCGTAGCCGCGGTACTCGAGGCGCTTGAGCCCCTCGACGAGGATCGGTACCACGTTGCGCGGGCTGACCGCGCCGACGATGCCGCACATCAGG